>CAZCDT010000092.1:0-10885 GCA_964497525.1 uncultured Bacteriovoracaceae bacterium
CATCTACTGCTGGTGCATACTCCTCACTTAAAATATGCGAATTATTATTAATATCAATTAATCTAATAATTGCAGTTCCACCAAGAAGAAGAACCAAAACAATAATGAGGGCAAAGCCCAACGTAATCTTTTTTGCTAACGTAAAATTTTCAAACATAATTAACTCCCGAGTTTATTGCAACTTATGCAATTTTTTTTAATATATCGTCTTCCATTAAAAGTTTTGCTACATCTAATAAAATATTTACCTCATCACCAACTTTGCCCATTCCCATAACAAAACGTTGTTCCTCTTTTTTACTAAGTTTTGGTGGTGGCTGAATTTGATCTTGTGGAATTTCTAAAACTTCACACACGGTATCTACAATTAGGCCGATCTCTAAATCGTTTAATTTAACTACAATGATACAAGTCTTTGCATCATACTCTTTTTCTTCTAAACCAAAGCGAAGTCTCACACTCATAACAGGTATTACTTTACCTCTTAGATTGATAACCCCCTTGATAAAATCATGCATCTCTGGCATTGGCGTAATTTTAATCATTTCGATAATCTCCATTACATACTCAATTCCAACACCATACTGCTCATCTTTAATCTTAAATGTTAAAAACTTATTTTCTAAAACATCACTGTCTAAAGCTCCATCATCTGAATCATTTTCCATGACCAAAGCTTCTTCATTTTTTTCTTCTCCCGGCTTCATCTTTTACACCTTCCTGTTAAAATTTGATTTCATGCTCAAACAAGCGAGGCTTATATCGGTTTAAGTATAAAAAAAATTATAGGTCGTGGTGATTTTTAATAAAAATTTGGCCAGTAGCACTTTAAGGCCAAAGGAAATCAATAGACAAAACAAGTCAACCTTAACAAAAATTGATTTTAAAGGCTTTTTATTATTTTTATGGAAAAAAAAGTGCAATTAGATATAAAATAGTCATTTAGTTATTATTTTTTATGGAATGTATATGCAAGATTTTCAAGATTTAACAATTTTAATCGTAGATGATGAAGAAGATATTAGAATGCTGGTCAAAGAAACACTTTCTATGTTTTGTAAGTCAAAAATTTTAGAAGCAAAAGATGGTATGGATGCTTTGGAGGTATTGAAAAATAACGATGTTTCTTTAATTGTTAGTGATATCATGATGCCTAAGATGAATGGACTTGAGCTTTTACAAAAGACTTCTGAGCTTTATCCAAACATCATAACAATAATGCTTACTGCCTACGGTAATAAAAATCATATTCATGAGGCACTAAAACTTCACGCTTTTGATTTTTTAGAAAAACCATTTTCTCACGATATAATGAAAACCAGAGTGACCAATGCTCTAAATTACTGCTATCACAAGCAACTTTTAAAACTTGCCATGAAGGATTTTATTATTAACAACTGTAAAGATGTAACTTACGAAAATTTTGAAGCAATGAGTATAGAAGAAAAAAATAAAGTTTTAGAAATGGGATCAGGACTTATAAAAATAAAAGATAATCTAAATAAACTGCAAAAAAAATAACAAGGATTTAAGTTATGCAATTATTTACACAGTCTACAGAAAATTCACAAAAAGTTTCATTAAGTGCAAATTTATCTGATGATCAGTTTACTGCTGCAATGATTGCACACATCAAAGATAAATTTAAAGATATGCTTACTGATGAAGATTTAAAAGATTTAGATAGTGGAGAAGATGGCCTTAAAAAGGTATCAAATAAGTTTTTATCTCAATACAAAAAAATAGTTCATTAATTTTGGCACTTACAGCCAACATCCTTTGAATCATTTGTACTGCCGCACTTTTCTTTAAAGTTTGTTTTTCCTTTCTTTAATCTAAAATAAAGGAATGAAAATGATACAAAAAATAGCACGACACAAATTATTACTAATTTAATAAATTCCACTTGTACCTCTTACTAAATTTAAAAATTCATTGCTTTTTATGCTTTTAACAGCTCCTTTTTCATCAACAAAAGTAAAAATGGCAGCAATTTTATTTTGATTAGAAAATTCAAAACCTTTGATCTCTCCTTTAACCATTAAAGCAGTTGCTAAAGCATCTGTAGCAGCACAAGACTCTTTGCTCACAACACTTACACTTAATAGAGAGTGATTAACAGGTCTACCAGTTTTTGGATCTATCGTATGCGAATACTTTTTACTGTTTTTTACATAATAATTATTATAAGAACCAGAAGTAGCTAGAGAGTAGTTATGACTTTCAAGTTTTAAAATTTTATTTTTATTATTTTTTTGAGGCATTTCAATCCCTAAAGTCCAGTTTTGATTTTTACTTTTTTTACCAAAGGTTATAATTTCGCCCCCAACTTCCACCATAAAATTTTTAATTTTGCTTAATTTTAAATATTCTCCAATTTTATCTGCAGCAAATCCTGGAGCAATAGCTGAAAAATTTATAAAAATATCTTTATGATTTTTTTGTAGTTGCCTAGTTGTAACATTTAGCTGCACAAAAGATATTGAGGAATATTTTAATCTTTCATTTATTTCTTGATCACTTGGGATTTTTACATCCTTTTTTTTACCAAATCCCCATACTTCAATTAAAGGTCCAATACCAACATCAAATGCTCCATCTGTTTTTTTAAAAAGATTATAACTTATTTCAAATAATTCGAAGAGTTCTGCAGAAATCTCTTTAAACTCTAAATCTTTGCTTAAATTAAACTGCATTAATTCTGAATCATTTCGATATGTAGAAAATCGTTTATCAAAGTCATTAAAAAAATTATCAACCCATTTTTTTAGAACACTAGAATCAACTTCTGTTAAGTCATCTACGACATATTTTATATGATATGTCGTGCCCATTGCCTTCCCTGAAATTGTATAAATATTGCTATTTTTACTACAAGAAAAAAAAAGACTAAATGCCAAAATCATCAAACATAATATCTTCACGATCAACACCTAAAGAAATAAGCATATTGGTTACGGCCTCATTCATTACAGGCGGTCCACAAAGATAGTATTCACAATCTTCTGGCGCTGGGTGATCCTTGAGATATTTTGTAAACAATACATTGTGAATAAAGCCAATATCTCCTTGCCAATCATCTTCTGGGAGTGGAGATGATAGAGCAGGGTACCAGCTAAAATTGATATTTTTTTCTGCCAATTTATTAAAATCATCTACATAAAACATCTCTTTTTTTGATCTTGCTCCATACCAAAAACTTATTTTTCTTTTTGAAGATAGTCGCATTAGTTGATCAAATATATGAGAACGCATCGGGGCCATACCTGCGCCACCACCAACAAAGATCATCTCTTTATCGCTGTCGCGAGCAAAAAATTCTCCAAACGGTCCAGAGATTGTAACTTTATCTCCCGGCCTTAAAGAAAAAATATAAGACGACATTTTTCCACAAGGAACATCTTTTTTATTTGGAGGTGGTGGGCATATCCTAACATTTAACATGACCATCCCTTTTTCTAGCGGATAATTGGCCATAGAATACGCTCTTGTTACTGTTTCAGAAACTTCAGAAACATAATCCCACATTTTGTATTGATCCCATTCTGGTTTAAAAATATCCTCGATTACAAAATCACTGTATTTCACTTTATGTGGTTCGCACTCTATTTGAATATAGCCTCCTGCTCTAAATGGAACACTTTCTCCCTCTGGAAGATCGATAATTAGCTCTTTAATGTAGGTTGCCACACCTCTATTTGATCGTACTGTACCAACCCATTTTTTTACCCCAAAAACCTCGTCATGTACTTTGATATCCATGTCTCTTTTTACAGGAACCTGACAAGATAATCGCACTCCTTGCTTCATCTCTTTTTTAGTTATATGTGATGCCTCGGTTGCTAAAAGATCTCCTCCACCCGTAAAAATTTGCACTTTACACTGGCCACATGTTCCCCCGCCACCACATGCTGAAGATACAAAAAGTTTTTGATCTGCAAGTGCTCCTAGAAGTTTTCCCCCTTGAGGAATTGTAACTATTTTATCCTTATTGATAATAAGTTTCACATCACCTGCTGCAACTAATTTTTTTTGAGCAAACAAAATAAGCACAACAAGTAATAAAACAATTATCGTAAACATCACTGCGCCAATAAATACCAATGTCATAATTATTAATTCCTTCTTTGTTTTTTACAGTTGTATTCCTGAAAAAGCCAAAAAGCCAAATGCCATAAGACCTACGGTTATAAAAGTTATTCCAAGTCCTTTAAGTGCTGGAGGAACGTGAGAATATTTCATTTTTTCTCTAATACCTGCAAGAAGTACAATGGCCAAGGCCCAACCAACGCCAGAACCAAAACCATAAGCAACGCTTTCTGAAAAATTCATATCCCTTTCAACCATAAACAACGATCCTGCAAGAATTGCGCAATTTACAGTGATTAACGGTAAGAAAATTCCAAGAGCGTTATAGAGGCTCGGAACGTACTTATCTAAAAACATCTCGAGTATTTGTACAATCGCAGCAATCACTCCTATGTAGCTAATTAATCCCAAAAAAGTTAGATCAATTCCAGAGATACCAATAAAACTTAAAGCATCTTCCTTTAATATGTAGTTATAAATTAAATAATTTGCAGGGACAGTGATTACCTGCACGACAACGACAGCAACTCCAAGCCCAAATGCCGTTTCAACTTTTTTTGAAACGGCCAAAAAAGTACACATTCCTAAAAATAAAGAAAGTGCTAAGTTCTCGATAAAAATTGCATTTATAATTATATTTAAATAGTGTTCCATATAAACCCTCGCCAATTTTTTTAATCTTTTTCAATCTGATCAACATAAATTGATCTGATAATCCAAATTAGAGATCCAATAAGAAAAAATGCACTTGGGGAAAGAAGCATTAAACCATTAGGTTCATACCATCCTCCATCTTGAGAAAGAGAAAAAATCTGATAACCAAGTAAAGTGCCACTACCAAATAGCTCCCGAAAAATCGCAACAGAAATTAAAATCATGCTATATCCAAGACCATTCCCAAGACCATCAATAAAACTTGGTATTGGGGCATTCTTCATTGCAAATCCCTCTGCTCGTCCCATAACAATACAATTTGTGATAATCAATCCAACATAAACAGAAAGACTTTTTGAAAGATCAAAAAAATATGCCTTCAAAAATTGATCTGCAATAATTACAAGCGAAGCAATAATTGTCATTTGCACAATAATTCTAATATTTCCAGGGATACTATTTCTAATTAGACTTATAAACAAACTTGAAAATCCAGTCACTAAAGTAACTGCCGCAGACATAACAAGCGATGTTTCAAGTTTTGTTGTAACGGCCAGCGCAGAACAAATACCTAAAACTTGTAATGCAATCGGATTATTTTTAAAAACAGGATCAAGAAATAGTTTTTTGATTCCTTTCATAAACGAACTCCCTGCTCTTTAATTTTTCTTAAAAAAACTCCAAAACCGTTTTCTCCAAGCCAATACAAAATCAAGTTTTCAACTCCTCGAGACGTTAGAGTTGCTCCAGAAAGGCCGTCTACTTGATGTATACTTGCTGGATCATCGCTACTTACTTTACCCTTTAAAACTTGAAATATCGGAACATTGGCATCATCTGTTAAAACTTTCCCTTTCCACTGCATCTTCCATTTTGTGTTATCTACTTCACCACCAAGGCCTGGAGTTTCTCCATGCTCATAAAAGCTAATACCATTAACAGTCTTTCCATCTGGATTTAATGATAAAAAAGCATACATCGTAGACCATAATCCCTTTCCGTATACGTTTAAAATAATTTGCTTTAACTCTCCTGCTTGATCCTTTTCTATAAATACTTTGGCATACTTTGCTCTTCTTTTAATTTTTCCTAAATCATCTTTGACATTGATCGAAATACTTTGTAGGGGATTTTTTACAGCATCTTTTTCATTAAATTTTTCAACATCAATATTTGAAACCTTTTCTCCTGTTTCAAGATCTATGATTGTTGGAGTAAAATTTTTAAAGAGTTCATTTACTTTTTCTTTTGATATATTACGATCAGAAATCTTTTGTGCGGCCAGTAAAACATTTATTTTTAAATCATGTTTTTTATTTTCTTCTTGTAGTGGTTTTAATAGCACAACGGCTGTACAGACAGCAATGGCACAACAAAGCGAAAGAATTACTGCAATTTTCAGAGTATTTTTTACATCAGTTGCGGCCATAAAAAGCCTCCCTTTTTTTGATATGCGCCATTACAACAAGGTGATCAATCGTTGGAGCAATAATATTTCCTAAGATAATCGCAAACATCATTCCCTCTGGGTATGCTGGATTTAAAACTCGAATTAAAACCACCAGAATGCCAATAAATAATCCATAAAAATACTGACCTAATCTTGTCGATGATGCACTCACAGGATCTGTCGCCATAAAAACAGTTCCAAATGCAAATCCTCCAAGAACAAAATGCCACATCGGTGCTACTGCTAACATTGGATTTGTTTCACTACCAATAAGATTAAAAAGTGTGGCCATAAAGAATGTACCAATACAAACAGATAACATAATTCTCCATGATCCAATTCCTGTATAAATTAAAAATATCGCTCCAATTAAAGCACCTATTACAGATGTCTCTCCAATAGAACCGGCCCTAAGGCCGAAGAATGCACTCCACCAATCACTTTGAAGTGCACCAACTCCAACAGAGTGCGCTTGACTTAAAAGAGTTGGAGCAGAAAATCCATCAACAGCAATCCAAACAAAATCTCCAGAGATGTCTGCAGGATATGCAAAAAATAAAAACATTCTTGCCAAAAGTGCTGGATTTATAAAATTCATTCCAGTCCCACCAAAAACTTCTTTCCCAAAAACAACTGCAAAACTAATTGCGATAGCAATTTGCCATAGTGGCGCTGTTGGTGGAACGATTAAAGAAAAAAGCATGCTGGTAACAAAGAAGCCCTCGTTGATCTCATGCTTTCTAACAATAGAAAATAAAACCTCCCAAAATCCTCCTGCAACATTTATAACAATATAAATTGGAAGCCAAAAACTAAGTCCATAAAGGAAACATCCAATTATAGAAGCTGGATCAACACCAACACCGAGCAAATGCAGCATCTCTCCTCGAATGCCAGGAATTGTTGTTTCTCCCAATTTTAACAAAGCAAGATTTGCTTGAAGGCCAACGTTATAAAGTCCGATGAGCCATACAGGAAGTGTTGCTAAAACGACATAACTCATCATACTTTTAAAGTCGATACCATCTCTAATATGAACAAGCCCCTTTGCTGGTTTTGATACTTGAAACGCAAAAGTATCAAACCCTTCAAAGAGAGGATAAAATCGCTCAAACTTTCCCCCAGGCATAAAATGGTGTTCTACGCTATCTAATATTTTTCTTAGTATTTTCATTATTCTTCCTCTTTCTCAATCTGCTCAAGCATCTCTCTCAACAAAACAGTATAATCAATTTTTCCAGGACAAACATATGTACATAATGCCAAATCTTCTTCTACAAGTTCCAACACTCCCAATTTTATTGCTTTATCAATATCCTTTGTAACAAGTGCTGTTAAAAGCTGAGTCGCTAAAATATTAAGAGGCATCACCTTTTCATAAACACCTATTGGCACAATGGCCCGATGTGAACCATTCAGTCCGGTATTTAAGTTATATTTTTTCCCAAAAAAAAGATGTGAAGGAAACATTCTTAAAATAGAAATGCGATCAAGATACGGAATTATCCACCCCATAAATCTTCTATCGCCACCATTTTTAAGAACTGTTATCTGTTGATGAAATCTTCCTAGAAAATTTTTATATGGTAAATTAGTATCATGACCATTTAAAACAGACCCGGAAACTGTTCGCATATTACCTTCTATAATCTCTCCACTTGTTAACTCTGATACTGATGCTCCAATTCTTGTGCGAATATATCTAGGTGATATTACCCCTGGCCCTGCAAGAGATATAAATCTTTCTGTCCAGAGTTGGCCGTATTTAAAAATTCTTCCAATCGAGATAACATCTTGAACCCCAAGGTGCCAAACTGTCTTATTTAGAGAAACAGGATTTAAAAAATGTATATGTGTTCCAACATTTCCCGCGGGATGCGGTCCTTGAAAATAGTTTATTTTTATATCATTTTTTATATTAGTAAATAAATCGTTAATCTCGCTATTTGATTTTAGTGTCAGGTGTAGATCGCCCTTACTTAATTTCTTGAGTAGCAACATTCCGTTTTTAAAGTCATCAAAATAGCTTTGAATGATAATTTCTGGATCTATGGCCAAAGGATTTGTATCCATACCGCTTATAAAAATAGCATCTGGCCTTGTATGTCGTTTAGGAATTTTAAAAAATGGTCTTGCTTTTATCGATGTCCAAAGGCCTGACTCTAATAATAATTCTTCCACTTCAGTATCTGTATAGGAATTAATTTCTTTAGACAAAAAAGAATTATATATAACCTCTTCCTCTTTACCATCCACTTCGATTTCAATGCTTTCAAATTTACGATTAATGCCTCTATTAATCGCTAGTACTTTTCCTGCTGCAGGAGAAGTAAAATTAATTCCCTTGTTTTTTTTACACTCAAAAAGAGGTTGGCCAATTTTTACGACATCACCAACACTGACAAAAAATGTCGGACGAAGACCGATATAATCATCACCCAAAAGCGCAATTTTTTTTACTTGCCGTTTTTTGTCTATCCGATGCTCGGGAAGTCCTGCTATTTGAATATCGAGACCATTTTTAATTTTTATCATAAGCTATCCTACTTTTAATATATTATCGATAACAACACTTTTTGGCCTTTTTCCCACTGCCACAGTTACAAGGATCATTTCGACCAACTTTTGGATGATCACGCACAATTGTATTTCCACAAAGAGATCCATCATGAAAAAACCACCTACCATCTTTTTTTACAAATTGAGCAATCTCGTGATGGTGTTCAACTTTTAAATTTTGCTCATAAGAGGCAACAAAATCAATTTCCCCTCTTTCATCCTTTTCGAGTCCATTAGAGATTGAGTTTATTTTAAGGCCCAACCACTTTGATTCTGTGGCCCACTTTAAAACATCATCTTGACTAAAATCCCCTCTGGTTACTGGATCATGAGTCTCTCTAATATAATCAACATTCGCACAAACAAATGCACTATATCTTGACCTTAAAAGAGCTTCGGCCGTTTTAGGATAATCTTTTTTTTCTAAATAAGGAGAACAACACTTATCAAAATCAATTCCTGAATTACAGTGACAACCATTCATAACTAAAACTCCGTTTTATAAAAATAAACTTCTCACAAGATACTCTATAGATTAATAATTATATCAATTAAAATCTATAAATTAATTCGGTAAATTTAGAGTTTGTGTAATTAAACTTGCTTTTACTTTCAAGCATTCTATTGCCAATAATTGTAAAATGAGGACGGATTAGATCTCGATACTGTTTTTGAGTCCTAATATAAGCATAGCGATCTTTAAATTCCAAATCCCTTGCAAGTCTTTGATACTCTCCTTTTGTTGGTGCTGTAAAATATAAATATTTGGTTTTTTCCTTTAAAATAGAAAAAAAAGTATCGATTTGTTTATCCGTCATGTACTGACATACAGACGAACAGATCGATAAATCTGTATCTTTTGATTTTTTGTACCCATTTATACACCAAGTTTCTATAGAAATATTTTTCAAAGTAACTATTCTATCATCAAAAAAATCGATCATCTTGTTTTTGCCAATCCCGAAGGCCTTTTTTGAAGGTTCTAAACCATAAACATAACGAGGATTAAAAAGTGAAATAAATTCATAAAGCATCTCTCCAAGTCCAAATCCAAAATCTGCCACGCTATTAATATCTATCAAATCAAGATTTAGTAGTGAACGTACATAAATAGCATGTTCTAAAGCATTGCCATACCCATCCATCGTACTTGGATCTTTGTAGAGTTCACTCCAATATGAATCTTCAAAAGACCTACTCTTTTTATTATGTATTCGTCTCATTTTTTAACCTTTGCTAATATTTATATCGGTTTATTATCATAATTTTATTGATTTAGATCAAAGTAAAGAGAAAATAATAAGTATATCTACAAACTTTACTTAGGATATAAAAAAATGAGCGATTTAATTACCCAAAGAAAACAAAAGTCTTATAAGGGAGCATATAATTATTTTCGCGATGGCAAAATTTATTGCGAAGAAAATTTCGAGGTTTTTAAAGATCATAAAGAGTTTACAACGGAGTTTGTTTCCACTTTATATGGACGTGTCGCAACCGGAGAACTGTTAAAAATTTCTGTAAACTACAAAGTAGATAAGAAACTAAATCCCGTTCATGTCTCAATTAGTAAATCGCTAGGATTAGAATTCTCTCAGGAAATATATGATCATAACCCCAGATCAAATAACCTAATTTACAAATTCACAAACAGTAAGGGAAATGTCACTGAATATAAGATGACAACTCCCCCAAAATTTCACATAACCACTCCCACCTCTGCAACTAGTTGTCTTTTTTTATTATCAAAAAAATTTGAAAATGCCGCAAAAAATTACTATACAATCATTTCTAATAACAACAAGTGGCGTTACGGCGACGATCTTCATAGCAAAAGTTTAGTTGTTGAAAGAATTAATGACCCAGAACAAGAAGCACTTGCCATCAATGGCAAAAAACTAAATGCAGAACTGTATAAAATCTGTGACGATAGTGGTGCCAGAGATGAAATGGCAACACTTGCAGGACCTAGTGTTCGGGCATATGTTAGTCATCATTTAGCAATTCCTTATGTTTTAATAGAGGAAAAATCGAATTTAAAAATACAGATTAAATTTTTTAATAATCTTGAAGGAAGCTAATACCAAACCCACGAAATAATGTCGGGAGAGAAATGGCAAGTTGTGATGAGAT
>CAZCDT010000093.1:0-10686 GCA_964497525.1 uncultured Bacteriovoracaceae bacterium
AAGTTTTATGGGCCTTTGGAAAAATTTCTAATGCTATCGAAATTGCAAAACAAACAGCTATTTTAAATAAAGAAAGTAAAAATATGGCAAGAAGTGATGTTGTTTATAACACCAAATCAATTTTTTATTTGGCACTAATGTCACAAAAAAGTGCAGATATCGCAAAAAAATCTTATGAAAATGCTGTAAAAAATAAAACACTGCTAGAAAAAAGATTTGCTCAAGGACGTCCTGCAAAAAGTGATTTGATAAAAATTAATGCAGATGTTGCTTCTAGAATTCCAAGAATGCAAGAAGCACAGACTCAAATGATAACGACCTTTAATGCTTTAAAAAACTTTGTTGGTGTAGATCAAAAAACAGAGATTGCTTTAAAAGATAATGATAAAAAAAGTGAACAAAATTTTAATGCAGTTAATTTAGAAGAGATGATGAGAAAAAATTCTCCAATTTTAAAGACACTAAATCAAAGTATTGAAATTAGTGATGCGCTAATAAAACTGCATAAGTCAAATTTTTATCCAACGCTTTCTGCTTTTGGATCTTATACAAAATATGGAGCGGGTAAAGATAGCGATGCTGGGCCAGAAAAATTTCAAAAAACAAGTGCTATTGGAATTAACTTAACATTTCCTATTTTTTCTGGTGGGCAAACATATTATCAACACAAACAAGCAGTTCTTGATAAACTGAATGCGCAGCTAGAACTTGAGAAAACAAAAAAAGGTTTAAACACAGAGTTAAATAACGCCTATGAAGAATATAAAAGTATGAATCAAAGCTATAAAGCTAATCTAGATGCTGTAAGGCTTGCAGAAAAATCATATGAAATGATGCAAATGCTTTTTGAAGCAGGTAAGGCAACCCTTTCTAATCTAAATGATGCAGAACTTGCATTAACAGGCCAACGTCTACAAATGGAATTAACAAAGTATAAGGTCAATTTATCTTTGGCAAAAATAGAAAAATTAACAAATATGGAAGGTGTATAATGGATTCCCAAAAAACACAAAATACTTCAAGGATTATTGTATACGTCGTACTTATGGGGCTTGTTGCCGTTGCTATTGCTTTTAAGATTATTCAAATAAAGAATAAAAATAGTAGTAGTGTGGTAAGTACTGCAGCGATTCAGGAATTAAATGGAATCCCTGTTGAAGTAGAAAGAGTTGCAAAGAAAAATTTTTCTATTTTTATTAAGGCCACAGGTGAGTTTAAAGGTCCAAAAGATATCGTTGCAAAAGTTACACGAGTTCAGCAACGAAAAATTAGGCCAGGCATGCAGGTCATTTTTCTTGAGGATAGCAGACCCGTTTATGGAAGAGTGGTGGTTTCAGACGCTGATCCAGATTTGAATTCAGGAATGTGTAATGTTGGTATTGTATTTGAGAAATCATTTCCTTCATATATTGGAAAACAATTTGCTTTAGATATCGAAACTATGACAATCGCAAGTGTTTTTTCTGTGCCAATTGCTTCAGTATTTAAAGAAGATGGAAACGATAAGGTGTGGATAATTGAAAATAATCATGCCAAAAAGAAAGTGATTTATACTGAGCAAAGTAGTGAAGAGCGAATAATTGTAAAAGGTGTAGATCGTGGTGATTTAGTTGTTACGGCCGGAATGAATAATATGAAAGAAAATCAGAAGGTTTATATTTCAAAATGCGAAGGTTGTATTAACGAAGAAAAAAGCTTACGAGATCAGATAAAGTAATACTGTTGGAGTGTCATTATGATTGAATTATTTGTAAAAAGACCAGCAACAACTGTTATGTTTGTTTTGGTTTTTGTGGTTATGGGTGTTGTTTCGTATTTTAATTTGCCTATAGAGAATACGCCGAAAATTGATTTTCCACTTGTTACTGTTCGAGTAACTTATCCAGGAGCAACTCCTGTTGAAATAGAGACCCAAGTGGTAAAAAAAATCGAAGATCAAATTGCTCAAATTTCAGGAATCGAAAAATTAAATGCAAGGGTTTATGAAAGCTTTGCGTTTATTATTGTAGAGTTTGATTTAGAAAGCGATGCAAATATTAAAGCCATTGAGGTTAAAGATAAGGTAGAGGCAATCCAAAATGACTTACCGTCTGGGGCAAAAAAACCAATCGTAGAAAAATTTGATCCATTTAGTGCTCCTGTTGTTGATTTGGCACTAACAAGTACAAAGCATGATGAAAAAGAGTTATATGAATATGCTGATAAAACTTTAAAAAATAAATTCTCTGCCATTAGTGGTGTGTCATCTGTTGATGTATATGGAGGAAAAGAAAGACAGATCAACGTCAATCTTGACCCAATGTTAATGAAAAAGTATTACATCGGAATTTCTGATGTAATAGAGGCCCTGCAGAAAAAGAACTTAAATGTCCCGGGGGGAACTGTTGATCAAAAAGATAACTCATTTAGTGTTCGTTTTGTTGGTGAATTTTCTAGCTTAGAAGAAATTGCTAATATGACTTTAGTTTCTGGAGATGGAGTTATTTTTAAATTAAAGGATATCGGTTCTATTATCGATTCATATAAAAAACAAGAAACATCAGCTCGTTACAGTGGGAAAGAGTCTGTTGGTCTTGCGTTAATGAAGGCACCAGATGCAAATGCGGTTAGTATTGGAAATAATGTTATTTCTAGATTGCCAGAGATTCAAAAAATGCTTCCTGAAGGAATGACTTTAAGTCTTGCTGCTGATAATACGCAAATGATTGTAAAAAACTCTAAGGGGACAGAGCAAGATATTTTCATCGGAATTCTTTTAACTATTATTATTTTGTATCTTTTTACTGGAAATATAAAACTTACGGTTGTTTCTGCTTTGGTGATTCCGACATCAATTATTTCCACTTTCTTTTTAATGGATATGAATCTTTTTACGATAAACATGATGACGCTAATGGCATTAGCAACGTGTCTTGGTACTTTAATTGCAAATGCGATTGTTATTATTGAGAGTGTTATTTCTCATATCGAAAAAGGCAAAGATTCTATAACTGCGGCAATCGATGGTACAAAAGAGGTTTTAGTTGCGGTTGTTGCCTCGGCCGGTACAAATCTTGTCGTGTTTACACCAATTGCTTTTATGGGGGGAATTGTAGGACAGTTTATGAGGCAATTCGGATTAACCGTGGTTTTTGCAACTATATTTTCAATTATTGCATCATTTTCATTAACACCAATGCTTTGTTCTGTGTTTTTAAAAAACTATGATCCAAAAAAATCAAAGAGGGCCAATTTTTTGGTTTCTACAGTAAATAAATTCGTTGCCCGAGGTGTAAAAGAGTATAAGATTCTTTTTGATTTGATTTTTCGCTATCCAAAAATCACATTATTATTTTCTCTGATTATCTTTATTGGCTCATTTTCTCTAGTAAAATATGTTGGAAATGATTTTATGCCAAAACATGATGAAGATAAGGTGGCTATAGATTTAACATTGCCACAAGGGACAACTCTTAACAAAACAATTAGTGTTGTAAAGACAATAGAAAATATAGTGAAGGAGATTCCAGAGGTAACATCCTATGTGTCTTCTATTGGGCAAAATGGAGCAGAAAATGCAAATATGATTATAAACCTACTACCTCTTAAGAAAAGAACAAAATCAGATCAAGATATTATAAATTTGCTAATTGAAAAAACGGCAATCATTCCAGATGCTGAAATAAACTTTAAAAGAGGTAGTGATAAGGGTGGAATGGGTGGAGATGTTTCTATCGAAGTTTTTGGTGTTGACTATGATTCTATGGTTCAAAAATCCAAAGAGATGATGAAGATAATGCAAGATAGTGGATATTTTAGATCTGTAAAATCATCTTATAAAGTGCCAAAAAATGAAGTTCGCTTTATTCCAAATCAAACGCTAATGACAGATAATGGTATTTCTAACAGTACTGTTGCAAATGCTATTAGATCTAGTATTTACGGAGATGATACAAATATTTTTAAAGAAAATTCAGAGGAGTATAAAATCAGCATTAGCTTGGATGACTTTTATAAGCAAGATGCAGATGATATTAAGCAAATTCATCTTATCTCAAAAAAAGGTGGAATTTTACCAATTTCTGCTCTTGGTAATATCGAGCAAGGTAAGGCGATCCCAACGATTTGGAGAAAAGATAAAGATCGAATTATTGCAATTGATGGCTACATTTCAAAATCATCAGCCGGACAGGTTCGAGAAATTATTTCTAAAGATTTTGATAAGAAGTTATCTTTTTTGCCAGGAGAGGGATATAGATATGTTGGGAATGCCGAATTCCAAAAAGAAACAGGTGAAGAAATTTTAAAAGCATTTATTATTGCTTCTGTTTTGACGTACATGCTTTTGGCGGCACTGCTTAATTCTTTTGTACATCCATTTTCTATAGCGAGCTGTATTCCAACTGCAATCGTTGGTGTGATTGGATTTTTATTTTTTGGTGATCACTCGATTAATATTGCCTCGATGCTTGCAATTGTTATGCTTGTTGGTTTAGTTGTAAATAATGCTATTTTAATGCTTGATCATGCAATGCAAAAGTATGCACAGGGAGTTTCGCTTCAAGAAGCGATTTGGCTTGGTGCAAGTGAAAAATTTAGAGCAATTCTTATGACATCTATTGCAATTATTGCAGGAGCAATGCCGCCTCTTTGGTCGGTTGAAGTTGTTAAGGCCTCGATGAGTGCTGTTTTAATTGGTGGTATGATTGGTTCAATCTTTTTCACCCTTATAACTGTTCCTGTAATTTTTTGGTATATAGAGCGTGGAAG
The DNA here is from genome assembly GCA_964497525.1 of uncultured Bacteriovoracaceae bacterium. Lineage (GTDB taxonomy): Bacteria > Bdellovibrionota > Bacteriovoracia > Bacteriovoracales > Bacteriovoracaceae > CAZCDT01. Next base: position 4,750 of record CAZCDT010000093.1, read on the forward strand.
CAAATATTTTTCAGGGGTCAAGTCATAAAAAACTGAAATAGTATTAGCATAATTGGAATGTAGGGGATTGCTAGAAAGGTTGAAACAAGTATTAACATTGCGGCAATCTCTGGCCTTGCATTTAGTTCTGTTGCATAAACAACAGTGTTTGCGGCCATAGGTACAATGGATATTAAAAACAGAACTTGATGTGTAATGGGGTCATACAAGTTTAAAATATTAAGATCAAGCCAAATGAATCCAATCATAAGTAATGGCCATAAAGCAAGTTTCGCTATTAGAGCATAACAGATAAAACGAAAGTCTATCATAGACCGTTGTATGCCAGATAGAGCAATTCCAATAATCATCATGCCGAGGATGCTATAGGCTCCTCTAAAAAGTGTGAAAAAATCATTTAGATCATGTGGAATGGAAAAATTAAAAGCGTTTAAAAATAGTGCTAAAAAAAATGCGTATAAAATAGGTATTTTAATTAACTTTTGAAAACTTTTTTTCGGAGTATAATTTCCTCGAGCGATAGCATAAAATCCAACAGTTGTTTCGTATAAAACAGTTCCCAAAATCCCCATCGTTGCAATTTGAATCACATCTTGTCCAAATAGTAAAATTGCCACAGGAAGCCCAAAGTATCCTGTATTGGCAGCTCCAGCAGCGAATGCTAAAACATTTCTTCTGGTGTCAGGCCATCTCTTTTTTCCAAATTTTAACATCAATACAGTTGCCACACTACCAATAAAAACAACTAGTATTGGAATTAGCAAGAGTTTTGGTGCCAGTGGTCTACTCATGATTCCTTGAAAAACGACAACAGGGGCAATTATGTAGATAATTAATGATGCGATCGATTCTCTTTTGACATTTAAAAACCTACTAGAAATAAATCCAATAATTACTAAAAAATAAAGAGGAAGTGTTTTTGTTACTAGTGTATAAAAAATTTCCATAAATATATAATGTAAAAAATAGTAGGTTAATATGCTCAACTATACTCTTAGTTTTTAAGTCTCGTCACGTTTAATTTAATCTGATACTGAATTTTATAGAAAATATACTGCCAAACACTAATTTTTTAGCATAAAATTTCAATTAGAAATAATGTTCTTACAAGGAGAGTAAATATGAAAAATTTCATCGTGCTTGCAATGATCTTTGCTTCAACTTCAGCTTTTGCGGACTTGACTTCATATATAGGAAAAACAGTTGTAGATTCTACAACAATCTATAAGCTTTTATATGAAAAACACAATGATTTGCAAAACGAGAACTGTCTTGCTTATGGTGTAAGAAAAACCCTTGATTTTGATTTAATAACTTATGCCGGATTTTATGCCGATAGTTTAAAATTTATCAAAGGACCTAATGTTTTAGTGGGAGAAATTGAACAAGAGACGATAAGAGCAATTTTTAGTTTGAAGTCAATAAAAAATGCTTCTGATATAAAAACAGAAAGTTTTCTTTGTTCAGTGAAGCTTCAGTAGTTTTTTTATGAGTAATGCAAAAAAAGTTATTTCTCTTTTATTTGTAATTATTGTGGTTGTTTTATTTTTTAAGTATCAAAAAGTTGAGCAACCACAAACTCAAGAGGATAAAGAAAAAGCTTATGTTGTAAAACTCCTTGACTCAGATCGAAGAGTTTTAAAAAATCCATCAGAGTTTAAAGATGTAGAAGTAACGTCCGCGGCCCTTAGACTTGGATACCATAAAGATTTAGAGGCAAGAAATTGGGCATTTTTAAATTATCAAAATCCAGACCTCGTAAAAAGAGAAACAGCAATAAGAGCTCTTGGATTTTTTTCCGATAGTGAATCAGAAATTGTCTTAAAAGAAGCATTAAATGATAGCGAGGAAGCAATTAGAGTTGCAGTGTTAGAAATTTTTGCTAGTTACAAAGATCATAAAAAGGAGCAGTTTTTTTTAGAAAAGTTATCTCAGAATATAGAGTCATTGGGCCTATGGGAAAAACTTGCAGTGTATGAAGGTGCTTTTTTACAGATAAAAGATGAAGACAAAAAAGATGAAATTGTAAGTAAGTTAATTGAAGCTTTTTCTATCAGTGCAGGGGAATATGATCTTGTAATTATAAGAAAACTAATTCAACTTGCACCAAAAAGTAAAAAAGTACAATCTCTTCTTGGTAAGCAATTAGAAAAAACACAAGATCCTCAGCTTATTGCAGTACTATTGCGTTTTATTGCACAAGAGAAAATACAGACGAGTCGGAAGGTTGTTGATACTTATATATCTCATCCTGATATGTTTGTTCGGCAAGCCGTTGGCAAGGTAATCGTTAGTTTGTGTTTTAATGATACTATTACTCTTTATAAAAAAATAATTAATTTGACTAAAGAGTCTGCAACACTACTTTCTTTTGCTCGAAATGGATATGAGTTAGGGGGCAGTGATGGCAAGGTCATTGTTGATGAAGTCTTAAAAAATATTGATGTTTTAAATGAAAAGGCCATCAGTGAATTAAAAGAAATGAGAATTTTAATGGATAAAATTAATAAGCAAAGTAGCTGTAACAAAAATTAATATAATAAATAAATCCATCCCGCTTAACTTATAATTATGAAGATACGTTTTTGACTCAGTTAGATTTCGAGCAATTAGAGCTGTTGCTGATCTTTGAGATTCTTTGATTGCAAATACTAAAATAGGAATTGATATTTGCATAATATTATAACCTTTAATATCTCTAAATTTTTTAATAACAAGTAGCCTCTCAATTTCTTCTTTGATGTTTGCAATAGAGTTAAGTGCAATCATAATTGGGTATCCTAAAAAAACACTAACAATTTTTTTTTGCATAAAAAAAACAATCATTCTTTCAATATCTATAAGTGCCGCGCAGTTAAAAGAGATCATAATTAGTGATCCGATCTTTAAAAAATTTAAAAGTGCAATCCCAAATATATCGGTGCTTATGTCTTTTGCAGGAAATAAAATAGTAATAATAAAGATAGATCCTCCCATTAAAGAGGCAATAAAAATTGAAAGAAAGAATCTTGCTAATCGTAATTTAAAAAAGAATAAAAACAGATGTGTTGTTATTAGAATAAAAAGAAAATTATAACTTGAATTATTAAAAATAATAGCGACTAAAGAAATTAGTGCAAAAGATAAAATCACAACAGGGTGTGGAGCATCTCTCATATATCTACCACTTTCATTAAACCATCTTTTGTTAAAAAGAATATTTTATTTGCAATACGCTTTGCAAAATTATAATCATGGGTTATTACGATCTGGATTTTTTCTTGTGATTTAATGGTTAAAATCATACTTATAATTTGTTCAATATTTTCCTGATCTTGTCCAAAGGTTGGCTCATCGAATAAAACAATAGGGAGATTTTTTATCGTTCCAAGGATAAAAGAAAGCCTTCTTTTTTCTCCTTCGGATAATAGTATTGGAGAAATATTTTTTTGATTTTCTAAATTCATTACTGAAAGAATATTGCTTGTTAAAGTTTTAATTTTTTGAGCGTCAGATATAATGTTTGACAAGTCGTGTTGAAGTTCTTCTTCTATTGTATCAAAGAAAAAGTGAATTTCAGGATTTTGAAAGATAACACTACAAGCATGAATCCCTTTATTTATAATTTGGTTATTTATGCTTATATTTCCAGTAAAATATTGCCTAATCCCTGCAATAGCTTTAATCAGAGTACTTTTTCCACAACCATTTGCTCCTAAAATGGCAACAACATCTCTGCTTTTGGCAACTAGGTTTATGTTTGCAGCGATTATGTTTTTTTTATCTTCACCAGCGCATAAAGAAAGATTTGATATCATTATGTTGTTTGTGAGAGTTGGTTGAGTACTTCCCTTAAGTCTATCTTTGTTGAAAATTATTTCATCTGTTGCAAGATTAGAAGATGTGGTATCGCGTGTTATAAAAATTTTATTATCAACAATTTTTTCCACCTCTTCTAGGTTGTGATCAATCATAATTATAGTATGATTTGCTTTTAGCGAAGCTAGAAAACAATAGAAGTCGTTTCTGCTCTTGGGATCCATAAATGCCGTTGGTTCATCTAGTAAAAGCACTTGCGCTCCTGATGATATTGCAGATAAAAGCATTATTTTTTGACATTCACCGGCAGAAAGAGTTGCCATTGTTCTATTTAAAAGATGATTGAGTTTGTAGGTAGTAAAAAAATGAGCAACGCAGTTTTGCATTTCTAATGGAGAGAATTCATCATTTTCCATGTTAAAGCAAAAGTCATCGCTTACTTTTTTATAGATAATTTGAGAATAGGGATTTTGAGAAACAAGAGATATTTTTAACTCTTCTCTTTTGATTTTTGTACCATCTTTAAAAAATGAAATACCTCCTGTCACAACTCCTGGTAGATGTGTAGGAATAATTCCGGCCAGAATTTTTAAGAGAGATGATTTTCCGCTTCCAGACTTACCAGAGATGAGTGTAATTTCATTTTTTCGTATAGAGATTTGTTCTTTTAGCAAAAATATGGGTTTTGCATTTTGGGAAAAGGTTAATGACAAATTATCAAGTTGGATTATTAAATTGTTCATTGAGCATTGTTGTCTTTGTATATCTGAAAAGGATTTAATACCCCTGTCTTATATAGCTTTTTTGAAATTATAATTGTTCCAAAAGTTGCAAAAAATATAGAAGATAGATAATATCCAAAAACTTGCATGAGGTTAAATTTTATACTTAGTAGGGAATAATTATAAAATAAGTAATCAATAATGTAACTTGCGGTTGTTGATAGTAAAGTTGCTGAAAGTATTATTTTGAAATTCCAAATTTTATATTTGAAGATAAAAAAAACAAATTCCGCAGCACCGCCTTGGGCCATGCCCCACATAAGGGCCATAAGACCCCAACCACTAATAGTGCTTTCAACCAGAGCAGCAGTTAGAGAACAAAAAATAGCAATTCCTTTTTTTCTGATGATAAATATTGGAAAAACAGCAGGTAAAATCCAGATTCCTGCAGTCAAATACTTAAGACCTAAAGCTTTTAATATCGGACTAAAAAAATCGTATATAATTGTCCAAAAACTAAAAATAATTCCTAAAGTGACAGATAAGATAGCAGCTAAAACTATTTCGTATATATTGATATTCTTGATTTTTATTAATGCCATTTCTGTCTTCTTTCAAAATTTTTATTTCTTTAGTTGGATAGCATCTTTTGATTTCTTTGGCCAAATTAATGGTAAAATTTGCATAGTTTAAAAGTTTTTTAATAAAAATTTATCTTAAAGTTATAATTGCCGATAAAAGATAAAAATTTTACATTAATTGCCGTTTTTATGGGAGGCAGTTATAAACACACTAAAACCACCAGTTGTACTTGTTGTCGATGATGAACCATGCATTTGTGATATTGTCTCTTTTTTACTTGAAGAGGGGGGATATGATGTGCGAATTGCAGGTAGTGTTCTCGATGCCATGAAGATTTTAAGGTCCGAACATGTCGATGCAATAATTTCCGATATAAATATGCCTCAGCTTTCAGGATTTGATTTTGCGACTAAAGTTAAAAAGTGGCCAACAAGAAAACCTATTATGTTTTTTATGACAACGAAGTGTGATCTGACGCCACGTGATTTACTAAATTATGGAGTGATAGATACATTTTTTAAGCCATTTAATATAGATATAATCCTAGATAATCTGGGTAGATTGCTTCTAAAAAAAGAATACTCTGTTTTAAGAACTTCTATTCGTAGAGATTGTAAAATACAATTAGAAATTAGTGATATATCGGCAACAAAAAAAGTTGTTTTAACCGCGTATAACATTAGTCATGGGGGAATGTTTATTGCCACTGATGATACAAGTTTTGAAATTTTCTCCGAGATTTTAATTAAGTTTTTGGAGGGAGATGAGCTTGTCAATAAAAGCCTGTCAACCCCCTATAATTGGATAACTATACTTCGAGAGTCGGATATTTTAT
>CAZCDT010000094.1:0-10629 GCA_964497525.1 uncultured Bacteriovoracaceae bacterium
TTTTTGCATGATTATTTTTCTCATAACATAGGTATTGATCTTGGTTCTGCAAACACTTTAATTTATATAAAGAATAAGGGAATTGTGTTAAACGAACCGTCTATTGTTGCTTTAAAGCAAGAAGAGGGTGAGGCCCTTGTTGTTCTTGCAATTGGTAAAGACGCAAAAGAGATGCTTGGAAAAACTCCAGGATCTATCTCAGCAATTTCTCCTGTTAATGATGGAATAATCGCAGATTTTGATTTAACAGAGCAAATGTTAAGATATTTTTTAAAAAAAACGCAAAACGATTTTTTTATCAGAAAACCAGAAATTGTAATTTCTATTCCATTTAATGTAACAGAAGTAGAAAAAAAGGCATTTAAAGAGACTATTATTCGTCTGGGGGCCAGAAAAGTATACTTAATTGAAGAGCCAATGGCCGCGGCAATCGGTGCAGGAATTCCAGTCTTGGGGGCCGCTGGAAATATGATTTTAGATATTGGCCATGGAGTTTCTGAAATGGCCGTTATTTCTCTCGGTGGAGTGGTTTTTTCAAAGACAGTAAAAATTGCAGGCAAAAGTTTTGATCAGGCGATTATGAAATATATGAGGAATAAGTACTCTTTGCTTATAGGTGAACGAATGGCCGAAACAATAAAAATTGTAGTTGGCGGTTCTGTAATTAAGGATGAAAATGAAAATGTTGAAACTTTTGCGGCCAAGGGTAGAGATTTAATTAGCGGAATTCCTCAAGTGGTGAACGTATCAAACAAAGAGATCGCTAAAGCTTTAGAGGAAACGGTGGCAGAGTTAGTTGCTGTAGTAAAATATTTTATCGAGAAAATACCTCCAGAGCTTGCATCGGATATCAAAGAGAGAGGAATATATCTTACGGGCGGTGGAGCGATGCTTCGAAATTTTGCAAAGCACTTAGAAAATGAAACACAGTTTTTTGTAAAGCTAGCAGATAATCCTTTAACTTGTGTGGCGCAAGGATGCGGGAAAGTATTAGAAAATCCGAGACTTTTAAAACATGTGACGCTTTGTTAATTATTTTTTATAGGAGAATAAATGTTTGTTCTTGTTAAAAAAGATGAAGTTGATGCAAAACTTAATGGTTTGATAGGAGCAAAGGCTTGGGTTTCTATTTGGAATAATGATAAGAAAGAAGAAAAAACAATACCTTCTAATTTTTATTGGGAGAATGATTCTCTTTTTATAATTATAAAAAGACTTCCTGAGTTTTTTATAAAAGATAGTGGTTTATTTATTAGTTTTGATATTTTAGGAGTACATTTTTTTGCAAAATGTTTAGTCTTTAGTAATTCTGATAGTAGTGAATTAATGGTTCTTCAAATATTAAATGGTATTTTTAAAGTAGAAAAAAGAAAAAATGAAAGACTTTTAACATATCCACATCGACAAGTTATTTTGCATTTACCAACAAGAAATAAAAGTAGTGAAAATAATAATGTAGTTTATTTAAATCAAGAAGAGTCGGAACAAATACGTATGATGAAACAGTATCGAGAAAAGTTTAATGAATGCATACTAGAAGGTGCTGTATGTAAAGGACATCGAGTTCTGGATATATCTACAAATGGTATTGCTTTTTTAGTAAATAGAAATGAAGGTAGCGATATTATCGAGAATAAAGAATATAAAAAAGCGTTGCTGGAGTTTGGAGGTAATAGATTAGAAATTATCAATCTAAAAATTCACTACAAAGTAGACATTATTCTTCCAAATTTTGCAGGAATAAATATGCAGAAAATTGGAGCGAGTATAGAAAAAATGAATGACCATCTGGAGACTCAAATTATTTCTTTAATAGGTCAAGAGCAAGGACATAGTCTTAAAAACGAGTTTGAGAAGTTTATAAAGTAAAATGAATATGAAAACCTATCAGTTACTGTTTGTTTTAATATTTTTTATCTCTTGTTCTTCAAAAAATATTGTTACAGAAAAAAATCTAACGTCATTTTTGGCAACCTATACATTAAACTTTGACTATACAGAAAATGAGAACCAATTCATTTTAAAAAGTGAAAATGGATATTTAAAAAATAAAAAAGAGTATGTAACAAAAAAATCACTATCTAGTCACCAGTCAACAGATAGTGTCGAGCAAATTGCAGTAATTTCAAAAGTTGGGAAATTAAAAGATAAGATATTTGTGCTCCGTCCTTTGATCTCTCAGTATAAAACCTGGTTTGATGGTAAGAAATATTTTACTGAAACAAAAATGGATGTTGAAAAAAAATCAATGATAGTAAAAATGATTTCGCCAGAAGAAAAGTGGAATGGAGTAAAAGAAATTCCGGTTCCTGAAGGGACAGGTGTTTATTGTTACTTTTCTCAATTAATTGATTGCGTAAAAGTTACTGGTTTTTTTAAAGAGGCAAAATTAAAAAAAGTGGGAGAGATTAATTTTACAATTATCTGGGATGGTTACCCTTATATGATGAGTAATTTTATTAATATGAAAGAAGAGTTATTTTCTCGGGCATCTATTCAATACGATGAAGAAGATGTTGAAAAAAAAGGCACTGATACGCGTTATGTTCTCAACGTACAAGATCATTCCATATTCCTATTTTTAGATGATAGTGATATGCTAAAAAAAATGTTTTGGATTGCTCAGGGTATTTCTCAGGTACGGCAAGCTGGAAGCAAATAACTGGGCCATGAATAAATTTAAAAAAGAGGATATATGTATAGTGGCCCTTTAGGACAAATGTTTTTTACAGGAATATCGGGAACAAGTCTTACTGATTTTGAAAGAGACTTTTTGCAAGAAGAAAAAATTGGTGGGGTAATTTTGTTTTCTAAAAATTATCAATCACCAACTCAATTAGCGGAACTAGTTAATTCAATTCAAATGTTAAGAGATGAGTATCCGCTGTTTATAGCTGTTGATCATGAGGGAGGAAGAGTTTTAAGGTTTAGATCTGACTTTACCCAATTCCCATCAATGATGGCCGTTGCGAGTACAAATTCACCAAAGATATGTTTTGAAGTTCACAAAATAATGGCCGAAGAATTATTAGCATGTGGTGTGAATTTAAACTTTTCTCCTTGCTGCGATATTTTAACAAACAAAGATAATAAAGTTATTGGAGATCGAGCATTTGGAAAAGATGCAGAAACTGTGGAGAAATTTGTTTCTGCCGCAATTAGGGGATTGCAAACAGGCGGTGTTTTGGCCTGTGCAAAGCATTTTCCAGGTCATGGAGATACTCTTTTAGATTCCCATGAACATTTGCCACATTTGGAAAAAAGTAGAGAGGATTTGGCCAAACAAGAGTTAATCCCTTTTGTTAAAGCGGTAAAATCAAGAGTAGAATTTGTGATGATGTCACACATAATGGTTGACGGAATAGATAAAGAATATCCAGTTTCTTTAAGTTTTTCAGCACATCAAATTCTTAGAAAAGAATTTAAATATTCAAAAATTATCATTACAGATGATATGCAAATGAAAGCAATAACAGATAACTATGGTGTAAGTGAAGCTCCAGTTATGGCATTAACTGCTGGAGCCGATATGCTGATTTATAGAGATATGGTGGAGGCCCAAAAGGCATTGATTGCAGTTAAAAATTCCTTAAAGACAATGAAAATCAAAAATGAAGTGATAGATGAAAAGATAAAAACAATCACCGATTGTAAAAAGTCATATTTTAAAGATTATTCACCAATTTATGTTCCTGATGTTGCAAAAAAAATTGGAACAAAACAGTCGGAAGTTTTTTTAAATGACATAAAAAAGAAAATGATACTAGGCTAAAGTTTCCCTATTAAATATTATTTATATTAAGCAACAACTCCTTGGTATTATAGAAGAATATTGTTTGTATCTATAACAAAGGTGTTCTGTGTTTTGGATAGGGTAAAAAATAAATTTTTTAAAAATTTCTTTTGCTTTAATTTAAAAGATGTTTCTTTTGGCCAGATCTTTTTTTTATTGTTTTTTTTCATTTTTTCTCTCGATGTCTTTGCTCAGTTTGTGGGCGAAGAAACAGCAAAAAACACACAAATCAATCCTATACGCGATGAAATTTTGAGATATCGCTCTTACTGTGGAATTACTCCAGAACTTTGCTCTCCTACTCGTGATGAGTGTAGGGAAAGCATGCAGAAATGTCAGGAAAAATCAAAGCAGTGTCAAGAAAGTACTCTTTGGAAATCAGATTCTTGTGTCGCTTTAGGTGAAGCATATTTACAGTACGGTGATAGAAAAAATGCTAATTTAGTTTTTTTGTTAACCTGCAAACAAGGTAATCCTTTTGGATGTTTGCGACACGGTTCTCTTATAGAATTTATACAGGAAAGTGCGGAAGGCGCAATCCCATCATACAAAAAAGCGTGTGAACTTGGCCTAAAAGAAGCATGTGTTAAATTAAAAGCAAGTGCTAATTCTGAAATGATTTTTTGGGCATCACTTTTTTTAATAGGAATGGCCGTATTTATAGTTGTTAGAAATATGGTAACAGAAGAGGATCAATATAAGGCATCTGAAAAATTGGAGTCGATTAACTACAATGAAGATATCGGAAGACATGGCATTGTTTTAAAATATTCAAGACCATTCTTTAATAGGTATGTCTCTCCCATCGTAAAAACTTTAAAATATAAAACAAAAATCAGAGAAAAATATAAAAGGAAACTTGCAACCGCTGGTCTTACAAATTATCTTTCTCCAGAAGACTTCTTTGCATTTAAGTTATTTTTAATCATTGGTTTTCCGGTCTTATTTTTATTTTTGCGTGAGTTTTTAGAATATCATGATTGGCCATTATCAGTTGTTCCAATCGTAAGTGTTTTAGGATTTTTCTATCCAGATATTTGGATTAATGGAAAAATAAAAAAAAGACAAGATGATATTTTACTCGCAATGCCGTTTGCTGTTGATATGCTTGCTCTTTCTGTTGAGGCGGGACTTGATTTTATGGCAGCGATGGGAAAGGTTATTCAAAAGGCAAAACCATCTCCCCTAACAGAGGAGTTTGAAATTGTTGGTAAAGAGATCAAAATTGGATCATCTCGTGCTGAAGCATTAAGGAATCTGGCATGGAGGGTCGATATGGTACAAATTACATCATTTTGTGCAACACTCATTGCTGCTGATTCTGTTGGAGCATCGATTGGCCCAATTTTAAAAGCACTGTCCAATGAAATGAGACAAAAAAGATCTGCTCAAGTTGAGAAAAAAGCAGCGACAGCATCTACAAAAATTTTAATACCAACAATTTTTTTCATATTACCGGCGGTATTTTTAGTTATTCTTGGACCAGTTCTTCTTGGTGCGATGATGGGTGGTTCTCCATGATTGTACAAAAAAATGGTAATACATTTACTGTAAAAAATGTGAAAGTTGCAAAAACCTTTATTGATAGGGCAATTGGTCTGATGTTTAAAAGGAAAATGAAAGGATTTAGTGCTTTGTTAATTCGTCCATGCAACGCAATCCATACATGTTTTATGCGATACTCTTTAGATGTTTTATTTCTGGATAAAAATTTTATGATTGTAAAAATAATTAGATGCTTATCGCCATGGAGATTTACTTGGATTTATTTTCGTTCCAGTCAAGTCTTAGAGTTACCAGGAGGAGTCGTGCCTGATTCTGTAAAAGTTGGAGACCGTGTGGAGGTAGAATGTATAAATTAGTTGCCATTGCAGGGAAATTACGTGGACAAGAATTTAGCCTAGAGGAAGGGGAAAATATTATTGGTCGAGATAGTGGATGCACGATTTCACTTTCATTAAATGGAGTCTCAAAAAAACATGCCCAAATATCTATAACAGGTGATTCGATTTTTATTGAAGATCTTGGAAGTTCGAATGGTACATTTGTAAATGATTTACTAATCAAAAAGAGTGAACTAAAAAGTGGAGATCGTGTCGCAATCCCTGATGTTATTTTTCAAGTAATCCAAGTTCAAGAAAAAAAAGTATTTATCCAGAAAGAAGTTGAAAATGAAGCGCCAACAGAAGTTGGAGTTACTTCTGTATCTTCAACTCCACCAGCATCACCATTTAAAAAAATAATTTACTATTTTAAGGCCAAAGTGATGCCTATTTTTTACGGAATGAATGAAGAGTATGAATGGCGAGTGATATTCGGAATTATTTTAACTATCTTTGTTGTAATCACAATTACTCTAACTATTTTCCCAATTTTGCAAGATAGTAGAACCTTACTTACAATAGAAACTGCAAAAAGAGCAAGTAGCTATGCTGATGTTATTGAACGTACAAATGCAGTTGCCTTGCGCGAAAAACAACTAGATTCAGTTGATACATCTTTTTTAGAAAGAGAAGATGGTGTCGTTTATTATGAGTTGTTTGATTTAGAAGGAAGAATTGTTCGGCCTCAAAGTAAAATGAATGAGTATATTGCAGATATATTTTCAATTAAAGTTCTTGAAGAGTTTAACAAAAAGCGCACTCATCAAATAATAAAAGAGCTTGGAGAGGGAGAGTTAGGTGTTGCAAGACAAATTGTTTCGATGAATCCAAAAACAAGTGCTGTAGAACCTGTTGGAATTATTTCTCTGCGTTTTAAACCTCAGACTCTGGCCGTTGAAGCAGTTAAAAATTCTCAAGCATATTTAGAGTCACTGATTACTTCGGCAATCGTTGGAATTATCTTTTTTGCTATAATGTATTATGTCACGCTAAGACCAATTGATGAATTAAAAGGTCAAATAGATGATGCTTTAAGAGGGAAAAGGCAAAATGTTGAGAGTAAATATCTAATGTATGAATTGGTTCCATTACGAGATTCTATAAATGCTCTTTTACAAAGAGTTATAGAATTAAAAAGTGATGGCCAAGAAGGAGATTTTTCTCAGACAGAAGATGATGGGCCATATTTAACAATGCTCGGAGAGATTTTTAGAACTGCAGGGTGTCCTGCAATGGTTTTAAATTCAGATAAAAATTTAAAAAGAATTAATCAAGAAGGAGAGGACTTAACCGGAATTAGAGAGTCTGCTTCTATAGATCAGAATATTTTAGAAATTTCCAGAGAGAAGGGCTTTGCTGCGACAGTTACAGAGTTGTGTGATCTTTCTGCTGGGAATGGTGGAACTTGTCAAACTGGAGAATATGAACTTGGTGGTAGAAGTTATCAGATAAATGTTGTTGCTAGTATCGGGAAGGATAGCTTTTCGAAAGGATATTATATTACTTTTGTGCAAAATAGTTAGGTGTTATGAATCAGGTGGCCAAAGTTACAGTTATACATGATTTTAAACTCCCAGCAACGCCGGGAGTGCATCATCGTATACTCTGTATGACAGGTAAAAACAAAGGTACATCATATTTTTTAAATGATAAGCGACTTGTGTTGGGTCGAGGAGAAAATGTAGATATTCCTGTCTTAGATAATAAATCATCTCGAGAACATGCCGAATTAACTTTGTTTCGAGATTGCTATATATTAACCGATCTTGGATCTCAAAACGGGGTTTTGGTAAACGAGTTAAAAATAACACAGCACCAACTTAAAGATGGTGATAAGTTTATTATAGGGCAAACGGTGTTTCGCTATAACCGTGTTACTATCGAACAAGTTATTACCCAAAAGATTGAGCAACCATTAGAAAATATAGAATCAAACATTAGTGATGAAAAAAGTTTAGATGCTAATAAAAAACGAACCATGATAATGCTTACTCTTTTTGCAATATGCGCTTACATGATTTTTTCGATTGATTCAGATACATCCAAAACACAGAAGCGTTCATCTAGTAGAGATTCTGAAAGTATGACAGATGATGAGTATAGTTCTCAAGTAAAAAAGAAACAAAAAGAATTAGATAAAGAGCAAGAAAAAAGAGTTAATGCGGCCATACATAAGGGCCTTAGAGAGTTTCGTGAAAAAAATTATTATAGAGCGATGTCTGAATTTAATATGGCAAGGATTTTAAGTCCCCAGCATGCATTAGCTAATTTTTATCTTCTAAAAACAAAACAGGCATTAGATAATGAGATACAAATAAATTTACTCAAGGCTTCGTATGAGGCCGATGCATTAAAATATAAAAGTGCAATAGTGGCGTTTTGTGCGGTGATAAAATTGATAGAAGATAAAAAAGATGATCCTCGATATATACGTGCCGAAAAAGGCATTGAGGAAATGGAAGAAAAACTAGGGATAGAGAAAGGTGAAACTAAGTGTAGCTCGGAATGATGTAATCATTTCTCGAATAGATTTCTCGACAGAGATTATTGGTATCGAAGATGCTAGTGTTTCTTTTTTTATTGGTCGAACCAAAGACTGTCATATTTTTTTAGATGATGTACAGATATCAAGAGAGCACGCAGAATTATTATACGATAAGAGTGGTTGGAAAATTATAAAGAAAACTAGATATCATTTGCTTTTGGTTAACGGTGTTTCATGTCAAACAAAAGATTTAAAAAATGGCGATCTAATTACCGTAGGTCCATATAATTTATATGTAACGCTAGAACAAAATGAAGCAATAAATGAAAATTTGACCAACAATATTTCTTCTAAAAATATTAGTGTATTAGAGCAGCAGACATCTACGGTGATTTCTTCAGATAATATAGATTTAAAGGAACCGCTATCAAATGAGATAGATGAGATATCTAAACAAGAGGAATTAAAAGAAGAAGTTGTGAATAACTCTGAAAAAACAGATCAGCTAATACAAGATAATGATGCATTGGAGAATGAAGCTGGTGAGTTTAAGGCAGAGGAGAATGATTTTTTGGTAACAGATGAGAATGGACCTGTGATGGATTTTGCGAGTTCTGCTAATGCAATAGATAATAACGATATGGCATTGGCAGTAGAAGATGAACAGCAAACAAAAATAGAGTCTAATTTTGCAACAGTTGAACTAGAAATTTTTAGCGAATACAGTCCTGCTCAGAAATACATTCTTGGAGATGAAGATATTTACATAGGCCGAGATCGTAATAAATGCCAAATAGTATTAAAAGATCCAGAAGCATCACATGTGCATGCGATGATAAAAAAAAGAGCAATAAGTTGCCTGTTAAAAGACTTAAATTCTGCCAATGGAACGATCTTAAAAGGTGCAAGAATTACTAGCGCAGAACTAAGTGATGGAGATGAATTTGTTATCGGTAGTACGACACTAACTTTGCGAGTTAATTCTGATTTTATTAAGCAAGAAAAAGAGCGACTTTTGCCGGTGGAAAATCAAGAGATTATTGAAGTTTCAGAGTCTGTTATTGCAGGAAGTGATATAAATGAGTCTTCTGCATTTGATTTTTCTGAAAATACACTGTCAAAGGATAACGAGAAAAAATCCATTATAGAAAAAATAAAAGTAGATCTTAAAGATCCGGCCAAAAGAAAAAGAATATTGATTGGACTTGTAGTGATTATTGCATTTTGGTTTTTCTTTTTTGATGACCAGACTGGAACACCACAAGGGCCGCAGGAGAAAAAAACATCTAGTAAAACTACAGAGCAAAAAGAGAATATGTCATCGTCAAAAAAACTCTCTGCAGAGGATGAAAAGTATGCCCAAGAACATTATTTTTTAATGAGAGAATATTTTTCATCTGGAGATTATATTCGAGCAAGAGAAGAGGCCGAAAAAGTTCGAGCAATTGATCAAAATTATAAAGAAGTTCAAACATGGATTGCACAAATAAAAAAAGCAGAAGAAATTATTGCTAAAAAGAAAAGAGAAGAACAAGAAGAAATAGAAAGAAGAATTAGACAAGAGAAAGTCAAAGACTATCTTGATAAAGCAAAAGCGGCATACGATGAAAAAAAATATGAATATTTCATGGAAATTGTTGGTCATGTAAAAAAATTAGACCCTGAAAATACAGATATTGATATGCTCAAAAATCAAATGGATGCTTGGAAGAGAGAGCAAGAGCGCATCGCTTTAGAAAAAGCTGCAAAAGAGGCAGACAGGAACAGAAAGATAGAAATGCTTCTTCCAGGAAAGACCTCCTTTTTAAAAAAAGATTGGTATGATGCAATTAAACAATTAGAGAAGTTTCTTGCTGTAAAAGATATGGATGAAGATTTGGTTAATGAAGGAGCTGAAATGCTTGGCAAGGCCAAGGAAGAATTACAGGCAATCACTGGACCTTTACTTGGCAAGGCAAGATCTTTAATTGAGGGTCAAGATTTAAAAGGATCGTATGAAGTTTATATGCAAGTTCTAGAATGGGATAAGAGTAACTCTGAAGCATTTTCAGCAATGGCAGATATTCGAGAAAAAATAGATGGTAAGGCCAGAAAAGTTTATAGGGATGCTCTAATTGCAGAGTCTCTTAGTTTGTTTGATTCTGCGAAAGAAAAATTTCAGGAAGTTCAACAAATTGCTCCAAGCGATAGTGAATATTATAAAAAGGCCACAGATAAATTACGTGGATATTGGGAGTAGTAGATGATTGAATTAAAAAGTTATAGTGGAATGACTCATCAAGGGCCGTACTTAGAAGTAAATGAAGATGATTACTTAGTGAATTTAACAAATAAACTCTATCTTGTATTTGATGGAATCGGCGGGGCGGGGATTGGTGATAGAGGTGTCTTAAAAGTTAAAGAATTAATTGATAATACATATATTCAAATTGGGAAAGACAAAGATGCAACATTTCCTTTTTATTATA
>CAZCDT010000095.1:0-10239 GCA_964497525.1 uncultured Bacteriovoracaceae bacterium
CTATCTTTAGAGTTTGAAAAAGAGTATATGAAAAGTTTAAAATCATTTTTACAAAATGAGATTAAATCTAAAAAAATAATTTTCCCAAACGGTAAGAATATTTTTAGCGCCTTTAATGAAACTCCATTTGAAAACGTTAAAGTTATAATTATTGGCCAAGATCCATATCACAACTTTGGCCAAGCACATGGTATGTGCTTTTCTGTTATGCCAAATGTAAAAATTCCACCATCACTTAACAATATCTATAAAGAATTAGAAAGTGATTTAAAAATTACGCCGGCACCAACGGGCCACCTAATAAGTTGGGCAAGACAAGGAGTTTTTTTGCTAAACTCAATTCTAACCGTTGAGGCCCATTGTCCTTTATCACATCAAAATAAAGGTTGGGAAATATTTACTGATAAAGTTATTGAGGTTTTAAACTTACATAAAGAATCACTTGTATTTCTACTCTGGGGATCTCCTGCTCAAAAGAAAGGACAATATATCGATCAAAAAAAGCACCTAGTTTTAAAGGCCCCTCACCCCTCTCCGCTATCTGCCCATCGGGGATTTCTGGGATGTAAGCACTTTTCTAAAACAAATAACTACCTTAAAGAACATGGAATTAAACCTATTGATTGGTCGATTCAAAATTAGAACATCATTTTACAAGTCAAAAAGCTTAATTTGATCTTCTTTACCTTCATTTGATTTTTCTTTAAATGGGCTATCTTCAATTCTATCTACAAAAACTTCTTTTTTTATACACTGCCCATTATGCGTGTCTATTACAAAAAAACCCATGTGATCATATTTAGCTTTTAGCTCTATCATCGCATCGGTAATCCATTTTAAATTTTTTGGATCATCATCACTCATTCCAAATCGATGATCGTAGTTACCATACTTTTGAATTGCCATTTCTACTGAACGAAAAATCGCAAATTTTTTTAGTTCTGCTGTTGAAATATTTTCTTGACCACCTGTTAGTTCAAGTTTTATTTCTGGATTACTAACCGGATAAACACATAAATAATTTGGATTCCGCGCAATGTGTCCATCTTCAACCAAAATTTTTATCCCATCCTTTATTGTTTCAGGATGATGTCCTCGTGCCGTAATTATTGATATCGGCCGTTGATTGTATACTGCATGATAGAAGTAATCCCATGATGGCCCCTTCCAATTCCAATCAGTTCTGTTCATTGCAGAGATAAGGTCTTGAACAAAAAATTGTTTTTTACCAAACAGCTTATCAAACCATGACAAATTCAAATCTCGAAAGAAACGAAAAGAGCCAATATTATCATCATAATTAAAAACATAGTCCGCAAATGGTCCTATTTTCCCAACATTCCCCCCTTCACTTGCTAATTCATGGGAAGATATCGTAAGCTCTTCATTCGTTTTTTTATGAAATAAAACAATCGGGGTTAATAAACAAAGTACATTATCATCTAAATCAAAAAAATAAAAACTTCTACCTTTCAAAGCAGCATTTCGATCACTTTCTAAAGGTCTTTCTAGCTTTAATTCAAGTTGTAAATGTCCTTTACTCTTACTCATATCTAATTCCTACGACTATTTTTTTATTTTATTACTTCTCTTATTTTTGCAGAGGCATAATCCATTGCCCATACTATTGCTGCTATGAAAATCACAAGTAAACCAACTTCATGCCATTTGGCAAGCCCTTGGTACTGCATCAAAAGTGTACCAATTCCCCCACCTCCAACAAGACCAATGACTGTTGCCATTCTTACATTTATATCCCAACGATAAATTGTATAAGATAAAAATGGAATAACAACCTGTGGAACAACTCCAAACCATACAACCTGAATCGGGTGAGAACCAACTGCAGTCATTGCTTCAAGAGGTCCATCGTTAATACTTTCAACTTGCTCAGAATAAAGTTTTATAAGAGAGGCGATAGAGTGAAGCCATAACGCAAGCATCCCTGCAAATGGCCCAATTCCAACCCATACAGAAAAAATAATTGCCCAAACAAGTGGTTCAATCGATCGAGTGATATTTAAAATTAATCGTAAAACAGTATAAACACCCATAAAAAATCGCGAATGAATCATTAAATTTCTTGCGGCAAAAAAACTTAGAATAAATGCGACAGGTATTGCTGCGGCCGTTGCTAAAAATGCCATATAAATTGTTTCTATGGCAGCAAACAAGGCCTCTTCAAAAATTGCAAAATTAGGTGTTAAAAGTGCCACAAAAATTCTGCGTGCTCCTTCAATTCCTGCAGGAGATAAAAACTCGCTTAATGAGAATTGACTCATATAAATAGATGCAACAAAAGTTAAAAAGGTTAAAAAAAGTGCAAACCAAACATATGGTCTTTTCGTCCAATTTTCTTCTTTAACACTTTTTAAATAAAGACCAGTTAAGGCCTTCCCTAATGAGCACTTTGGAATCAGCAGTCCTAAAACAGTAAATGGAATTGCTGCAAAGAAAATATTTAACACAATTTGCCAGTTAAACTCGGGGTAGCGATTTTCAATTATAATACGCTGATAAATAATACTATGTCCCACCATAAAAGTATAAAACCAAAAAAACTGATCCCAAAAGATTGTAAAAACATTTTTTTGCAATCTTTTTATTTTACTTGTAAGCATCTTATCTCCATTTTTTTACAACATTAATTAACAGTCACTTCCACTGCATCTTCACCATATATTCTTTTAAACCAAGCTTCATCTATTTCAGAAGGACTACCCTCAAAAACCAACTCGCCTGCTTTCAACGCAATCACTCTTGTAGCATATTGTCTTACAAGAGATAGAAAATGAAGATTACACACTACTGTAACACCAAACTCTTTATTTAATTTTTCTAAATACTTCATAACAGAATTAGAAGTTGCAGGATCAAGACTTGCGACTGGTTCATCAGCAAGTAATAAATCTGGATTTTGCATTAAGGCCCTTGCTATTGCTACACGCTGTTGTTGGCCTCCACTTAAATTATCTGCTCTTACATTTTCTTTTCCATCAAGACCGACAACCTTTATGTACTCACGGGCCTTTTTTATATCCTCTTCATGAAAAAAACCAAACATAGATCTTAGAATAGATGTCCTTGATAGTGCTCCAGTTAGAACGTTGGTTAAAACACTTTTTCTTGGAACAAGATTGAAGTGCTGAAAAATCATTCCGATATGGGAACGCACATTGCGAATAATTCCAGCAGTTACTTTTGAGATCTCTTTTTTGTGAAAATAGACTTGTCCTGAAGTTATATCATGCAATCGATTTATGCAGCGAAGCAGTGTTGACTTCCCAGAACCGCTAAGTCCAATAACAACTAAGAACTCACCTTTTTTGACATTAAAACTTACATTTTTTAGAGCATGACAACCATTGGGATAAATTTTTTCTAAATTACTTACTTTTAAAATCTCTTCCATCTATTTCTCCAGTAATTTACTAGCATCAACATTTAAAGATTTTATCATGTCACGTAAACCGTTATAATCTTCGTCACTTGCTGGCACGACACCACTAACACTGTAGATATTTTGAAAAACCGTTTTGCCATCTTCTGTGGATAAGAACTTTGTTAGTGCTTTAATAAATTTATCTTCAATGTCTTGTGGAAATCCTCTTCTAAACACAAAAGGGTCATTTGGTATTTTCTCTGTTAGAGCTATAATTTTAACTTTTTGTTCAATATCTGGAAATTGTGTTTTAACTCTTGCTCTTGCATCTCTAATGGTGCCATCTTCTGCAGGCTCAGAGTAATAAGTTGCTCCAGCATCCACTTGTCCTTGATAAACCATCGTAACAACGCTGTCATGTTTGATCGCAAAAACTGTATTTTTTGGATTAACATTTTTTTCTTTTAGAATTTTTAAAGGAAACAAATAACCTGAAGTCGATGAGGCATCGGTGAATGCAAAACTTTTTCCAGTAATATCTTCTAGTTTTTTTATACCACTTTTTTCGCTAGCAATAATCTGTCCTTGATAATACTTATTCCCATGTCTAACAGTTGTTAGTTTTGCTAAAGCGCCGTATTTTTCATGTGCAAGTAAATAACCAAAAGAATTAATGACCGCAATGTCTGCTCTTTCAGATCCAAGGGCCTCAACAACCGCGATGTAACTGGTTGGTACAGCACTTTTAAAATAAAGTCCTGTCTCTTGCTCTAAAAATTTTATTAAATCCATCGAATTTGAAGAAATGGTTTGAGCATCTACCGATGGAGTAAAATAAAGTTTAATTGGATTATTTTTCCCACCAAGAGCGTTATTTTTTTGGCAAGAAGAAAAAGACAAAACAAGACAAAACAAAAGTATGTATTTCATACAACAACTCCCTCCGTAATAAGTATTTGTAAACATATAGCAGTTTATCACTAGATACATGTTGCACAAATATCAATTATTAGTCGGTTAATTTTTCCTGCATATCTGGCCCAAAGAATATCTGACTATTTTAATCTTTGTTTTTAATCGTGCTTTTTTTTATTTCTACAATACAATATAGATATATCAAGCATCGGAGAGCTTTATGAAAAAAAGTATTTCACTGTTTTTATTTTTCGCGGCACTCTCTTTAAATGTTTTTGCGCTATCTATAACAAGTTTTAACATAAGAAATTTTGGTACTAAAACAGATTTATCACTTATGACAGAGCTTTTAAAAAATATTGATTCAGATATT
Organism: uncultured Bacteriovoracaceae bacterium; assembly: GCA_964497525.1. Classification (GTDB taxonomy): domain Bacteria; phylum Bdellovibrionota; class Bacteriovoracia; order Bacteriovoracales; family Bacteriovoracaceae; genus CAZCDT01. Next base: position 4,671 of record CAZCDT010000095.1, read on the forward strand.
TTTTTCTTTCAAGAAATAAATAATAAAGACCTCTTTAAAAATAATTTTAATGAGCATTTTTTCAATCATACAATTATATTTAGTAATTGTGGCGGATTTGGAAAGCAGTATCTGGCCATTGCGTTTAAAAATAGTTTCGAATTAGTAAAGATGCTGGAAGATACAAGTTTTTCGATGCAGTCAAGATGTGAAAATGGATTACGACCTGCTTTAATTTTAGAACTTAAAGACAAAGAAAGTAGAAATAAGTTTACACTTATCGATCTTCATTTAAAAGCTGGCGGTGATCAAAATGCTTTAGCAACAAGAAAAAAACAGATAGACATGTTATCTACTTTAATAAAAAGCAGAGAATCAAAAAAAGAAAAAATATATTTGGCCGGAGATTTCAACAGCATTGAATATCAAGTACAAAGAGAGGATTTCGAAATCTTTAATAACTTTGTAGCACTCAACAAGCTACAAAATTTAACCGATGATGCAAAATGTAGCTACTATGGAAAATTTATAAAAGACCAAACAAGTCTTTATCCCAAAAAACTAGATCATATCCTTGCCAATAAATTTGCAATGCAAGATAGAAGTGTTGTTAATAGTTTTTCATCTGGACACTGTGAAATAAGTTCGTGCAAACCAGTTCCCTATTTACAAATTGATGTCATATATAAAAAAGTTAGTGATCATTGTCCGATTACGGCAGTTGTGGAATAAAGTATATTTAAGTCATTCTAAACGTATTTAAAATAGAATCTGTTAATGCTTCCTTTAAACTTCCCACTTTTTCACTGATAAATGTTTTCTCTATTTCATCCATATAAATTGAGCGATTTATCTCAATCTGAATATTGTCAGTACTAAATTGATTCACATGCTTTGTAACATATCCACCAAAATATGGATCATTTATTGCGACGACATATCCTCTGCTTTCTAATTCTTTAGAAATCTTTTTTATAAACTCTGGTCGACAAGAAATCCCTTTTAGATCAGAAATACAAAAATCTGCTCGTTCTGTTTTTTGATTTGGATTTATTTTTAAATGATATGCCGTTGGTTTTGATGGCATACTGTGAAGATCGATCATTGGAACTTTTTTTCTACTACTTCTTTCTATTTTTAAAATAGATTCTTCTAGTATTTCAAAGTATGGCCTATGATATTTTTTTATTAATTCTGTTACATTATCTGCACTTGGTTCATGAGTAACAAGTTGCACTCCATGAGTATTTTCTTTCCAATTTAAAACAGCAATATCAGAAGCCCTATTTAGATCAACACAGGCGCGGTGTACATTGGCAATTGTCACAATCACTCCGCTATAGACAAGTTTATCTATATCAATCAGATCACGCACTTTATAATCTACATCTTCTAACAACGCTCTTTGATCACTGGTCAAAAATGATAAAAATTCTTCTGGAATAAACTCTCCAGAATGAGGGATTGAAAGTAGCGCACATGGGTTTATTTTTGGAGTAAAAATCTCAAAAAGCTGCATTGTTCTTCCTTTTATTGAACTTCTTCTTGATAAATTCTGCTTCTTACTTTTTCTTCCATTTCATATGACTCATTAAAACAATTAGAAATTTCTTGCCGAACATCTAATTCATATTTTTTTAACACCTTGATCATTTCTTGAACTTCTTCAATTAGATCATGCATTATCTCTTGCTTAGGTTCGACGATCTCTTTTCCTACTTTAATTCGCAACGCCGCAACTCTTTCTTTTATTTTAATGGAATCAAATCTACGATTAATATCCAACAACTCTTCGTTCTTTTCGTTTAATTTCTCTATTGATTCTGCATGTGTTTTAATAATACTCTCTTTTTCTTGAATGATTACATTCTGCTGATCTTTTTCGTTATTCAGAGTAGTAACTGACTCATTTAGCGAAGATATCATTTTTTTGCAATCTTCTAATTCTTTGCTTAGAGTTTCTTCGCGATTTTTAAATTCTATTAGCTCTTCTTTTGTCGTATTAAAAGTTGCCTCCATCTCAGCATACTCTTTTTTTATTTTTTCTTTTTCTACATTTAAAATTACATCAAGACTTTGTGACTTCTCTTTTAATTCATTTGTGATTTTTTCAACTTTCTCTTTTTCTTGTGCCAATTCATTTTTTAAGGAATTCACTTCACGAGCAGCATCTCCAACAAGTTTGCTTGATTTAGATATTTCAAGCTTTAAACTTTCTTCTAAGCTAGAAATTTGAGCTTCTGCATAGGCCAATTTTTTTAAAGCATCGAGATCAAGAGTCTTGCCGCCCTTTGCCTGCATTTCTGCTTCAAGACGTGCTGATTTTGCAATTTCTGTTCGAAGTTCATTTTTTACAGCGGCCAATTCGGCCATCATTTCTGCTTGCTGCGCTCCACCACCAGCTCTTTTGGCCATCTGCTCATGGAGTTGATTTCTAAGGGTTGCGGCCTCTATTTTTGCCTCTTGAGCATCTCTTTCGTATCTTCTGGCCTTTTCGCGTTCATCATCTAATTTGCTTTTTAATTCTAAAATAATTCTTTTATTGCGCGAGGTAATTTCTGCAAATTTTTTCTTTAACGCATCGCTAATGCCTGCTTTGGCCACTGGTTTTCCCATTACAAAGTTCTCACACAAATAATATCGCCGACTTTTCGCCCGTCGTGGGCCCGTCGGCATACAAAACATCCTGTTTATCGCCGACTTTTCGCCCGTCGTGGGCCCGTCGTGGGCCCGTCGGCATACAAAACATCCTATAAAAGGCCGAAAGTATCACCTTCGGCCCTTTTATTATAACGTCAATAAGCGATTTCTCGCAAGGACAACTACTCAAAATTTTAGGTCATCTACGTTGTCAAACTTCTGGATGCCCATCGCTGCGCCGTACAGTAGTACGACTCACTCGGGCACCATCGTTTTCCTAGTATCTGCCCCAAACTTTAGAGTAGTTTTTTTCCCTAAAGTTTTAAGAGATTTCTCGCAAGGACTTAAACAATACCTTGATCCATCATGGATTTTGCAACTTTTAAAAATCCTGCAATGTTTGCTCCCGCAACATAGTTTTGTCCAAAACCATATTCTTGAGAAGCTTTTAAAGCAGAGTCATGGATGTTTTTCATGATTTGTTGCAATTTTTGATCAACTTCTTCTCTGGTCCAATTAAATCTCATACTATTTTGAGACATTTCAAGACCTGAAGTTGCAACTCCACCAGCATTTGATGCTTTTCCAGGAGCAAATAAAATTTTATGCTCAATAAAAATATTAACTGCTTCTGTATTTGATGGCATGTTTGCACCTTCTGCAACAAGCATCACTCCGTTTTTCATCATATTTTGAGCGTCTGTTCCATTAATCTCATTTTGAGTTGCACACGGAAAAGCGCAATCTGCTTTATGATTCCAAAGAGGATTAAATTTTGCTTTACTATCTGCTGCGGTATAAACAGCTTTTGGATACTTGTTAACATACTCACTAATTCGAGCACGTTTTACGTTTTTAACTTCCTTAATATGGGCCAGTTTTTCTGCCGTAATGCCTTCCTCATCATAGATGTATCCACTAGAATCTGACATTGTTAAAACTTTACCGCCCAATTGAATTATTTTTTCAACTGCATGTTGAGCAACGTTTCCAGAACCAGATACAAGGCATTTTTTACCTTTTAAATCTTGAGATTTTGTTGCAAGCATATTCTTTGCGAAATAAACACAACCATAACCTGTTGCCTCTGGACGAATTAAACTTCCACCCCAATTAATTCCTTTTCCTGTTAAAACGCCTGTGAATTCATTTGCAAGACGCTTATACTGGCCAAACATATATCCAACTTCTCTACCACCAACACCAATATCTCCAGCAGGAATATCGGTATTTGCTCCAACGTGTCTGTAAAGCTCTGTCATAAAGCTTTGACAAAAACGCATAACTTCTGCGTCTGATTTGCCTTTTGGATCAAAATCAGCGCCACCTTTACCTCCGCCCATAGGAAGAGTTGTTAGCGAGTTCTTAAATACTTGTTCAAACGCCAAAAATTTTAAAATACTTAAATTAACAGATGGATGAAAACGAATTCCACCTTTGTAAGGTCCGATCGCACTGTTCATCTGAATTCTAAATCCACGATTAACATGAGCTTGACCTTTATCATCTGTCCATGGAACTCTAAATTGAATCACTCTTTCTGGCTCAATGATTCTTTCTACGATACCAGCTTTCATAAATTCTGGATGCTTTTCCAAAACTGGAACAATTGATTCGATAACCTCTTCAACCGCTTGCCGAAATTCTGGTTGATTTGGATCACGTTTTTCTAAAATCGCACGTACTTCATTCAGAATGCTACTCATAAGTCTCTCCTTTAATTGTAGTTAATGGTCTGAATATTAATAAAAGATTCGCATTTAAATTTACATAAAGTTTTATCACTCTAAAATGTCTTGTGCCACTCACTTTTAAAAAAATAATACTTAACAAAAGCACTCTACTATTTTTAAACTGCCGCCGCCATGCAAAAAGTAGAGTTGCTTATGTCTGAGTGGTAATATTATGCATAAAATGTTATAAATCTTTGGTTATATAACTATTTTTTGGAGATCATAACTTATGAAAGCATGTCCTTTTGGAACTCATCGTGTAATTACCCCATCTAAAGTTCTTCCACAAAATGCAACAAAAGTAGATAATACTTTACCGATTCAAAGTAATGAAATTTTAATTGAAGTTGACACACTAAACATCGATGCCGCTTCATTTCTTCAGATAAAGACTGCTTGCGAAGGAAATCTTAATAAGATGGAAGATATGATTTTAAAAATCGTTTCCGAAAAAGGAAAAATGCAAAATCCGGTAACCGGTTCTGGAGGAATGCTATTAGGATCAATTAAAGAAATAGGCCCAGAATATCCTAACAAAAGTTTCAAGGTTGGCGATAAGGTGGCAAGTCTTGTTTCATTATCATTAACACCTTTAAAAATAGAAAAAATTCTCCAAATTTATCCAGACAGAGATCAAGTAAAAATTAAAGGTTATGCAATCTTTTTTGCCTCAGGAGTTTTAGCAAAAATACCAAACGATATTCCAGAAATTTTAGCATTAGCTGTTTTAGATGTAGCTGGAGCTCCTGCTCAAGTAGAACGCTTAGTTAAGCCAAATATGACTGTTGTAATTATTGGAGGCGGAGGAAAATCAGGAAGCCTTTGTTCTGCTATGGCCAGAGATATTTTAGGAAAAACAGGAAAATTAATTGCAATAGAGCCTTCTGAAAAAGGAAGGGCAAGACTTGATGGTCTTGGATATTATGATGCTGTATTAAATGTAAGTGCAACAGACCCTGTATCTTGCCTAGAGGCAATTTCTAAAGAAACAAACGGTGAAATGGCAGATCTTGTCATTAACTGTGCCCCTGTAGACAATACAGAAATGTCTTCAATTATGACCTGTAAAAATAATGGGACTGTATATTTTTTCTCAATGACAACAAGTTTTACAAAAGCAGCTCTTGGTGCTGAAGGCATCGGCTCTGATGCACTTTTAATAATCGGCAATGGATATGCTCCAAGAAATGATGAAATATCTCTAAACGTTATAAGAA
>CAZCDT010000096.1:0-8572 GCA_964497525.1 uncultured Bacteriovoracaceae bacterium
TTCTTCAAGTTCCATTCCAGGCTATTCCTGTGGGCCATCGGAAGAAAAATGGGAGCACCAAATGAAACTTATCCTTACGACAAGGCAACAGATCAAAATACATACACAGTGGTTTCTGCAGAAGATCTAAATCTTTTAAATGAAAACTCCGGCGCGCCAAGACCAACGATGTCTTCTCCTGATAAACGATGGTACTGTATTCCAAAAACTTCAAACTAAAAATATTTTATAAGAATGTCTTTTTAAAGATTTTAATCGTGCTTGAAAGTTCCACTTGAAAAACAAAGAAAAACAAAAATATTCTAAGACCATTAACAAATAAAAAAAGCTGAAAACGAAGCCTTCTTTCATGCCACTTATCTCTTGCACGCCAAAAAGTTACTCTTTTTAAAAGTCTGCCAACAACAAAAGTCGTTAAAACAACTAATGCATACAAAACAATCTTTACTTCATTTTCAATAATAGAAACAATATCCAAGAATGCCCGATCATCTCTAAGCATTCTTGCATAAAACACTATTAACTTTGGAAATTTTTGTAAAATTGGATAAAAGATTTCATCGCTTGCTGCATCATTAAGGTCTTTTATGACCGCCTCTTCTGACATTGCCTTAAAATTAGCAATCATTATGGGAATCAACTCTAACGTTACTCTAAAAGAAGTTTTCGTTTTTTGCTTTAAACCACTATTTAACTCCTTGAGTTTTTCTTGCATCATTAGCTGTTCTTTTGTTAGAGAACTCGTAGAATCGACAACTTCAGGAATTGTATCTGGACTCTCTATTGGAGTATCGCTAATCGCTTCGTTTTGAGGTTGCTCTAAACCTTGATCTAAGCTATTTTGATTTTCTATACTCTCTTTTGCTAACTCGTTTACATTTGAACTTTCATTTTCTTGTTCTTTCTCTGTCTCATTTTTTAGTGCTCGACTTGCGTCGCTCTCTTTTGATAAAAACTGCTTTAAATACTCCTCTCTTTCTTTATCAATATCAGAAGCACGAACTACTGCAGTAGTCAAAAAAGAAAAAATCAACAAAAAATAAAAAGTAGTTTTCGAATGCATGCACTTATGTAATAAAAACTGTGTTTAGTATATTACTTGTTCTCTTTTTTTAGTCTCCAATACTCCATTAAGTATGTAGAACCAGATGCAACAAAAATGGACGAATAAGTACCGATCACAATCCCCATACTCATCACAATAAAAAAGTCGCGAATAACAATTCCCCCCATAAAAACCATAATGATACAAACGATAAACGTTGCAAGAGAAGTCATCACTGTTCGTTGTAACGTTTCATTTATGGCACGATTTACATGTTCTTTAAATGTAAGGCCTGCAATATTTTCTTCATGTTCTCTAATTCTATCATAAACAATTACCGTATCGTTGATGGAGTAACCAATAATTGCTAAAATTGCCGCAACAATTTGCAGTGTAAAGTCCAATCCTGTTAAAGCAAAAATTCCAAGAATTAAAGAGACGTCATGGAAAAGACACAAAAAAGCCCCTGGAGCGTATCTATAGTCAAAACGAATTCCTATATACACCATAATTGCAAGAAGCGCCCAACCAATTGCTAAAAAAGCACTCATTCTAAGATTTGCTCCAGCTTTTGGCCCAACGATATCTACCTTTCTCATATCAACGCCGCTATCTTTAAACTGAGAAGTCATAACACTACTTAGCTTTTCTGTAACATCGTTTAAATTACTTTCATCGCCTGAAACTTTAATTAAAAGTTCGTTATCTTGAACATCCCCAATTGTTTGAACAACAACTCCGGAAAACTTTTCTTTATCTAGCACAGTTCTAACTGCTTCGAGCGATACTGTTTTTTCAAACTTGACTTGAACCTCTGCACCACCTCTAAAGTCAACACCATAATTCATCTGTGTAAAGGCAACATAAAGCCCAACAACAGATAACAAAAAAGTAATCGTCCCTACGATTTTAAATTTCCCAACAAAATCTATATTGGTTTTTTTTATAATTTGAATCATATATCCTCTCTTTGATACTTAATTAAAATTCTTAAATACTTAAATCCTGACCTTCAACTTTATTCATATAAAAATCAAAAACAATCTTATTAACAAAGTAGGCAGTATATACCGTTGCAGTAATTCCAATTAACAAGGTAACTGCAAATCCTCTAACAGGTCCTGTTCCAAAATTTAGAAGACAAAAACCAGCAAGCGCTGTTGTTACGTTGGCATCAACAATCGTCCAAAATGCATGTTGAAAACCTCCTTCGACGGCCTTATAGTTTGTGACTCCTGCACGAATAAGCTCTCTGATTCTCTCATAAATAATAATATTACCATCAATCGCCATACCAACAGTTAAAGCAATACCGGCTATACCTGGAAGGGTTAACGTTGCTTCAAATGCCGCAAGACAGGCAAGAACAAACAATACGTTTAACACAAGTGTTCCAACGGCAATAAAACCCGACATACGATAATAAAAAATTGCAAAAATAAAAAGCACCACACACGCAACAACACTTGCAACATTTGCTTTTTTAATTGAATCTCCACCAAGACTTGGACCAATCACCCTTTGTTCTAAGAAATCAAGCTGGACAGGTAACGCTCCGGCCCTAAGAACCAAAGCAATGTCTCTTGCTTCCCTCATTAATTTTTCAAAATTACCATTTCCTAAAGTTATTTGGGCATGGCCTCCACCAATTTTTGCTTGAATGACAGGTGCTGTATAAACATTTCCATCTAAAATAACGGCCATTCTTTTTCCAATATTTGCACCTGTTAACTCTTCAAATCTTTTTGCCCCAGATGATTGAAAACTAATTGCAACATATGGTTCATTTTTTTGCTGATCTATTTGCACCGAAGCATCTGCCAAATCATCTCCTCCAAGCTTTGATGAACTCTCTACTACATAAGGAATTGTTTGTTGAATTTCATTTGTAACCTTATTCATAATTTTTTCAAAAGCAAGCTCATACCCTTCAGGTAAATCTGGTTTTAAAAGTTCATTTACTTTTGCAACATACTTTATAAAACTTTCACCTTTTTTATGAATAATACCAGCATCAGAAACTTTTTTAAGCCACCCTTCAACTGATGCAGGAGAAACTGTATCATTAACTAGCCGAAATTCTAGCTTTGCAGTCTGTCCGATAAGGCCTTTTGCTCGCTCAATATCTTTTACTCCAGGAAGTTGAACAATAATTCTATCTTTTCCTTGAGAAATAATTTCAGGTTCAGTTACCCCAAATTCATCGATTCGGTTTCTAATAACTTCTATCGATTTACTAACAGATTGTTCTTCTATTCTAACTTTTATCGCTTGATTTAGAGCATAACTTAAAGAATTGCCATCTTCCTTTACCAGTCGTAATACTCCAGCATAATATTCACGAATTACATCTTTTGCTTTATCAACTTTTTGTGGATCAAGAATTGTGACCGCTCCAGACGGATCATTTTGATCGCTACTGTCAACTGTTCCGATCGCAACCTGAATATCTTGATCTTTCATTGTATATTCAAGTTTTCTTAAATAACTCTTGACCTCATCAACATAAACTTTTTTAAAATCAATTCCCAAAATCATATACAAGCCACCTTGCAAATCTAATCCTAGGGTGATTTTTGACTTAATAGGAAAATGAGAATTTTCATCAAATTTAAATGTCGTTGGAACGACAAATAAAATAGCAACAATAACTAAAAAAATAAGAAACGAAAAACGATACCACCAGGCCCTTTTCATGCTTTACCTCTTTTAAATAAAAACTCAAGTTATCAAATTCAAAGAATCTTAATAATTATAAGGTCATGAAAGATTATAAATCAAGCAAGTTTAATTTTTTATTTCAGACAGTTTTGGTCAACCATAAAGCACTAAAGCTTCTTCAAAATAAATTCGATAAGAGTAATACTTTTCAAAAATAAAATATGATGTTGTGGAGATATTATGCATGTTTTAGTTGTCGATGATGAAAGCTCTATTAGAGATCTATTAGAAATTCATTTTGTAAGCGAAGGGTATAAAGTTTCTACTGCCGAATCAGCAGATAGAGCAAATGACATTTTACTAATGGATAATTCCGTAAACTATGTTATATCGGATATAAGAATGCCTGGAAAGATTGATGGGCTTGGTCTTGTAAAAAATTGGAAAAATAAAAATAGCAATTCTTTAAAATTCATTCTTTTTAGTGGTTACAACGACTATTCAACAGAAGAGTTAAAACTTGCTGGAGTAGATGCGTTTTTATTAAAACCTGTGGATATTTTTGAACTTTTAGAAGTTGTCAAAAAGTTACAATAAGAAGCTGTTATGAAATCCGTCGGGAAATACCTCCTTTTCATACTAGCAGAATTAACTATTGTGGTTGTTGCTTTTGTACTCTTTTCAATATTTATAGATAATAAACTCCAAGAAGAATCAAAAAAATATTCCAATTTATTTGCTCATCTTATCTGGGGATATGACAATGAATCTGCGGAAAGATTTTTAGACGGCCTTATTCAAACACACGGCTATACGTGTATTCAAACCTTTCACAATAATAACGAGCCTTTTGTAGAAAGAGGTTGCCATAATATTTCAAATAACTTCAATATCAGTTGGCATCAATCACCAATTATTCATCAAGACAAATCTATAGGAATATTTAAAATTGGAACTATCTATAGCTATTTTTGGTTTTATTTAATCAGTCTGTTGATTGCAACTGTTTTATTTATGTCCTTTTATATTTTCAAAGAAAAGCAGCACACATCACAAGAACGTAAAAAATATCAGCAACAACTAATGCTTGCAGAAAAAGCCGCTTCCCTTGGAACAATGGGGGCCGGCATTGCTCATGAATTAAATAATCCTTTAACAGTTGTTATGGGGTTTAATGATGTGATAAAAAAAGCATATCAAAAAAACACCTTAAACGAAACGCTTCTACAAAAGTGCAATAAAGAAATTCACGATAGCTGTATTCGAATGAAAGATATTATCCAGCATATAAGAACATTTAGCAGGAATGCTTCGCTGGATAAAAAAGATGAGTGCAATATTATAAATATTTTACAAGATATTTTAAGACTCTCGTCTGTACAGATGAATAATCACGGAATAAAAGTTACAATGCCGCAAGAATTTGATTGCCCACTATTTTTTGGGAATAGAGTAATGATAGAGTCTGTTTTAAGAAACCTAATAAACAATTCCAAAGATGCATTTGAAGAACAACTAAACTCAAATAAAAGTAAAGAGATAAAAATAGAGGTAGAAAGTGATAACTTAAACTCTTTTTTAATTATAAAAGTATCAGACAATGGTCCTGGGATAAAACCAAATCACCTTGAACAAATATTTGATCCATTTTTTACCACAAAAAGTGTTGGTAAAGGGATGGGTCTTGGATTATCTCTTTGCTACAGCATTATTAAAGATCACGACGGAGATATTGAGGTAAAATCACAACAAAATATAGGAACAACATTTATTATAAAATTACCGTTAATAAAAAAAGGAAATGATCATGCTTAAAAAAATAATTCTTATTACACTTTTATCCCTACCCTTTTCCTCTTACTCAAAAGAACTCATTGTTGGCGTGGAAAACATTGACTACCTTCCCTACTACGGCATCGAGCATGGAAACTACTCTGGGTTTATGAGGGATTTGCTCGACGCTTTTGCAAAAGAGTATAAACACACCACCAAATATGAAATTCTTCCAGTAAAGCGTCTCTTTAACGATATGGTTTCTAAAAAATTAGATATAAAACTTCCTGATCACCCAAATTGGTCAAGTGATTTAAAAAAAGATGCTAATCTTTTATATTCACAACCTGTAGTAAACGCAACAGAAGCCGTTTTAGTCAAAAAAGAAAATGAAAAAAAGTCTGCGGATCAAATAAAAACCATAGGCACAGTTGCTGGTTTTACAGCTTTTGCACTACTGGACCTAATAAATACCAAAAAAATATCTATCGTTGAACTACCAAATCTTCATGGATTAATACAACACCTTTTGCAAAATAGAGTTGATGCAATCTACGTTGAAAAGCTTGTTGCTTTAAATGTTTTAACAAAAATGAATAAAAAAAGCGATGATATAGCAATGTATGATAAATTACCATTTGATGCTCACCCGTTTATGGCATCATTTCAAAAAAAACATGATGATGTTTTAAAGGAATTTAATATTTTTCTCTCGTCATCTAACGCAAAAAAACTATACAAAAAATGGAATGTTTCTGTTGATTAAATTAAACGTATTTTTCATGATCAGGAGATAAAACAAGCTCTCCTTTATCTACTTTTTTGCGAACAACCAGCATCACTCGCTCTGAAGCTTCTAATACATCTCTAACAACTCGAAGAGGACCATTTAGAACTTCTAAAAAATCCTCTTTTACTCTTTTGCTTAAATTATTAAGAATATGTTCTTGTAGCTCTTTTGAAGCTACTTTTAAAGCAAGTGCTAGATCATCGGGATTTATCTCTTTTAATAATTCATAAAGCATCTGTTGAGTGATATATTTTAAATCATCAAAAACAACCATCTCTTTTTCTAAAATCTCTGCCATGTTTGGATCTTGTTTTTTTATAATATCAAAAACTTTTGTCCGCATAATAGGATCAAGACCTTGAAGTAATTTTGCTGCTTCTTTTACTCCACCTTTAAACTGCATAGAAATGCTACCTAATAATAAATACTATCTTGCATTAAATGGTTGCAAACATAGTCTTTCACACCATCTTCAACACTTAGAAAATTAAATTTTGGTAAAACCAAAAAAAACTTTCTCATATCTGCTTGGGTGTAATATTGATACTGATTTTTTAAATTATCAGGCATATCGACATAATCTATTCTTATCGGCAAATTCATGGCCAAAAAAACAGCAGAAGCGAGATCATTAAATGTACGGGCCTTTGAGGTTCCCATGTTATAAATACCTGAAATATTCTTCTTTTTTGAATCCATAAGTTCAATCATTGCTCGCGCAACATCTTTTACATAGACAAAATCTCTTAACTGCTCACCATCTTTAAAGTCACTGCGATGTGATTTAAAAAGCTTTACCGCTTTTGTTGACTTAACTTGATAAAATGCCTGCTCCACCATTGAACGCATCGGTCCCTTATGATACTCATTTGGCCCATAAACATTAAAAAACTTTATTCCAAACCATTTTGTTGGAGTATCAATTTGTTTTAAAACCCACTCATCAAAGAGCTGCTTAGAATAGCCGTATGGATTAAGTGGAGTTAAATGAGGAATTACTTTATTATCATCGCTATATCCAAGTTCTCCTAATCCATAGGTTGCTGCAGAACTGGCATATAAAAAAGGAATATCGTTTATTGCACAAGTATCGAATAAAAGTTTTGAGTAGTTTAGATTATTATGAATTAAATAATCCATATCCATTTCAGTAGTAGAAGAGCACGCACCTAAATGATACACACAAGAGATATTCTCGCAATACTCTGGGTCCTCAATTAAATCGATAAATGAATCTGAATGCACATACTCTAAAAATTTAAGACCTCGAAGGTTAAGCCATTTTGAGGTATCTCTTAGACGATCGACGATCAAAATATCTGTTATCCCACGACTATTTAATTCTTTAACTAAAACACTTCCAATAAATCCGGCTCCACCTGTTACAACGATCATACTCCCTCACTTTTTAAGATATGCGCATGAAGCGTTTTTATTACACTCTCGCTATCTTGCGTTGGCACTAAGAAACTAAGACTACTACTAACTCCTCCAACTTGCATCATCAAAGTTGGAACCTCTAAAAGAGATTGCATAACACCTGAAACCAGATTTAAATTTTGATCTATTTTTGTTCCAACAATACTTACTAAAGATAAATTTGTTGTTAGGGAAATATTCATAAAAGAATTAAGGGCATCGAATGTTTCTTTTTTTATATTTTCTCCTGAAATTAAAAAAGAGATATGCTCGCCTGTTTGCTGTAAAAAATCATACGAAATTTTGCAGTTGTGCAAATGATCAATCAACGTCTTTGTTAATTGCTCTATTGGTAAAATTCCTTTATTACACACTTTTACAAGATTTTTTTTATGAAGAACGGTCACGCCACTTAAGCGTGGAGGAAGCTCAAGGCCTTCATCTATCATTGTTCCTCTTTTTTGAGGTTCTAGACTTGAGCCAACAAAAACTGGAATTTTTTTATCCATAACTGGAAGAAGAGTTTTGGCAAATAAAACTTTGGCCCCTAATTGAGCAAGCGTTGATGCTTCTAAATAACTCATCTTGGGTAAAATTTTTGCATCGGAAACGAGCCTTGGATCTGTTGTGGCAACACCTGCAACATCGGTCCAAATTTCTAAAAGATCTGCATCAAGGGCCTGAGCAAATAGGGCCGCAGAAAAATCTGATCCTTCACGTCCTAGAGTTGTTGTTGCTCCTTCTTTATTCATGCCAATAAAACCTTGAGTTACAACAATCATTGAATCATCAGATTTTACTTCTCCAATTTTTTTATTTGCACACTCTTTTATATCTTCTATTAATGGATTCGCTCGCTTAAAAGATGAATCCGTTTTTATAAC
>CAZCDT010000097.1:0-7928 GCA_964497525.1 uncultured Bacteriovoracaceae bacterium
GGTTATTATATTCATTATAACTTTAAAGATGCCGAATTAACATTGTCGATTAGAAATGAATATACTTTATCAATAGCGAAAAACTTTGCAGGAAATATAAAAAATAATCCAGAAATACTTAATTTAATCTTTCAAGGTGGCTGCGATAAAAAATGTAAAGGAGCCTGTTTGATGGTGACAGCTTCTGATAGTTTTAAAAAAAGTATTCAAAATAAGAATAATGTTAATACAAAGAATGTAAATATAGTTACATTTCATACAGATGTGGAGCCAAATAAATTCAAAGAATTTGGAGACAAAGAGATATCTCTACCTCTGTCGGATGTTTTTATTTTATCAGATATATATCCTGCAAAATTAGTAAACAAGAATACAAAAGGAGGAAAAGCTAAATTAAAATCTGCACGCTTTTCGCTTACTCATGCATATAAATTACAAAAAAATTTTTCAAAAAAAATGCTTGTCGATGCTCGCTTCGCAAAAGAAATAGCAGATTATATAAGGAAGTGGTTTACTCCGATTTATGATAGCTTTGTTCCTTTAAAGCTAATGAAACGTAAAGGTTCTCCATTGAGATCGAACCTTATCTTGGCTGGTAACGAAAAAAAATGTGCCATCATGGGATGTCGCAAAAAAGATGTTGATGCACATCATTTGAAACCATATTTTTTGGGAGGAACACATGATCATAAAAATGGCATTTGGCTTTGTAAGCAGCATCACATTATGCTACACTCAATTATTGCCATAAGACTTCAAAAAAAATTTCAAATTGATTCCTTAGGACGAATATTAGTTAATGGGGAACTTATTGCTCAACTCGATAGAAGTTGTATTAAGGATAAAAATCTACCTATCAACTTCTAAAACTAAAATTATAATTTGCTTTATTTTTATAAGCATCGCAAACTTTAGATGAGAGCATATCTACTGCTGATAATATATGAAAAAAAAAGAATACAAATATTGTCTTACAGATTTAATTCAAAAAGCAAAAGAACATAACGGGAAGTGTTTGTCTCGTAAATATCGAGGAGTTTTACACAAATACTTATGGCAATGTTCTTGTGGCCGAAAATGGAAAGCGACTTGGAGTTCTGTACAACAGGGTACTTGGTGTAAAATATGCTCAGCACGGCACGCTGGGGATCTAAAAAAAGATAGTTTATCTACTGTCATACAAAGTGCCAAGAAGCTTGGTGGCAACTGCCTATCTGCCAAATACATTAATTCGCATTCTAATCTTTTGTTTGTCTGTAAGAGTGGTCATAAATTTATGGCAAGGCAAAGTCATGTTAAAGCTGGTCACAGGTGTTCTACTTGTGCAAAAGAAGAACTTAGCAAAAGATTCAGAACCCCGCTAGCAATTATTCAAAAAGAGATCACATCGAAGGGCGGAGTATGGCTTAGTGGCCAATATAAAAACGATCGATCAAGATTGACCATAAAGTGTTCAAACGGACATGTTTTTAAAAAGCAGTATTCAAAAATAAAAAGAGGTAGTTGGTGTCCGGAATGTCATTTCTTTTTGAGTGAAGAAATTTGTCGTCTATATTTTGAGTCTTTATCTGGATATCGTTTTAAGAAAAGTCGACCGACGTGGTTGCGCTACAATGAGCAATTATTAGAGTTGGATGGCTATAACAAGAATCTTAATATCGCATTTGAATATCAGGGCGAACAACATAGTAGCTTTCAAAAAAGATTTCATAAGACAAAACTAGACTATGAAAAGCAAATTGATCGAGATTTAGCAAAAAAACGATTATGTCGTGCAAACAAAGTGAGATTGATTTGTATTTCTCCTTTGAAATATCCTTTAGGCTCACAAGAATTATATAATTTCTTTGAGCGCTTGTTTAAGCGCTATAAAATTCCATATAGGCAGAATAAAATTCCTGTCCGTAAAATTGCCCAATTATACAAAATAAATCCGTTAGATAAATTTAATAAGGATATTGCTAGATTTGGAATGCTTGTTGATCGGTCATATAAGGGAATGCAGACATCATATAAGGTTAGATGCAAAACGTGCAGTAAAATTTGGAACGCAAACTTATATAGAATTAGACAAGGACAGGGATGTCCTTCCTGTGCTGGTAAAAATCGAGATATTGCATTTTTTCAAAAACTTGCTCGTGAACATGGTGGACAATGCTTGTCTGAGAATTACGGGAGTTGTAAAAAGAAATTATTATGGCGTTGCTCTGCCGGACATCAGTGGTTCGCTAGCGCAGATAATATATATCGAGGAACTTGGTGCCCCGATTGTTCTCATAAAAGCACTAGCTCTAAGCTTCGTGCCAAAATGAGTGTTTTGAAGTCATTTTGCACTAAAAATAAAATCAAGCTTATCTCTGAATATTCCAATGCAAGAACGAAACTTGTTTGGAAGTGTTTAAGCAATGGCCACCAATTTTGTAGTACGTTTGATAATCTTCATCGCAGAGCTAAATCTCATCGCATTGTTTGTTTGGTCTGTTCAAAAAATAAGAGTTAAGTAATATTCCTATAGATATTTTTTGTACTAGATCAATTTTCCTGTCGGATGTTTTTGTAAATATGTGATGATTGTTTTTAGATTTTCATAATCCATTTTTGTGATCGCAAAATGTTTTGGATTCTCAAGTTTAATTTTAGTAATGTCGTTGCAAGTAAAGAAAATAAAGGGCTTATTCTTTAGATGCTCTTGCATAAACTTTTGAACATAAAAACCATCATACATTGGCATTGCGATATCACATATTACAAGATCAATCAGTGGGCCCTTTTCTTTCAAGAAAGCAACAGCAGCTTGACCATTGCTGGCAGTAAAACATGAAAAATCGTATGTGGCCTTAAGATGCTCTGCTATAAGGGTTGTAATTTCCTCTTCATCATCGACAAGAAGTACAGTTTTCATCTTGTATCCTATTAGTTTAAGTGTCGTTTTAATAATACCACCAACACGTATCCATGGCTACGTGTTTTTTGTGCGGTAAATAGTGTCAAAATTAAAAATAAGGGAAGTGAGAATTATGAATATACGAAAACTATTTGCTGGAAATCTAAAACGAATACGTGTCTCCAATAATATTACTCAAGAATTGTTGGCAGAAAAACTAAATATCAATGTCAGATATATTCAGCAACTCGAAGGCAAGTTAACTCCAAATGTAAAACTTGATACCGTTGCCTCTTTGGCAAAGGCACTCAAGGTTGCTCCATGTGAACTTCTTAAAGAAATAAAATAAAATATTTTTATTATATTGTTGAAAAGATATCAGAAAATATATTACTTTTTTTAGACAGTTGCTTTCAATATAAATAGTGCATAGTTAAAGCATATCCAAAAAACTTTTTTCAAGAAATCCGTTAGAAATGCACGCCGGCATTGTTCGATCTCCTCCAGGCATACCGAATTCACCTGTTGAAAAAATTACCTCATAACTATAAGGAGTATAGCTCCATGTGTAATTATCGTTCATATATCCTTGCTGTCCATTAATTGCAAGAATATATCGAGCATTGACCTTTAATTGTGTTTTGTTCGGAGACAATTTTTTTAAATATAAATTTATTTTAGCAGATAAAAATGTATCCCTGCGCATAGGGACTAATCGTCCTTTTTCCAGTGTGTTATAAAACTTATTTGATTCCGCACCATTAAAAATGGCATTTTGTTTTCCTCTGAAATTTTCAAATTTTATTTGGTATATGCCGCAATCCACATATTGCTGCGGAGATGAGGCACTAAAGTTCAAGCTAATAAATCCAGAATCTTTATTAATGTGATCTATTGAATATATTGTTGCCGATATTGCTTCTATTAGTTTGTTCCATGCGGTGCTGTAACTAATATCAACATTCTTTGTTGTCTCTTGGAGCGGTTCTTCTTTTTTTGGTTTCTCATAATTAAAACTTCCACTAGCACAAGAAGTTAAAATAAAAACCAATACTATGTATGCATGTATTTTCATATAGTCCTGCCTTGTTGTTAATCTGTTTCGGCGCATTGGCATGTTTTGTTTAGTGAATTTTATTTTTTATTTTAACGAGGAGTGATCCTTGTTACGTTGACGTAGTAATTTAGCAGCTAATATTTGTGCTTCTGTTTACTGAAACTGATTAAAGGGGTTGGGTTCTTTCAATTTTTTTCCTAATATCCGAGTATCTGTTACGGTTAATTTTTCTTAACCATATTTTTTGATAAAAATAATAAAATGCTGACATAATAAAAAGATAAGATAATAAGGAGGAAAAGATAAATGAGAATATTATTTGTAAAAATAGTTATTACTTGCACTGTAATAATCTTTTGTTTTAAACAAGATGCTGTCGCTAAAAGTTTTGTATGCAACAAAGACAAATATAATATATGCGAATGCGATCCTGCGAGTGTGTTATTAAATAATGAATATGGATTAAGAGCAGATTCGATCTATGCGTATTATGGGCCAGATAAAAAATATGGTCGAATTGTAAATGAGAAAGCAAGTAAAATGCTTGGAAGCACGGAGTATATTACTTTTGATACAAGTACTAAAATTGTGGAAAAATGTCGATTTAGAGATTATTCGTATGTGATTATTGCCAATAGCGAAGAGTTAGTGTCTTCACATAAGGGATGGATTAAAAGAGGAAAAAATCTTGTAACTTTATCGAAAAAAAATCTTGAAGAGGACTGTCGTACATGGACCAAAGCAAAAGATAAAAATGTTCGCATCGTTGAAGGATTTTTATATGTAAGAGAGGGTAAAGATCGCTGGAAAGATCGCATCATAATTGGTGATCTTGATAAAGATTTTATACGTTGCGACTATGACAGTATCGACAGAAAAAGAATTGAAGCTTTACGTATTGTAAAAGGTCAAATACAGCAAACATGGAAATAATTTATAGGAAGCAAGTATTTTTTAAAATCTAGAAAGATGTGGCCGTGATTTTTGAAGGGAGAGCTGATCCGTGAAAAAGTATAAACTGAATGCATTAAAGTGGATATCAAGCTTGTCTGGATTTCAGGGAGGCAACCCGAATTCAAAACTTTGGTTTTGTGGGTTAGAATATCAAGAGTCTGATTTGTCTCTGGCTTTATCACAGTTTGATGAAAGTAAATGCAGTGTTGACCATCCACCATATATTACAGAAGAAGAATATAAAACGGATGGCCATGCTAAAGAAAAATTTAATAAAAATTTGGCAAAAATAGCAGAAGCATATTATGAACGTCCGCTAGATATTGATAATAAAAATATCTTTGATCGTAATAGTGATGTTTTCAAATTGAATTTATACCCACTTCCTTTATCTAGAACAAATGAAGTTTATTCAAAAGATGTTTATGAGCACACAGGCATTCATACTAAGTCAGAGTTGATTGCGTTATGTTTAGATAATGGGCTCAGTGATGGTACGCCTAGCCGTTTTACAAATTTTAAAAATTTATTAAAAAAACACGAAGGTAGCGTCGAAGCAATTATATGCTGCTCAACAATGTCGCTAGAGTACTTTTTGCTTGCGTTTGCAGATGCAGACAATTTTTATGAATTACGAGAACAAATGTATCAGCAAGTAAAGGTAATTAATCCTGCAGATGTTGAAGCAGGGGGGAGAGCAAAATATTATTATTGGTGTAAATTAAACAGAAGTAATATTTGTTTATTTGTTATTCCTTTTTTAACCGGCCACTCCAGCAGCTTAAATGCCGTGGAGTTAGTAAAAATTGGGCAAGAAATAAAGTCCATAGTGAATCCGCCAAAACAGTGAAGTGAAGGGAAATAATTTTACAGAAATTTTTAACAAGAGTTGTGGTGGTAAACTTTTAGGGATTGTTGCGCAGAAAAACAAGACGGATGTTTGAAACTCAGTTATTCAGTCTCTCGTTGAATAGCTGAAAATTATTGTTGAACGCTGATTAAAATAGTGATTTAAAAAGGACTTTTATGAACTCACCTAATTATCATTGTATCGTTAAAAATGCTTTAAAGAAGGCCCTGTTATGCGTAAAAAATGAAAAGAATCGCTTAGAGCTAGATTATGTTAGTGAAAGAACCATTGTTGGCCGGATTGCTCATCATTTATCTTCAATTATTGAGTCCAAAGGTGAAAACCTGAATGTTGATGTAGAGTATAGTGTTGGATTAGACTCTGAACGCAAGCGGTTAGACGCCAATCCAGAATTTGTGGAGCTTGGTAAAAGGCTAGGGAGAAAAATTAGGGAGGATTTTAACGTAGCTCAGATATGTATTATACCAGATATTATTATTCACGAACGTGGACCTGCTGGTTTGAATATCGCAGCCATTGAAGTTAAAGTTAAAAGTACACTCGGAAGCGATGAATCTTGTTATGCACAACAAAAATTAAAGTTACTTAAAGAATCTCAATATGGTTACAAAGTCGGCGTATTTATAAATCTTCCTCTATGCTGGAATGATTTTGCAGAGGAATCTAATTTGATCTTTATCGAATAAGAATGAGTGATAACAAATTATCAATCAAACTCGCCTTATGAGTAAAATTGTTCTTGATTTTAGTAATGTTTTTAGCATACTCTCTTAGTTTAGGAACGCTTATTTTTAGTTCCAACATAGATCCTCATCTTTAAAACGTTTTTTTGCAATAATAGTTTAAAGGAAGACCAATTTTTTTGTCAAAATTGGAATTTACACAGGATTATTTACACTACCGAGGAATGTATGAGTAATCGACAACAAAGTCTTTATCGAATAGATAGAAGTAATCTGACATTACTCGCAGAAAATGATGGATATGAAAATACTCCCTTAGATTCAAGTGAAAAGAAGCAGATCGCAACCAAAGGAAAGGGGTGGCTGACAAGATTTTTTAATTGGTTCTAATTTTCAGTAGAGAGTGTTGCCCCTTCCTTTAAAGGTTTTCTAAACTAAGTGTTTTTAAATGCTTGATAAGATTAAACATCAAACTTATTCTTTAGCTCTTTTATCTTTTCAGGGTTTTCTCTATCATTTTTTTGTCTTTGCTTTGCTCTTTGATCGTTGAATGCTCGAATTTTCTCTTCAAGATTTATCAACTCATTCTCCCACTTACCGGGAATATAACCGTTAATACTACTCGTGGACTGCCATTCTGGATCAACGAATTTACCTCCAGAGTTCCAGTCAATAGACATAACAAAGGAAAAGACTTCAACATCATCCCAGTAAACTTTTAAATCAGCATAGCCGGTGTTGTCGTCAAAAATTTGAATAGACCCTTTGTCAATGAATTGAATTTGTAGGCTGCCTGAATCAAGCATCAATGAAATCTGAGTTGTCTTATTATTTTTAGAACCACTTATATTAATAATGGATGGAGGGAGTTCTGACCTATCAACATCCCTGTATTTTGTGGGATAGTACTCCATCTCTTTATAAAGACGTTCGATAAGCTTCGGAAGCTGCTTTCGGTTTGCTTCTTGCTTTCTTTCCTCAACAGCCTTATAGATCTTATCAACTTCACTAAGTTCACTCTCTTCACTTTCATTTAGAGAATCTTCTTTATCAACTGAATGCACATTGTCAGAACCATTATCTACTTTAGGCTCCCGAAAAAGCCAGTATAAAACAAAAATCACTACGCCAGCCCAAAAGTAACTCATAGGTATTCTCCTCAATTTTCAAAGATATTAATACTGTTCGGAATTCGCTTGAGGAGAAAGAAATTAAGAGTTGGTGAAATAGCCACCCTCTCACTCTAACTAATCTCCACGATTGCGAGATTCAACAACAAGTGTTAAAAATAAACTTCTAATGCAGCCGTCCAAATAAACTCTAAATGCAACCACTCAAAAGACCTCTGCTAATAAAAATCTTACATCATTTTTCTTCTAAATCCACTCCTTTCTTTTTTTTGTTTGGACGATAAGATAGCCCTTTAACATCAATAATATGAGCACAAGCGGTTAGTCGATCCAAAATAGCTTCTGCTAT
>CAZCDT010000098.1:0-7857 GCA_964497525.1 uncultured Bacteriovoracaceae bacterium
CACCTTTTTATGTAATTACTCAAAACACTTATGATTTCTTGTAAATTTTAGCAAGAAAAGGATAGAATATCTTTAAAATTTTTATTAGCAAAAGAGAAAAAATGTCAGTTTCAAAAAAAATTACTCGTTATCAAATCGCAAATTTATTAATCTACTTTTTCGTTATTCTTGTTGCTATCACCTCTTTAATCAGTATTTTTTTTCAAAAACCATTAGAACTTGTGCAAAATAATGAAAGTTATGCCGCAGTAATTGGCGAAAATGAAATAGATGATGCATCTGATCTTATCTTTAAAAATAATTTCGGTACATTTATATTTACAAAGAACTATCAAGGAGGTCAAAACTTATGGTTTATGAAATCTCCAAGAGAGATTATTGCAAGAAATAACGCCATAGAGCAAATCACATTCACTCTTAAAAATTTACGCATAAAAAAAGTTCTTCCAAAAGATGACATAAATATGGCAAACTTTTCCTTTAATAATCCACTAATTGAGATAACACTTAAAGATAAAATTGGTAGATCAAATCAAATATCTGTTGGTCTTATTAATCCTATTGATGATTCTGCATACATTCTAACAAACACCAACGATCTTATATATCAAGTAGAAATGATGGACTACAAATTAGAATTTATGCAACTCCAAGACTTTATTGGCCTTGAAGCATTTGCATTTGATGTAGACAAATTACAATCTTTGACGATCTATCGAGGAGAAAAACACCAAAATCAAATTCAAGTAAAATTTTACAGAACATCATATGCGGAGGATACTTGGATGAACAAAAAAAATATCCAAGTAGGTAGTGAAAAAGTCAAAAATTTCATTCGTCGCATACATGATATCAAAACAATGATCATCATCGACAGACCAAACATCAATCAAGAAGAAGCAATGCAAAAGATTTTTAGAAATACAAGTCATACGGTAGAAGCAAAAAATTTTGATGGACAAATAATTAGCTATTTGGTTGCCCCAATAAATAAAGATCTTCCAGATATAAAAAACAGCACACAAAACATGTTTGCGGTTTCTTCATTTAACAAAAAATACTACCACTTGATTACAAAAGAATCGCTGAACGTTTTAAACTCAAAAGACGAATAGCTCTATTTAATCTCTTTGTGAACTGTATGTTTTTTTTCGTATTTACAGTATTTTTTATACTCAATACGGTCTGGCTTATTTTTCTTATTTTTCTCAGAAACATATCTATTAACTCCTGGAACACCGCTTGTTCTACAGGATTGACACTCTAAATGAATTACTGCTCTCGCACCTTTCTTTGCCACAACGACCTCCAACAGGGTACACTATTAAACAAGTAAAAATAAGATTTATACCGATTATTTCAATCTTGTCAACATCTTAAGTTATGAGATCTTTAATTCTTTAAAGGTCAATACTTGACATTAATCGCAAAATTAGTCATATTCTCTTTTTATTTAACCCGTTCATGTATTAAGCATGTAACATTTTTGAGGGTCCATTTATGAAAGAGGGAATTCATCCAGAGTACAACGACGTAACCATAACATGTGTTTGTGGTAATACAATCAAAACAAGAAGTACAAAAGAACTAACAAAAGTCGACATTTGTTCTGCTTGTCACCCATTCTATTCAGGAAAGCAAAAAGTTCTCGATACCGAAGGCCGTATTGACAAATTTAAGAAAAAATTCGGTGACAACTACGCTAATTTAAACAAAAAATAAAAATTAAAAGGCCATGAAGTAATCCATGGCCCATTAATTTTTCTATACAGATTATATGTCTTAGGCTGCTTTTTTATCTTGCTCTGCAATTGGGTGATCTGTTTTTGTATTATACTCTCCACCTTTTTTACCTTGCATAAGCTTTAAGTGATTCATTGCTTTTAATTCTTTTTTAGTCATCTTGTGATGCTTGTCCTTTTTGTGATGTTTTTTGCTCATAACTTCCTCCTAGGCTTTACTATAAATATATGGCAACACTGTTTGCCCCATAATTTCTTTGCATAGCCTATCGTCCATTTTATGCAATACTTTAGCAAAATTGTCAGAATTAATAATTTATCTTTAAATTTCAATGCATTATCTTAGTTAAAATGCTATAAAAATATCAAACAAAATGAATCAAAAAATACAAATCTCACCAATTATAAAAAAGATACTAAACTTAAAGGGCATAAGTTCTGATAAGGACATTGCTGATTTTTTCTCATGGGATTTAAAAAAAATAGACGACCTTACATCACTTTGTGATTTAGAAAAAGCAGCAAATACAATCATTGAACATATTTTAGAAAAAAAAGTAATCGCTGTTTTTGGTGATTATGATGCCGATGGCACAACCTCATGTGCACTACTCTATCACTTCTTTAAAATGTTAAGTACGCCCATAAAGTTAATACAACCAAATAGAATGGTTGAAGGATATGGACTTGGTGCTTCATCTGTTGAGAAAATGGCAAGTGATGGCATTGATCTTATAATTACTGTTGATTGCGGTATAACAAGCTATGATGCAGCTTTAAAAGCAAAAGACTTAAACACTACTCTTATTATAACAGATCATCATGCTCAAGGCAGAGAAGATTTGCCAAGTGCTTTTGCAGTAATAAATCCAAATAGATTAGATGAGACATGTTCGCCATCATTAAAAAAACTTGCTGGTGTTGGAGTTGCCTTTGCTCTTTCTTTAGCGATAAGAAAAAAAATGCTAGAAAAAAAAATACCAGTACCATCAATTTATCCTCTGCTTCAATTTGTAGCAATTGGAACAATTAGTGACGTTGCTGAGTTAAATAATCTAAATCGTATTTTAACAAGGCATGGATTAAATCAAATAAAATCTACCTCGTTTTATGGATTAAAAAAGCTGTTTCCACCGGAGGAACGAAATAAAAGAGTAATTGGCAGCGATGTTGTCGCATTTAAAGTTGGGCCAATGATTAACTCTAAAGGCCGCATTGATCGTCCAGACGATGCCCTATCTTTGCTTATTGCAAATTGTGACGAAATAGCGCAAGAGAAATTTAATGTTTTAAAAAATAGCAACGACGAACGAAAGTTTTTACAAGCAGAAGTTTTTAACTCCGCAAGAGAGATAGTTATAAAAGAAATTTCTGATGAATCGTCAATACCTGTAATTATTGTTTATTCAAGTGACTGGCACGAAGGAGTAATTGGTATTGTTGCCTCAAAATTAGTTGAAACTTTTTTAGTTCCTGCAATAGTTTTTACAGATGCAGAAGATAAATCTCTTATAAAAGCATCCGTTCGCTCCACGGCCCAAATTAATATTTTTAACGAACTAAATAAGTTTAAAAATTATTTTATTAAATTTGGAGGACATGCTTGTGCTGCTGGAATCACGATGGAAAAAGAAAAATTTCTACAGTTTAAGACAGAATTTCAAGCACACATGCAAAACATTATAAAAGATAATCCATACACCGACTCAAGAATGTCTATAGATATTTCTCCAGAAGAAATAAATCCTGCATTATTAAAAGAATTAGAACTTCTCGAACCATTTGGTAATGGAAATGAAAGGCCACTGTTTAAAATGTCGAATATAAAAATCGACTCATTCTCAATTTTAAAAGAAAAACATGTTCGATGGATGATCTCTTCTAAATCAAAACCACAACTAAAATTTCAAGGAATTAGTTTTAATTACATAAATAGATTAGATGCAAAATCACCACAGGAACTTTTTAAAGAAGGACAACTCATAGGCGAACAATTAAATGTATATTTTGAATTAGCAAGTAATTATTTTAATGGAAATGAATACATGCAATTGATGGTATATAAAATCACTCAAGGCCCTCTATCGTAACGATTCAAAACTTTTATAGTAAAAAAGTTCATTATACCCATCAAACATTAGAAACTTCTTCTTCTCTGGAACAAATAAATTGATCGTTTTATCATTACCTAAAATTTCTTTTAAATCCAAAACAAATCTACTACCTAATTCTCCCTTAACATTAAACATAGAGATCATTTCATGCGGGATTAATCTTACATCATGTCCATCTAACTCAATACGAGATAATAATTTTTGCATTTCAAGATTAGATAAACACATAGATAAAAATACTGGATGACCTTTACTTAAATCTTCTCTGGCCAATAATTTTGATAGAAACATCTCGCCATCTTTTAGAGACAAAATAGGATCTATCCAAATTACACTTATTTGCTTATATGATGGTGCGTTAAACTGCTTAATACTTGCCTGAACTTTTTCTAAAACGTCGTAAAACAAAAGCTCCTCATCTTTTAATGTTAATTGCTTATAGGCTCCAAGCGAAAGCAGCTCTTTCATTCGGACATTATACATATATTGAAACTGAGCACTACCTTCATACGATAGATTAAAACTTTGCATTAAATTCCCCCAATGCAAAAATTTATTCAAATCGCTAAGTTTGCAGTTTGCTTCATGTGAAACATTTGCCCACAGAGGAATATCTGGAAGAAAATATTTTTGAATTCCGGTGCTAATAAAATGTTCTTCGATATCTCGTGGTTTAGGTGCACCTGTTTTTGGAGTGGCACACGACACAAAAATTGATAGAATTATCAAAACGGCAATAAAATTTAAAACTGTTTTCATCTCTATTATAAGAAATATACTTTGGTTGTTCCTTGATCTACAACTGAATACTCTGCAAATTTATAAAGAAAGTCAATAAAGCTATTCATTGCTGCGAATGATGGAATATCTGTTTCAAATTCACACCCATAACGCATATAAGTCATTCCATTCTCTTGAAACTCTTTACCATATTTTATTTTCAAAACAACCGGAATAAAAGATTTTTGAGTAAAATACATCCGTAAAGTAAGCTCTGTTCCATTTGTAATTTTTCGATCTCTCTTACTATCCCAAGATGTTTGAAATAGACATCCTGTTTTTGATATATCGATCAACTTGATTGGATAAATTCCCTCACCTTGATCTATTACAGTATATGCTCCTAAAAAATTTTGAAATACCAAACGTTCAAAAGCTCTGCGCTTTTGCTCAATAATTTCTTTTCTTTTTTTTGTAAAGCTGATCACTTTTTCATCTGACATGTTATCCTCTCTTGAGTACAAATTTTTGTCTGTTTTTAGTTTTTAAGTAAAAACAAAACAGGTACGACAAACTCAAAGGCTTCTCGTAATTTTTGTAAAATAATGAAAGAATATTTTTTTATAAAATATGAGAGGAATTTTTTGCCCAAAACAGAAGTGGAACTAGCGTTTATTATTACTTTTCTTCCATGTAGGAATTTGACTAACTTCTTCAAGTATTCTTAAAAAAGATTCTAACCTTGTAAGAATTGCAAGATCATCATCACTATCAGCATCAAGTGACTGAAAAAAACATCCTACGGCATCATCCGCGTGTGTACAACTAACAAATTTACAGCGATTAAAATAAGGAAGTAAATCAGGGAAATAGCTTGGTAAATCTTCTTTAAAAATATCATCAATATTAAACGACCGAATACCTGGCGAATCAACCATTTTAAATTCTCGACAATCAACCATTTCTGCCCAAGTTGTTGTGTGTGCCCCCTTATTTACAGCACTAAGACTAGAAGATAAAAGTACAACATCTTCTTTTACAAGTGATGTTATCAGAGCACTTTTCCCAACCCCAGATTGTCCCAAAAAAACGGCAGTTTTATTTTTTAAAAAAGCAGATAGATCACTCATCCCTCGATGCAAAAAAGATGGAGACAAATCTGGTTTAATCGCAGAAACTTCAAAACAAAGCACTCCTAATTCCGACAATCTTTTTTCTTCAAATAGGATATCAAAATCTTGCTCGTTATTATATTGATCGATCTTATTAAAAACTAAAATTGGTTGTAGATTCCACTGACTTGCTCGTACCAAAAAACGGTCGACAATGCCTCTCTTATATTCTGGCAAAGATGCTGCAACAACAATAACTAAAATATCGCAATTTGCCGCAGTAACTTTCCTCTTTCCTTCTCGCAAACTCATACGAAAAATTTCACTTTTTCGAGGCAACACCTTCTTAATATGGTACTCATTTAGATGATCATCAAAATTTAACTCAACGTAATCACCAACAACAACCTGCGCATTGTTTTTTAACTGTTTTGCAAGGGCCATTGCCTCAACAATCTCTCCTGTTTCAAGCTTACAAACAAAACTTCTTTTTCCGGAACGAAAAACTTGTGCAGAAATAATTAAGGTGCGATTTACATTTTGATTTGCCATAACATCTTCTTATCTTTTTTTTTTGATCATGCCAATATAATCTAGTAATTTCAGGCAATTATTAATACTGGAAAACTTGACAATAATATAAAATCCGCATAAATTCCCATAGCGAATAAAAAAGTTCCCATTTTTATAGTTTGTAATGTTTGGAATCAGACACTTCAAATGATGATGGGAACTTCATTTATCTATTAAGCACCGGTAGCTCAGCTGGATAGAGCAATGCTTTTCTAAAGCATAGGTCAGAGGTTCGACTCCTCTCCGGTGTGCCAAATTATTCCCCAAGAGACCGGTAATTTTTACAGTGAAACTGTTTTAGTTTTGTGTCGTATTGCTTTTCCGTGATAAACTTTCATTCACATCATTAACTGTCTTTGAAAATGCAAATACAATATCATCTAGAAGGAGACATTTTTATGAAAATGATTTCTTGTTTTACGGTACTTGCAATGTTTTTTTTATCTGACTTAACCCACGCAGACGACACCGCGGAGCGTGTTTTTGGACGCGTTACCGGCAAGGTAGTGTCTGGTGTCAATATGATAGAGGGAATGCCCTGCGGATTTAAAGGCAATAATGACGCGGTGGGTTTTTGCTTTAATACTTCCAATGACAACACTGAGGACCAATGGATACCTTTACTTACTATGAAATTTAATAAAAAAGGGTTTCAACGGGAACTTGTGAGTTATTTGTCGGATTCGTATAAAGGAGCAAGTGGTTCGATAATTTTTTACTATGATGACGAAGACAATATAACTTCCTTTGAGGCATATCATAAAGACGGCGAACTAGTGGCCAATTGCCTAATTAAGTAAATGTTGATTTTAAACCATATCCAATGACTTATGGAAATATTTTTCCATGCACATTGTGATATATTGATATAAGGAGGTCCTGTGAAGGCATTTTTTCTATCTTTAATTCTTTCTCTATCTTTTTCACATGCTTGGGCAACAGGTAATACGCTATGCACTATTGCGAATGGTCCAGACACACTCAGTAGCCTAGAGCTATCTTTTGGTACTAGTAGAATCGATGGTAGTCCTATCATTTCAGATATTGAGCTTTTTGGAAATGGCGCATATTTTCGCGATGACAGTATGACTATTCCAAAGAATCAAATTGTTAATTATAAAAATTATAAAAATGAACTTTTTATTCTTGCTCTTGATAATAATCTAGAAAATGTTGTTTTAGAGTTGTCTTATAACTTTAAAACAAAAAAAGGAAAGATCGTATACACAACAAACGATCTAAGAACTGTAAGGCCTAAATTCGTAGAGTGCAACGATTATTAGGTAAACCGCTGCTCGATCTATTTATTTGAACGGGGCTTTTTCTGCCCCGTTTTTTTACTCTTCGATATGAAAGCAAGTGGATTTTGAAAAAAACACTCCACTGACTTCAGTAAGAAGCAATTATGGTTCGGCCACTTGCATCGCCAAACCGTGCATTAGCAAAATCTTATTTAAAACTCTAAACTTATTGTGCCTCTTTAATTTTAGTAAACTTAATCTTGTTCAAAATGGAATTAACAACGTTTTTCATTCTTCTTCTTCTTCTATATGAAAGCAAGTGGATTTTGAAAAAAACACTCCACTTACTTCAGTA
>CAZCDT010000099.1:0-7855 GCA_964497525.1 uncultured Bacteriovoracaceae bacterium
CTTAAAATAATATTAACGAGGTTGCAAAAAGTAGTTGCAATCTTTCATTGGAGATTTATGATCGGTCAAGAAATGCACAAAACAAATTCTGAAATTTTAAAATTTTCTTCAGATAAAGAAAACGAGTTCCGTCAAAACATGATCACATATATAAAAACTTATTTTAAAGAAGAGCTAAGCGATCAAGATTTAAAACTATTAGAATCAGATGAAGGTCTTGCTACTTTAACTAAAAAAATTCAAGCAAAATTGGCCCAAACAAAATTTGGTAATGCCTAACTTATACAGCAAAAACTTCTACCCTAACACTTTTTGAATCGCAGAAATCACCCTACTATGCTCAAATGGTTTAACAATGTAGTCAATAGCACCAAGTTTAATCGCCTTTACAAGAGAATCTCGCTGATCAATTGCAGTAATCATAATAATTTTTGCATTTGCATCAATTTTTAAAAGATCCTCAACTGTTGCAATACCATCTTTTTCTGGCATGACTATATCTAGAGTTACAAGATCTGGTTTTAACTCTTTATATTTTATAATCGCCTCATTACCATTTGCCGCTTCACCAACAACCTCGTAACCACCTGCTTTTAAAACATCACTAAGCATGAGTCTTATAATTGGTGCATCGTCTACAACTAAAATTCTCTTTGCCATAACATTACCTCTTTAAAAATAAAAATATTTTTTACGCTTGTAATACCATTTTTGTTAATTTCTCTTTCGCTTCTAGGTCCGGAAGTAAAAATAGCGAACAACGAACTTCGGAGCCAACAATATTAAACTTTGCTTCTATAGAAAAAATCTTATCTGTTAGATTTTCCATCGTCATTAATGACTCTTGAAAAACTGTCCCTGCAAAATCCATCATCATGCTTGGAGGCGATGGCATTAACTTTATTGCAAAATTAAAAGAAAAAACATTTGTAATTGCACTTGCCATAATATTTCCAAGCTCTTGAATTGAGCTTTGCACATATATATCAACATCTTTTGTGGTGCCCGGCTCTCGTCGCAAAATTTTATCCGTTAAAAAAAAGCAGTCTGCAACTTTTACCATAAACAAAAACTTACAAGGCGCATCACCTTGTAAATCAATAAGTGAAGCAATTACCTCATAATCTTTTGCATTCATTTGTGCAGTCACTTCGCTAATGTCTACCTCTCCAAATTCCTCGGCCTCAATTCTTGCACCACCTTTAATCATTTTTGAAAAAACTTGTGATGCTTTATCTAGACTAAGTTTTGTAACAACCTTCATTCCGTTTAATGCTTTTAAATCACTCATTGCTAAAACTCCTCTGCTGGTTGCCCAAAAATTTGGCATTTTACCTTTCCGGTATTTAAATCAAATTCAATATTATATCCCTTTTGACCACCAGTCTTTGTGGCCACAATTTTTATACCAGCTTCTTGTAAAATTTCTTTTGCTTTTGCTTCATTATCGCCACCGATATTACTAGTAACATTTGCTAACACCTTTGCCCCACCAAAAATTTTTGCGGTTAAATCTTTTGGCGCAATACCATATTTGGTTTGTAGCAATGAAATGATCTCAGGGATTCCAGTATCCGCATATTTTTCTTTTTTTAGATTTCCACGGCCACTATCAAGATCCATTCGAGCAGATGCAAGCATAAAATGAAGCATTCCCCCAATTTTTTCTTTCGCAGAGTAGAGACACACTCCAATGCAAGAACCAAGATTTGTCTTGATTTTTTGAGGAGTACTACCTGTCTTGATATCAGCAATACCTACATATAAAATAGCATCACTTGGCGAGCTTCCTTTTTTTTGTGTTTCTGTGTTCAAGTTTAACTCCATATGTTTTTACCATGACTCTTTTATTATTGCGATTGGATCAAGAATTAATGCAATTCTGCCATCACCTAAAATTGATGCACCACTAATTCCTTTTACATTTGCAAAATGTTCTGAGAGTGATTTTATAACAATCTCGTCTTTGCCAACCAAAGAATCAATGGTAACACCTAGTTGTTCATTCCCGTCTGTTATAACAACAATAATCCTACTTTTTGTCTTATCTCTTTGATTACCTTTAACCTTAATAATATTTTCAAGCTCCACAATGCTAAGAGCATGACCTCTAAGTTTTACTGTGTCATTACCATCTATAGAATAAATATCATCTGCATCTATTTTTATAATTTCTGTTACCGCATCAAGAGGAAAAGCAAAAATTTCATCTCCAATTACAACATTTAGGGCCTGAATAATCGCAAGAGTAAGTGGAATTTTTAAAGTAAAATTTGTTCCTTTGCCTAAAACAGACTGAATATCAACACTACCATTAACAGAGTTTATCATGGTTTTGACAACATCCATTCCAACCCCTCTCCCAGAGATTCCTGTAACTTTTTCTGCGGTACTAAAGCCTGGAAGAAAAATCAAATTAAAGACCTCTTCTGGGGACATCTTTTGACCATCTTCTTCTGTTAAAAGATTTAGTCCTACTGCTTTTTTTAATATTTTATCAGGATCAAGTCCTTTACCATCATCACCAATTTCAATACAGATATTGTTCCCTCTATGTGATGCCTTAAGCGTAATTGTTCCAATTGCAGGCTTTCCTTGTTCTTTTCTTACTTCAGCGGATTCAATACCATGATCCGCAGAATTTCTAACCATATGAGTTAGTGGCTCACCCAAAATATCTACAATCTTTTTATCAAGCTCGGTATCTTCCCCCTCAATTACCAAATTTATCTCTTTATTTAATTCGTGAGAAATATCTCGAACAACTCTTTTAAAGCGATTAAAAATTCCCTCTATCGGAATCATTCGTGTTTGCATCACTCCTGTTTGAATATCGCTTGAAATTTTACCCAAAGAACTTGTGACCTCATCAAGAGCATAAATTAAATTTTGCATTTTATTATTTAATAAATGTTTTTCTAAAATCAAAATTCTCTCGGTCATCAATAAAAGATTTTGCTCCATCTTTTTATAAGAATCGCTTGAGTCTTTGTTTGTAACCGACAATCCTTTAAACTCTCTATTACATAGTTCAACAGAAGTTTTTAAATCACGAAACATAGCATCTTGTTCTTTATCACCACTTCCTGAAGTTTTTATATTTGCCAATACTTGAGCGAGCCTTGCGCGCACAATAACTAACTCTCCAGATAAATTCATTAGATTATCTATTTTATTTGAATCAACTCTAATTGTAGATAATTCAACAGAAGAACTACTTTGTGCTGGAGTATTGCGACTTGTTGCAATATTTGTTTCCACCTTTGCTCCTTTGCTACTTGTTTTATTTTCTATATTATTAATCTCTTTATTTACTGGTTTAATATCTTTATCTGCAGTAATAATTTTATCTATTTCAAGCCGTTCAATCGAAATTACTTCAACCTCATCAAATCTTAGCAAAAGGCGAATATCTTTCTCGTTTAATGCTGTTGTGGCAATTAGATCAACAAATAGGTCTTCATTTTTTTGATCGTCAACAACTGCAGAAGATGGATTTATCTTTATCAAGCTTCCCTTTTTACCAATTTTTTCTTCTACAAGTAAAACCTTCATGCTTTTCATTAGAGCAGTAGATAAAACTTTAAATTTTATTATAAACAGATCCTGATCTTCTTCTTTTGCATGATTTATTTTTATTAATTCATCTTCAGACCATTTATAATTTCCAAAATCCATATTCATATCCATTGATCGATTTGGTGTTGGTGCCACCTCTTTTTTTACATAATTATCTTTTTCTTTTTCTAGCAATCCACAAATCTCATTAATATCAATAATCGGCTCTTCCTTCATTTTTAAGAAAGCAACTAGATCTTTAATAATATCTATCGCTTTAAATAATAGTGTTACCGTATTTGAATTTAAAACAAGATCACCATCTCGTCCCAAGGCCAAGATGCTCTCCATTGCATGAGCAACTTTTTGAACTTTTGTTATATTTAAAATACCAGAAGAGCCTTTGATGGTATGAATTACTCGAAAAATGTCGTTAATAATTGTAACATTTTGCTCTTTTTCATATCTAAGCATCATCTTATCAAATTCTTCGATATTTTGATCTGTTTCCAAAAGATATTGCGCCATATACACATCATTAAAATTTTTACTTCCAATATCATTTTCTTTTTGTGCTATGACACTATCTGAAGAATGTTCAACTTCCACTTTTACATCACTGCTTACATCTGTTACTTCATCACTTTTTATTTCTTCTTCAACTTTAGTCTTTATGTCTTGTTTTTTTCCAAGATATGCCTCTTTTATTGCTTCAACTAAAACCTCTACATCGCCAGAATCTACACCATTTAATTTTACAGAATCAAATAAGGCCTCTAATTTATCAAATGCCTGAAAAAACAGATCTATTACTATAAGTTTTAACTCTTGTTCTCCATTTTTTACTCTTTGAAGAAGAGTCTCCATTTCATGCGTCAACTTTACAATATTATCAAACATTAAAAAAGATGCAGTTCCTTTAATTGAATGAGCTGCTCGAAACATTGCATTAATTGCTTCAGGTTCAATTTTCCCACCTTCACTATTTAAAACTTTTTCAACATATAAAAGCTTATCATTTAAAACTTTTAAATGTGTTTCATTCTCTAGTAAGAAATCTCTAACCAGTTCCGTTTTTTCTTCATTATCTAAATACGATGTATCACTGGTCATTTTATTCTCCACTACGCCTATTTTAATCCACAGGCCCTTATCATTCCCATTGCAATATCATCAATGCCTAATTCCAAATCTACAGCACCTGCTTGATTTGCGGCCTTAGGCATTCCGTATACGACGCAACTTTCTTCATCTTGGCCAATTACATAGGCCCCTTTTTGATGCATCTTAACAAGTCCCTTTGTGCCATCTTCGCCCATACCAGTTAAAATAATTCCCAACACGTTATTGGAAAAATATTCTGAAACAGAATCAAATAACACATCACATGACGGGCAATGTCCTGAATGCTTTTCTTGTTCTCCAATTTTTATTTTAAAACCAGCTCCATGCTTTATGATTCTCATTTGATAACCACCAGGAGCTAAATAACAATTTCCGGCAGTAATAATATCTCCATCAACTGCTTCTTTAACCCCTATTGCAGACATACCATCTAATCTTTCAGCAAAACTTTTTGTAAAGTTTGGTGGCATGTGCTGCACCCATACAATGGGTGGAGAATTTTTTAAAAGATTTGGAATGACCTTCATCGCCGCTTGCACGCCACCAGTCGATGATCCCATTGCAATTAAATCTATTTTTCTTGCTTTGATATTTTCGAGTAATCCTTTGCGATCAGCGACAGGTTTTGAAACATCTGTCGGTGTTTTAATCTTCATCTTAGAAAAAATAGAACGAAGATGAATAAATCGAAGCTTATTGATTAACTCAACAACAGCTCCCTTTAAAACTTCAGGACTGCCAACAGGTTTTAATAGATAATCAACAGCGCCATATTCGAGTGCTTTAATTGTTACAGCGGCACCCTCTGCCGTTAAAGAACTAAACATAAAGACAGGAAGTGGACACTCGGCCATAATTTTTCTTAGGGCCTCAAGACCATTCATCACAGGCATTTCGCAATCAAGAATTAAAATATCTGGTTTAAATTTTTTTACAAAATCTATTGCCTCTTTTCCATCTTTTGCAGCACCTAGCAAATCAATTTTTCCGCTTTCTTTTAATAAATCGCCAAGCACTTTTCTAATAAGTGGAGAATCATCGGCTATTACAACTTTTATCATTTTAGTATTATTCATCAAACATCCGCTTTTTTATAAATACCAATTTTTAAAAAATTTAACTCTGTTTTTATGTCACTTAAACTCTCTGCAAGACTAATTATAAAATATCCTCCAGGTCTTAGTGCCTTATACAAATTATCAACAGTTTTTTGCTTGGCCGCAGAATCAAAGTAAATCATTACATTTCTTAAAAATATAACATCTACATCACCATGTTTTGCAGGAGTCATTAAGTTGTGATTAAAAAAATCAATTGTTTTTAAAACATCTTGATTTAACTTAAACTCAATTCTTTTATATCTATCGTTTATTTCTATCGGGGAAAAATATTTTGTCTTTATTTCCGGTTGAGTTTCACGAAAACTTCGTTCTCCAAAAATACCTTCTTTTGCTTTGGCAAGGACCGTACTATTTACATCTGAAGCTAAAACCTTTTTATTCCAACCTGCTTTATTTTTAAAGTACTCTTGTAAAACTAAAGCTAGAGTACAAGGCTCTTCTCCTGTTGAACATGCGGCCGACCAAATTTTTATGCTTTTTGCTGTAGCTTGTTTTTTATGTTCTAATTCTGGAAGTATTGTATTTTTTAAGTATAAAAACTGCTCTGGGTGCCTAAAAAGATATGTTTCATTGGTGGTAATTAAGTTAATAAATAGCTCCAATTCACTACTTCCTGGTTTTTCTAAGACCGTAATATAATCTGAAAAATTTTTTACTCCGAGGGCCTCAAGTCTCCCATGTAATCTATTAACAACAAGAGGTTTCTTTGTGGGACGCAGCAAAACTCCTGTCAACTTATACATTAAGTCTTTTATGCGATCAAAATCTTTATCTGATATTTCCTGCATTTTTTATTTCACCTTTTCCATGGCCGACATTTCATCACCAGAAAGCAATTTTTTTAATTCTAAAACTAAAATCATTTTATCTTTTTGTTTTACAATGCCACGAATAAAACGTTGCTCTTCACCACCAACAATTCCAGGAGTCTCTTCAAACTCTTTTTGTTCAACTCTCATAACCTCATAAACATCATCAACTATCAATCCAGCAACACTATCGCCAATTTCTGCAACAACAATTCGTGCCCTTGACTCATCACTTTCATTTTTTTGCTTAGTATTAAAACGTTTTTTTAAATCAATAATTGGAATCACCTTCCCCCTTAAATTGATAACACCTTCAACAAAATCAGGAGAATGAGGCACGACGACAATTTCAGTCATTCTAATAATTTCTTGTATCGCCTCTATTGGTACGGCAAACAGTTCTTTGCCAACTTTAAATCCTACCAAATGAAGTAATGTATCTGTTGCCATTTGCTATCCTTTGTATGAATTAATTGTTTTTGTTATATCTTCATGAATTTTTGCAAAATCTAAAATAATAAGCATTCTTGTATCTAAAACACTCACACCTTTGATGCACTCTTTATCTACATTCATTTTTCTTGCAGGAGGCGGATCTATTTTTTTATTATCAAGATTTAAATTATCTAAAATATTATCAATAACTAGACTGACGTAAGTTCCATCAACATTGCCAACTAAAACTTTTGTTTGATTATCAAACTCTTTTTGAGGAAGGCCAAATCTTTTTCGCAAATCAAAAACAGGAATTACTTTTCCTCTGATATTTACAACACCTAGAACAAAATCAGGCATCTGTGGAACTGGAGTAATTATTGGTACTCTAATAACTTCATGGATATTTTTTATATCTATCGCATACTCTTCATCTGCTAATTCAAAACAAACGTATTGAGAAATACTTTCTTCTATAACGATTTCTTCTTTTTCCATGGCAACTCCTAATCAAATGGCAACTCCTAATCAATGATATAAAAGACTTATCGTACTTAATTTTACAAACTATATAGTTTTTTAGAAATAAAAGATAAATTAAGGAAGAGAGTGCCTATACTTGAGTTTGAACTACGGATATTGGCCAAAGAAATCTCCGACTTTGTCCCATCCTGTACTTCGTCGACATACAAAACATCCTTATCGCCACCTCTCGCACATCACGTGCTCCGGCGGCATACAAAACATCCTGTTTATCGCCGCCTCTCGCGCATCCAGCGCTCCGGCGGCATACAAAACATCCTGTTT
>CAZCDT010000100.1:0-7688 GCA_964497525.1 uncultured Bacteriovoracaceae bacterium
TAAGTTTAAATGAGCATCTTAAAAAAGTATATCGTTTATTGCTCGGTGATTGATTAATCTATATCGAGAGGTTATACTATTTTTCTAATAATCAAAAAGGAATTACAGCATGAAAAAAAGCGCCATAAGAGTTGAAGGAAAAAGCAAATTGGTTGGCTCTGCCAAATTCATAGACGATATCACTTTCCCAGATATTTTATACGGAACAACCATAAGAAGTCCTGTTGCAAGGGGACTTTTAAAAAAAATAGAGTTTTTTGATGGTATTCCATGGAGCGAATTTGTAATCGTAACGGCCAAAGATATTCCTGGTAATAATTACGTCGCTGTCATTGAAAAAGATTGGCCATTTTTAGTCGATGAAAAAATCAATCACGCAAATGAACCAATTTTGCTACTCGCTCATCCAGATAAACATTTAGTAGAAAGAGCAAAAAAATTTGTAAAACTCACAATTGAAGAATTGCCAAGTGTTTTAACAATTAAAGACTCATTAGAGCAAAAAAATATAATTTGGGGTAAAGATAATATTATAAAATATTATGACATGTATAAAGGCGATGTGGATAAAGCTTTTAAAGAGGCAGACATTGTCGTTTCTCATGAATATCACACAGGAGCTCAAGAACAATTATACATAGAAACAAATGGTGTTATTGCTATTGCATCACCTGATAAAAGCGTTACAGTATGGGGTTCAATGCAATGTCCCTATTATATTCATGGAGCACTAACAACGCTATTTAACTATCCAAAAGAAAAAGTTCGCATTATTCAAGTTGAAACAGGTGGGGGCTTTGGAGGCAAAGAGGACTATCCCTCAATTCTTGCCGGCCATGCGGCCCTTTTATCTTATAAAGCCGATGGAAGGCCTGTTAAGATGGTTTATTCTCGTGCAGAAGATCTTGCCGTAACAACAAAAAGACATCCATCTCAAACTACTTACAAAACAGCTCTATCAAAAGATGGAAAAATTCTTGGAATTGATATCGAATTTTTTATCGATGCCGGAGCTTATGCCACTCTATCTCAAGTGGTATTATCAAGAGGAATGATACATGCTACAGGGCCATATTATTGTCCAAATATTAGAATTATTGCTAAGGCCTTAGCAACAAATCACCCTCCAAACGGTGCATTTAGAGGATTTGGTGCGCCTCAAAGTATTTTTGCTTGTGAAAAGCACATGGATAATTGCGCAAAAAAACTTGGCATATCTGCAGAAGATTTTAGAAAAATAAACTTCATAAAAAATGGTTCAGAGATGGGAACAGGGCAAATTATTAATGAAAATGTAGATATGAAAAAACTTTTAGATATTGCTCTTAAAAAAAGTGATTATCATAAAAAAGTAAAAGATTTTTCTCTGCTAAACAAAAAAAATACAAACATAAAAAAAGGGATTGGATTTTCTGCTTTTATGCATGGTGGCGGTTTCACTGGTGGAGGAGAAAAATATCTGGCATCCATCGTTGGAATCTCGATGGATAAAAGTCAAAAAATAAAAATTTTGGCCTCATCAACAGAAATGGGACAAGGTAAAAACACTGTTTTTTCTCAAATCGCAAGTGATGCACTAGGAATTAATATAGAGCATGTAGAAGTACCGTTCCCTGATACTTCTGTTGTGCCAAACTCTGGGCCAACAGTTGCATCAAGAACAACAATGGTTGTTGGAAAACTGGTTGAAAATGCAGCAATTGGAATGAAAAATATTTTAATAGACTCTGGACTATTAAAGAAAAAATACAATGAAAAAGAGTTTTTTGTCGCGGCCAATAAATATATGGAACTTTTTGGAGATCTAAAATGCTTTATTCAATATAAACATCCTGACTATATCAAATGGAGCGATGAAACTCACTTAGGAGATGCCTACGCAACTTATGCTTGGGCCGTTTATGTTGCAGAAGTTAGTGTTGATACAAGAACATATCAAAGCAGTGTGGATAATTTTTATGCTGTTCAAGAAGTTGGCAATGTTGTCAACGAAACACTTGCAACAGGTCAAATTCAAGGAGGAGTTGCTCAAGGTGTTGGATATGCCATTATGGAAAATGTAATTTTAAAAGATGGAAGGATGCATAATAATCAATTAACCAATTATATAATTCCAACATCACATGATATTCCAAATATAAAAGTTTACTTTGAAGAGTGGAATAAAAAATTTGGACCAGGTGGGGCCAAAGGAATTGGTGAATTACCTCTTGATGGGCCAGCTCCTGCAGTAATTAATGCAGTTAGCTTTGCTACTAATTTAGAAATTAATCACATTCCTCTGATGCCAGAAGACTTGATGACTCTTATGGAGGCAAAGCAATGAGTAAAACTATTACTAACAAAATAACCTTAATCGTAAATAAGAAAAAATATGTGGTTAATGTTCATCCAATGAAGCGTCTACTCGATGTTTTACGCGAAGATCTTAATTTAACAGGAACAAAAGAGGGGTGTGGCGAAGGTGAATGTGGGGCATGCTCTATAATCATGAATAATAACTTGATGAATGCCTGCCTAATTCCTGCACTACAAGCTGATGGTGCAAAAATCACAACAGTAGAAGGCCTAGCAACAAAAGAAGTGCTTTCAAAAGTACAAGAAGCGTTCTTAAAATTAGGTGGAGCACAATGTGGCTTTTGTACTCCAGGGATGCTTGTTTCTGCTACTCACCTATTAAATACAAATAAGAATCCAAACGTAGAAGACATTAGAGAAAATCTTGCAGGTAATTTATGCAGATGTACCGGCTATATGAAAATTTTTGAGGCCGTCGAAGCAGCAAGAAGTATCAAGGGGAAAAAATAATGAATATCGATTTTTCCAAGTACAAACTAATCAATCCAAAAAATCTAAAAGATGCTTTAAAACTCATGGCAAAAAATAAAGATCAAACAGTAATTAAACCGATTGCTGGTGGAACTGATTTAATGGTGCTGTTTGAACGAGGCATTTTACCTGAGGGCGAATATTTAAATATTTTAAATTTAAAAGAGTTAAATTTTATCAAAATTTCCAAACAAGAGATCGAGATTGGTGCAGCAACAACATTTAATACAATAAAAGATCACCCAATTATAAAAAAAGAGTTTCCAATGCTTGCTGATGCTGCAAAACTTGTCGGAGCATGGGCAATTCAATCGCGGGCAACGATTGCAGGAAATATTGCAAACGCATCTCCAGCGGCCGATTCTCCTCCTGCTCTTTTATGTTATGATGCAAAACTAAAAATCAAATCTCATACAAAAACCGATATCAGACCTCTTCATGGCTTTTATACTGGCTATAAAGCAATGAATCTTGGACCTGCTGAATTAATTTGTTCAATTATTCTGCCAAGACCTTTAAAAACTACTTCTATAGAACGCTACCATAAAGTTGGTGCAAGAGTAATGATGGCAATTTCTAAAGTATGTTTTGCTGGTAAAATTACTCTTAAAGATAAAAAAATAGATGAGATAAGGCTTGCATGTGGTTCTGTTGCCCCATATTCACTTAGATTATGTAAAACAGAAGAAAT
This sequence comes from uncultured Bacteriovoracaceae bacterium, assembly GCA_964497525.1. GTDB lineage: Bacteria > Bdellovibrionota > Bacteriovoracia > Bacteriovoracales > Bacteriovoracaceae > CAZCDT01. Next base: position 3,521 of record CAZCDT010000100.1, read on the forward strand.
TCTACTAAAAAAAGAACTATCTAAAGAAACGATTGCAAGAGCTATTAAAACTTTAGAAAAAGAGATTGCTCCAATTCAAGATATTCGCTCAACAAAAGAATATCGCGTACAAGTTGCAAAAAATATTTTAAAAGACTTTTTAAATAATATTTAAAACAATGAATATTTCCTTTTTGATTCTTGCCGGAGGAAAATCATCTCGAATGGGATTTCCAAAGGGACTTTTTAAAATTAATGATAGAGAGCTAATACTTCATCATCTTGATACTTTTTTTCAGTTTATCAAAATACACGATAAGGACAAAAAAGTACAATCAACATGTAATATTGTTGTTGGCCACCATTTTAAAGAATATGCAAATTTTTTTTCAAAGAAACAGATGCCTGATTTATTAGATCTTAAAATCATTCATAATAAAGACTGGGAACTAGGTCAATTTTCATCAATTAAGACCGGCATCTCATCACTTAAAAACTTCTCTCACCTATTTATATTACCTGTAGACACTGCTCCTATATCGATAAAAACATTAATAGAAATTACAACCATAAAAAATAAAGATGTAGTGATTCCAACTTTTTTAAATAAAGGAGGACATCCAATTTTAATATCTTCTTTTTTTGCGGAAAAATTAAAATCAGTCTGCTTAGAAAACAATAATGCAAGACTTGATTTTCAAATTAAAGAACTTACAAGTGATAAAATAGAGCGAATAGAGATTAATGATAAAAATATTATCACAAATATAAATTCAAAAAATGATCTAGTCTAACAAGAGATATTTTGTATATAATTAAATCAGTGTCGGGGCGTAGCGCAGTTGGTAGCGTACACGTCTGGGGGGCGTGTGGTCGTTGGTTCAAGTCCAATCGTCCCGACCAAAATATTTTTATGAAAACGGCCCGAAAAATACGGGCCGTTTTTTTTGAATCAAGTCAGTGAAATTATAAATAACTTAAATCACAGAGAGCGTAAAACGAATCGAGGTCTTGTTTTTTAGTTCATTGCTCGACATTTCTGCAAATTTCCCGAGTCCGTCTACTTTTTGTCTACTTGTTGTCTACTTAGCAGGAGAGCAAGACTTAGAGTTCCTTTTTTCAAACATCGGGTCACGTTGAACACACTGGCAATTGATGGGGTATCTGGTCTGCGTTTCTGTTCGTGCGTGCATAAATAAAGAGTAGGGCACATTGTATGCCCCTACCCTCTAAATTAACAAAATTAAGGTTCCGTTCTGCTAATACTACAGGCGGACCATTTTTAAAGTACGTGGTATTCCTGGAATGATACGAATATAATTACCATCTCGCAAAAGTTGTATATGGTTCCCGTCGATAGATAGGGGACCTCTACTACAAGTAGAGGAAGAATTACACTCTTGAATCTTGCAAGTTCCATTTTTTACATTGCATTCATACATAGCAACAGCGCCATCACATGGTGACATGTCTGTCTCAATTAATAAATTATCAGAAACTTCCACATGTACGTTGCAAAACCGATCTCCTATATCGTGATAGTCCCCGGCATAAGATTGTAAATCAAAATCTGCTGCGAAAGTGTTGAATGAAACTATTGCTAATGCGGTTGCTGCAATCAAACGAATTGGCCGAATCATAGAATCTCCTTGGATTGTCCGCCGCGCTTGCGCAGCGGAAGCATGTTCAATTGTTATGTGCGTCGATAATAGCAGGCTCAAAAAAATACACAAGAGAAAATTGCGCACCGTGTAAATTGTGCTGAAATACCTCGTCAATTACTTAAGTTAAATTCCCAGTTTGGTCAACACTGGATTGACGTATTTCAAAAGGCATACGAGGGAGATAGACAAGCATTAATTATATTAACAGAGGAAATTTTAAAACCTTTTGGTGGATTTTTATTTGATGGTTATAAGCGAACTGCTCCAAAAGAGTGGAAGATTCGTGTATGAGTTATTTTTTTTCATGTTTTTCGCTTTAGTAATTTCAATGATATACTTTTTATAAACAACCTCCTTTGTTTGCATTGAATTAAAAGATTAGCTTGGACAAATTAATCCTTAGGAGAATTCATTATGAATAAAAAGCAAATTGTTAACAATTTAGATCACGGCCAAGTCCTCCTTTATCAAACGAAGGATGGGGACACTCGCGTCGAAGTAAAATTTGAAGGTGAAACGGTATGGCTTACTCAGGCGCAGATGGCAGAGCTTTTTGATAAAGGACGGACAACCATCACTGAGCATATAAAAAACATATTTAAAGAGGGTGAACTGGAGGAAAATTCAGTATGTCGGAAATTCCGACATACTGCCGATGATGGAAAAAACTATGAAGTCTTGTACTACAATCTCGATGTCATCATCTCTGTCGGTTACAGAGTAAAATCTCATAGAGGCACCCAGTTTCGCATCTGGGCCACGAAGCAACTTAAGGAGTACATCCAGAAAGGATTTCTATTGGATGACGAGCGTTTTAAACGTGCAGGAGATGGTAATTATTTTGATGACCTGTTAAGGCGCATTAGAGATATTCGCTCTTCTGAAAAGATGTTTTGGAGGAAGGTGCTGGAGATATATGCAACTAGCATCGATTACGATCCTAAAGTAGAAGCGACTAAAAAATTTTTTGCCACTGTCCAAAACAAAATGCACTGGGCAGTTCATGGCAATACTGCTGCTGAAGTGGTTCACGATAGAGCAGATCACAAAAAAGACAATATGGGACTGACATCATGGTCAGGAGCAGGACTTCAAAAAAGTGATGTCGTCATTGCTAAAAACTATCTAAACGAAAAAGAGCTTGAGGTCTTAAACAGGATCGTTACTCTTTATTTGGATTTTGCAGAGCTGCAGGCACTAGAACAGCGTCCTATGTACATGAAGGATTGGATTGCCAAGCTTGATGACTTTTTAAAGATCAGTAATAAGCAAATTTTAACTCATGCAGGGAAAATCTCTCATGAGCTAGCTACCCTTAAGGCAGAAGCTGAATATGACAAATATAGAGCTTTAAAAGGCCCTGAGGTATCTTTAGTTGAGCAGCACTTTGAGGAGAGCTTGAAAGAGGTAAAAAAACTGGAAAAAAAAAGGAAGAAGAAAACAGATTCGGCCTAGTTTTCTTCTTTGGATAAATTTAATTCTGGCACGAACAACTATATTTGAGTATAAATTGTGTTTAATTAAGTAAAAACAAACAAAGGAGCATATCATGTCTATGTTTTGTCATCAATGTCAAGAAACTGCTATGAACAAAGGATGTTCAGCTAAGCAGGGAGTCTGTGGAAAAACAGCAGATGTATCTAATCTGCAAGATCTTTTTATTTGGACGTTAAAAGGAATTTCTTTTTTTGCAGTTGAGGCAAAAAAACATGGTTGGTATGACGAAAAAACCGCTTTTTTTGTAGATAAAGGTCTTTTTAAAACTATTACAAATGCCGATTTTAATAAGCAAACTTTTATTGAAGATATTTTTGAAGCGGTTAAACGACGGGATGAAATAAAATTATTCCTCGATGGAAAATGTAGCTTTGAAAAAATCCCAGGATGTGCGACATGGAAACCAGAGAGTCGTGATGAAATTATTCAAAAAGCTGAAACTGGCGCAGGCGGTTGGCTTGAAATTGAAAATGAGGATATACGCTCTCTAAAAGCTCTTGTTTTATATGGACTCAAAGGAATATCTGCTTATTTAGAGCATGGTTATCAGATCAAAAAGCAAGGAAAGGAAATCTTTGAATATCTCATGTATGCTCTTGATCAAATTGCACGTGATGACATTTCTGTAGATGATTTAGTTGCTCTTACAATGAAAACAGGTGAATATGGCGTGAAAGTGATGGCATACCTTGATGAAGCAAATTCTCATTATGGGGATACTGAAATTTCTGAAGTAAATTTAGGAGTTCGAAGTAATCCTGGTATTTTGATTTCTGGACATGATTTTGTTGATCTCGAAGAACTTTTGGAACAAACCAAAGGTACAGGTGTTGATGTCTATACACACAGCGAGATGCTTCCTGCTCACTATAGACCTGCATTTAAAAAGTATGAACATCTTGTTGGTAATTATGGAAATGCTTGGTGGCTTCAAAAAGATGAAATTAAAAAATTTAATGGACCAGTTCTTTTTACTACAAATTGTCTTGTCCCACCTGAACTTGAATATAAAGAAAGAATTTTCACAA
>CAZCDT010000101.1:0-7376 GCA_964497525.1 uncultured Bacteriovoracaceae bacterium
GGGAAGTATCGATGGATTGACACTTGCAAATGCCTTTGAGATTGCAACTGCAGAACCAACAGCACTTGAAATTATTCCAAAAATAGAGGCCCGGTTAAACTATATGCAACTTGCTGCAAATATTTCAACACTCTTTGGACTTCTAGGAACAATTCAAGGTTTGATTATGGCATTTAGTGTTGTTGGTACTGCTGACCCAGCACAAAAAGGTGAACTTTTAAGTCGCGGTATTGCTGTTGCGATGAATACCACTTTTATGGGATTAATTGCAGCGATCAGTATAATGGTGTTACACGCATTTTTGGTAAGTAAAAGTGAAAAGATCATTGGAGAAATCGATGAATTTTCAGTCAAGTTAATGGACATGCTTGGTACCAAAGGTGTCAAGGATTTGGAATAATTCCCCTTAAAGGAACTATCTTATGTCGATGTATAAACTGCCAAGCCGCAGAAGAAAAAAGATCAATACAGAAAAGCCAAACATTAATAGTTTGATGGATGCTGCTTTTATTTTTATTTTCTTTTTGCTTGTGACTGCAAGTTTTATAAAATTTTATGAGATAAATAGTGATGTGCCAATTGTATCAAATAGTGAGCCACCACCAGATAAAAAACCGTTGGCACTAACACTACTTGTTGCTTCAGATTCGATAGATATATATACAGGAGTGCCATCTACGCTTAGAAAAAAAATTGGAAAAACTCCTGAAGGCAAATACGATTTAGAAGATTTGTATGCCTCCTTATATGAAATAAAAAAAGATAACCCTCATGAAAAAACAGCTATAATGAATCCAATTCAAGATGTTGTATATGAGGATTTGATTTTTATCATGGATGGTATTAGAAGAATTAGAAGTACAGATCATTCGATCTATCTAAAAGATAAAAGTGGTATAGATATAAAAGTTGAAGAGTTATTTAGCAATGTTGTTTTTGGGAATATTCAAAGTTAGTTAGGAGTTTAAATGAGAAGACTGATGCGTAGAAATAAGCGTCCAGCAGATGTTGATATAACATCGCTCTTAGATATTCTTGTAACCTTGCTTTTCTTTTTGCTTTTAACTCTTAATACAACTGGTGCAGTTATGGATATGCATGCGGATATCAAACTTCCAGTGTCCAGCGTTGATAAAATTAGTAGCAATGGTGTTGTTGTACAGGTTTCTCCAGAAAAAATATGGGTTGATAATGTACTTGTTCTTGATGCGCAGAATGTTGCAGCAGGCTCTGCTTATGATATGCAAGGCAGAAGAATCATTTCTTTGTTTGAAGAATTGGTAAAGAAAAAAGAGTTGATAAAAGAATTAGAAAAAACTTCTGGCGCAAAAGCTTTTTCAGGTCAGATAAATCTAATTGTGGATAAGTCGATAAAATATAATCTTATAAAAAAGATTCTCTTTACTTCTGCAGAGGCCGGATATCGTCAGTATAAAATGATTGTACTTGGTGAGACTGTTACAAACATCTAAATTCTTTAAAAACAATTACTTGTTGATTCAGTTTTGGGCTTTTTAGAATCGTCAATTTTTTTTGCACATTTTCTAAAGTTTTCAGGGCCAACTGCCGAAAAGTTGTACAACAGTGTATAAAGGGGAATCATTATGATTAAGTGGAAAGATATGACAGAACTTTTGGTGGTGTCAAAATTAGATCAAGTTTTAACAAAATGGTTTGGAACCGAAATGATCTTTACAGATAATCATTATAAGATTCGTTCTAAGCATCTAGATCGTGATTACCAATATAAAAGCAATTTTTTAAAAGTAATGATGAATCTAAATTATGGGCATGAATATATGTCACAAGATATAGAACGCATTGCTTTAGAGTTACAGCAATCTCCACACAATACAATTATTTGTGATACTTTTTTTACAGGGATAAAATGTGTGGCCAGTCGAGTTGTTTTAGATGGTGAATATATTGGCTCAGTTATGGCATATCCTGTGCAACTACACTCTGTAACAAGTGATGAGTCTGAAAAATTAATTGCCCAATTAAAAGAGTGTGGTGCAAAAGATGAAGACATTACTGTTGCACTAGAAGGTGTAAAAAAGTTAGATATCCATCAAATAGAATATTTAAAAGATCTTGTCGATTTGGTCGGTGGAGAAATCAATACCTTCCACGATGAAATTTCAAAACGAGAAGATCGAATTCAAGAATTAAATTCAGAGCTTGGTGAAAAATATCGCTATCACACCATGATTGGGAAATCAAAAAAAATGCAGGCCATTTATCGGCTTTTAGAAAAAATATCTCTTTCTGAATCGAGTGTTTTTATTCAAGGAGAAAATGGTACAGGTAAAGAGCTTGTTGCAAAAGCGGTACACTTTTTTTCTCCAAGAAAAGATAATTTATTTTTAGCAGTAAACTGTTCTGCGTTTAATGATAATCTTTTAGACTCAGAACTTTTTGGACACATGAAAGGATCTTTTACCGGAGCCATCAAAGACAAAAAAGGTCTTTTTGAAATGGCACATGGTGGAACATTATTCTTAGATGAGATTGGCGACACAAGTCTTAGTATGCAAGTAAAACTTTTGCGTGTCTTACAGGAAGGCACTTATCTGCCTGTTGGAGCAACAGCACCAAAAAAAGTAGATGTAAGAATTATTGCTGCTACAAATAAAAATATAAAAGAGATGATGGCCAAGGGAGAGTTTAGAGAAGATCTTTATTATCGAATTAATGTAATTAACGTTCAGATCCCATCTCTAAAAGAGAGAGCAGATGATATTCCAATTTTAATGGATCATTTTGTCGCAAAAAAATGCGAAGAGATGGGTGTGGCAACAAAAACGGTTGCGAGAAAAACTCTAGAAAAACTATTAAATTATCCATGGCCTGGTAATGTGCGCGAGCTTGAAAATGAAATGGAGCGTGTTGTTGTATTATCTGGTCAAGAAAAAATGATTATGCCAGACATGTTAAGCCCTCGAATTTTAGACTTTGGAGCTAGTCCAGCAGTTGCGAGTAAAGGAATTAATTTCAATGCAACCCTAAAAGAGGCACAAGAAGAGCTTGAAAAAATTATGATTAAAGAAGGTCTTAAACGGTGTAATTTTAATAAATCAAAACTTGCAAAAGAGCTTGGCATGAGTCGTGCCAGCTTAATTATGAAAGTTGAAAAGTATGGCCTTGATCGAAGAATTTCTCCTGATCGACCAGCATTAAAAGTTGCTGGTGGTGGGGATTTCGAAGAATAGAGTAAGCTCATGCAAAGAATAATTGCCCTAGCAATATTTGTAAGTTTACTCACACCTGTGTCAGTACCCGCATCCTTACAGGCCGATTGTTTGCAAGAGTTTTTAACAAAAATTACGATTAAAGAAGAAATAAAATCTGTCTTAAAAAAAGAAAAAAGAGTTCTTGATCGTCGCATGTCACAAGAACAAGTAGATGAGTTTGTAAAAAAAATGTCTGATCCAAAACTTACATCTACAGAAAAAGAAAAAATTATTCTTGAAAACAGTTACTCTAAAAGAGATTACAACCTTAGTGCTACAGAAAAAATAAAAGATTTAGAAGTTAAAAAGTTTGTATCAGATTATTTAAAAAAAGAGTATCGATCTTGGACGAGGTCTTTAGATGATGAGCAAATTTTAGAACTTGTCTCTAAATTAGAAAGCAAAGATATAACACTTGATACAAAAGTTAAATTGATAAATAGAAATACTGATGTTTATAGAGGAGTCACCCCCCAAGATATTGCTAAAGAATTTGTCACAAAAAGCAAAAATATTAGTGATGAAGCATGGCTAGATAATTTAATGGCCTTAAAAGCAAAAGATCCAGATAAGCTAGAATTTTTAGAATCAAACCACTATGAGTACGATGCAAATGCTTTAAAAATTTCAGATCGCTTAAAAAAAATGGTTGCAAGTAGAACAGAAAAATTAAATGACCAAGTAGATCTTATTAATAAAAACAGTAGTGGTTTTCAAATTGCAAGAAATCATCGAGCAGCAGACTATCGAACAGGAGTTGTTGGCGATAGCTTAAGTGTTGCTACTTTGCCAAACGGTAAAATTGCACTATTTGTTTTTGACGGTAAATCTCATGGTGCTCGTGCAGGAATAAGTGCCTTAACTGCTCAAAAAATTTTCAACCAAATTGATTGGGAAAAAGATTTGGCAGGAAAAGATTTTACAGCAGACAATATTATGACTCTTATAGATAAAAAATTAACACCTTCTTTCGAAAATGGTGGAAATTCTGCTTCTTTAATTGTTTTTGATCCTAAAAGCAAAAGTGCAGAGTTTACTGGTGCAGGAGTAGTTTCTTCTGTTTTTAAATTAAAATCAGGTGGTGAAATTGAAACAATAAAAAGTCCAGGTGGTGCATATATTGGAAATGGAGAGTTTCTGAGTTATTCAACTGTTCCTCATGGAGTTGTGACTATAAATCTGAAGGCCGGAGAATCTTTGGTTTTTGGTACAGATGGTTTGGAAGAGTTGGCCGGAAGGCGAGTTGGAGATGATGTGCGAAATACAAATTTTTTAACAACCAAACTTCAAAGTGATAAAGGGATAAAAGATAAAGTATCTGAAATTGTAAATGATGATTCGATCAGAACAACCGCCCAAGGAGATAGTTTTAGCTTAAAAGATGATGTTGCTTTATGGGGAATTCAGGTAGATTAATCACTATCAAGAAGTGAAATAATTTGAGTCGCGGCCTTATACGGTGTTATCTGATTTTTTTCAACTTCACTCTCTTTTTTTGGAATTAACTCTTGTGCACTTGGATTGCTTTTAAGTCTAATTTCCATCATCTCTTTTACAAGCTTCCACATCCAATCTTTATTTTGTGTGGCCCTTTTTTGAGTCAAAAAATCTGTAGTGTTTGCTTTTTTAAAAAAAGACTCAATCATTTCCCAAACTTTATCGATATTTTTATTCTCAATAGCAGAGCACCCTAAAACTTCTGGATTCCAAAAAGATTTTGGTCTCATTAAATGCAAGGCGTTTGTATAATGTGCCATTGTCACATTTGCCATATTGATACTATCGCCATCAACTTTATTTACAACGATTGCGTCGGCCAATTCAAGAATTCCTTTTTTTATTCCTTGTAACTCATCACCGGCATTTGGAAGCATTAGAACCAAAAAGAAATCTACCATGCTTGCAACTTCATACTCTGATTGTCCGACTCCAACTGTTTCAATTAGTATTACATCATATCCAGAAGTTTCGCATAAAAGCATTGCCTCGCGAGTTTTATGAGCAACTCCTCCAAGAGAACCTTCTGATGGTGACGGTCTTATAAATGAATTTTCATTTTGGGCCAAATACTCCATTCTTGTTTTATCTCCAAGAATGCTTCCGCCTGTTACTGGAGAACTTGGATCAACGGCCAAAACTGCCACTTTCTTATTTTTTGAAATTAAATACAGTCCGAATGCTTCTATAAAAGTAGATTTTCCGGCACCAGGAACACCAGTTATTCCAATGCGAATAGATTTTTTGGTTTTAGGAATTATTTTTTCGAGTAACTCCTGGGCCAAGACTTTATCTTTATCTAGTTTGCTTTCAATAAGAGTAATGGCCTGTGCTAGTGATCTACGATTACCAGCACAGATTCCATTAAAAAGATGATTAATGATTTTTTCTTTCATCTTTATCGCTAAAGATTTTTCAGATGTTTATTTAAAACTTCAATTGTTGTTTTTGCTGCAGAAACAATACTTGTTCCTGGCCCAAAAATTGCTCTTGTTCCTGCTTGATATAAAAAGTCATAATCTTGTCTTGGAATAACTCCACCACAGACAACAATTATATCTTCTGCACCTTGAGATTTTAATTCATTGATTAATTCAGGAACTAGAGTTTTATGACCTGCGGCAAGTGATGATACTCCAACAATATGCACATCGTTTTCAATTGCCTGTTTAGCAATCTCTTTTGGTGTTGAAAAAAGTGGAGAAATATCGACATCAAATCCAGCGTCCGCATACCCTGTTGCAACAACTTTTGATCCGCGATCGTGTCCGTCTTGGCCCATTTTTGCAATTAAAATTCTTGGCCTTCTTCCTGTTTTATCTTGAAATGCTTTTGTGCTTTTAGTTATCTCTTCCCATGAAGAGTCACTTGCAAATGCTGCACCATAAACTCCAGATACTGTTTGAGTTTGTGCTTTATACCTTCCCCAATATTTTTCGAGTGCAAAAGTTATCTCTCCGACAGTTGCTCTTGCTTCTGCAGCTTTAATAGAAAGCTCTAGTGCATTTCCTTTTCCTGTTTTTGCATACTCTTCTAGGGCCATTAATGCTGCATTAACTTTTGAGTTATCTCTACTCTTTTTTAAAGATGCAAGTCTTTCAATTTGTGATTGTCTAACTGCCTTGTTGTCTACTTCTAAAATTTCAATTTGATCTTCTTTTTCTAATCGGTATTTATTAACACCAACAATTGTTTCAAGCCCCTTATCTATTTTTGCTTGTTTTCTTGCCGCAGCTTCTTCGATTTTTAATTTTGGAAGGCCTGTTTCAAGACATTTTGCCATGCCACCATTTTGCTCTACTTCTTCAATAATAGTCCATGCTTTATCGGCAATGTCTTTTGTTAATTTTTCCATCATATAAGATCCGCCCCATGGATCAACTACATTGCAAATATGAGATTCTTCTTGAATTATAATTTGAGTATTCCTTGCAATTCTTGATGAAAAAGCATTAGGTAATGCGACGGCCTCATCAAGAGCGTTTGTATGCAGAGATTGTGTTCCTCCAAAAACAGCGGCCATTGCTTCTATTGTTGTCCTAATAATATTGTTATATGGATCTTGCTCTGTTAATGACCAACCTGATGTTTGACAATGAGTTCTAAGCATTAATGAATTCGCATTTTTTGCACCAAAGCTACTTACAATTTTATGCCACAACAATCTCGCAGCTCGAAGCTTTGCAATTTCAACATAAAAATTCATTCCGATCCCAAAAAAGAATGAAAGTCTTGAAGCAAAGTCATCGATTTGAAGACCTTTTGAAATCGCTGTTTTAATATACTCTTTTCCATCAGCAAGAGTGTATGCTAACTCTAAAGCTGCATCAGCACCAGCTTCTTGTATGTGGTAGCCTGAAATAGAAATAGAATTATACTTAGGCATATTTTTGGCAGTATACTCAATAATGTCTGCAATAATTTGCATTGATTGTTTCGGTGGATAGATATAGGTATTTCTAACCATGAACTCTTTTAAAATATCATTTTGAATTGTTCCTGAAAGTTTGTCTTCTGTAACGCCTTGTTCTTTTGCTACGACAATATAGTTTGCAAGAATTGGTAAAACCGCGCCATTCATAGTCATAGATACAGAGACTTTATCAAGAGGAATTCCATCGAATAACACTTTCATATCTTCAACGC
>CAZCDT010000102.1:0-7313 GCA_964497525.1 uncultured Bacteriovoracaceae bacterium
GTGGTATTTATTTTATGGGGAGTTCATAAATTTGATTATCCTTTTGCTCACTATTTTAATCTTTTTGTTGTGGAAGGGTATTGGCTGGCATCTTTTTTATCTCAATGCTGTGCTATTTTAATGATAATTATTTATTTCGAAAAAAATAAAATTGCTAGAATTAAAAGCGAAGAGCGCTATAAAAGTTACGTTTCCAATTCGCCAAATGCTATTTTTATAACAGATGTATATGGAAATATTTTAGAGGTTAATAAAAAAGCCGTAGATATGACTGAATATACAGAAAGTGAACTCTTAAAAATGAATGTAGTTGCATTACATCCTCAGTTGGAAAGAGAAGAAGTATTGCCTGGAATGTTTAAAGAAATTAACAACACAAAAAGTGTGAAAAGAGAAATTCCTATTTTAAAGAAAAATGGTGTATTGATAGAAGCACTGGTTCATTCTATCTTTATTGATGATGAGTTTTTTATTGGATTTGTAAGTGATATAAGTGATTTAAAAGAAAAGGAGCGCGAAAATAAAAGGATGCATGAAAAAATGCTTCTTAATTCAAAACTTACATCGATTGGAGAATTAACTGCGGGTATTGGACATGAAATAAATAACCCGTTAACGGTATTGGAAATGAATTTTGAGAGACTAAAAGCTAAGTTCATACAAAGCGACAGCGAAACATCTTCGATGATTCAAAAAATAGATCATGCTTTAACGAGAATATCATCTGTTGTAACAGGACTTAGAACTTTTGCAAGATTTGAAGAAAATAATATTGAGCAAGTGCCTGTAAATCAAGTGATTAAAAATACTTTATCGCTGGTTCAAATAATTTATGAAAAAGATGGTGTGGAGCTTGTATATAAAGATTTACAAGATGAACTTTTCTTTTTTGGGAACAAAAATAGTTTTCAACAAGTGATAATTAATCTTTTAACAAATGCAAAGGATGCTTCAGAAGGATTAAAAGAGCGAAAGGTTGAATTGAATGTAACAAGTGAAAGTGGAAAAATTTTTATACGAGTTCTTGATAACGGTATTGGCATTGAACCACAAAACCTATCTAAAATCTTTGATAGTTTTTTTACAACAAAGCCGACCGGAAAGGGGACAGGACTAGGACTTCCTATTGTAAAAAATATTATAGATGGATTTCAAGGTGTAATTAGTGTTGAGAAGACTAGTTCAAAAGGAACAATATTTTTAATAGAATTACCACTTTCATATGGTGAAATAAAAAAAACGTCTACTTTTGCAAGAATTGCAACATCTTCGATAAAAAAAATGAGAGGTAAGGTTTTAGTTGTCGATGATGAGCCAGATATTAGAGAATTGATAATTCATGCTTTAACAAAAATTGGTCTAACGGTCGAGGAGTCTCCAGATGGAGAAGATGCGTTTGAAAAAATTACAAAAACTCCTGATTATGACTATCTTGTAACGGATCTAAGAATGCCTGGAATTAGTGGTCTTGATTTGATTGAAAAGGTTCGCAACAGTACGAATTTTAAGGGAAAAATTTTAATTGTAACAGGAGAGATTACTCCACTAGATAGAGAACATGTTGATGGAGTTATAAACAAGCCATTTAACAGTAAGAAGATTCAAGAAATTTTTTTAAAGTTTGTACCATAACTTTTTTTCTATTCACTTGACGCGTCAATACTAAAGGACGATATATATTCTCAATTTGTTATCCTAAATAGCTGGAGAATGTGTATATGAAAAAAATTGTGATAATGATGTCTTTGTTTTCTTCCATGGTATATGCCGATCAATATTGTCAAAGCAAGGCCGAAAAAGCAGCGTTAAGTGTTGCAGAAATTGGGCATCAAAGTTCAGGGGAAATTGTAGCAGCAGAGATGTTAGAGAAAAAAGATAACGATGTATGGAAGTATCTTATAACAACTGACGTCTCAAATTGTCTTGACCTGTATGAAGTAACTCTTGATGGAGTTGATTGTGAAGATGCTGTTATAACAAGCATTGCAATGCGCGGTTCTTGTATCTAATTTTTTAAATAATATATTTTAATAATAAAAAGGATAGATTTGTGATTAAAACAATAATTTGTGTTTTTTGTTTTTTTAGTTTGTTAAGTGTTCATGCGGTTAGTACGATAAGTAATACCGATTATAAAAACATAGAGTATAAAGAATTTTTATCTTATAAGTTTTCAGACAAGGAATCGATTCATACCTATCCTTTGATATATAAAGATCGGTTATTTGTTCTTTCATCCTACGTTGATTTAAAAGATTTTAGTAATGCTCAGTCATACTTAATTCTTTACTCTTTTGATTTAAAAAATAACTTAGCTTTATTATGGAAAAAGCAGATCTCAAAAAATGCAGCAGTTGGGCCTCAATTTAATCTTATTCCTGTAGAAGATGGCTCTTTGGCCATTTTTACTTCATATAAACCAGGCGGAGTTTTTACCTATGATGTGAATCATCAGCTCACATTAGTTGATTTTGAAAGTGGAGATATTCGCAAACAGCATGGAATGTCAACAAAATGGTATTATAAATCATGTGATGGACGATTTAAAGATGTTCCAAATAGTGCTCACTATAATGGGGTTTTGTACGAATTTGGTGATTTTATTTACTCATCTGTTTCAGGAACAACGCCATCAAAATGCAAGATGGATATTTTAATGTCAGATATAAAAAATCATTGGGTGGCGTCTCATAAAGAGCCTGTTGTTATAAATGATAAATTATTTACATATTTAACAACTACAGATTATGACAAGACAATTGATGATTTTGCGGCAGTAAGTTTTCCTATAGCAAAAGATAAAAAAATAGGATGTGATGTTAACGCTATCAAGTATAGAATCTCTTTTCAAAAAGAGAGAAAGTATAAAAAAACAGGTCATTTTGCAGTTTATAAAAACTCTCTTTATTTTCCCCTTCTAAATAACAATAAAGAGTTTGTTTTAAGTAGATATAATGCAAAAACAGGTTCTTTCTTAGAAGAAATCGTAATTGATTCAGATATGGATGAAGCACTTTCTGGTATTGAGCATTCTTATGTGGTTATTGTTGACGACGTCGCTTATATTCATAATGGATTTAGTCTTTATGTAGTATCGATAAAAGATCAGATGACGCTAGAAAAAAAGGTTGTCGCACAAACAGATGCCATAGTTGGAACTCTTGGTTTTTTTAATTCTTTTGCAACTAAAGATTATTTTTATCTGTTTGGAGCATCTTGTATTAATAAGTGCGAGTCTCCATATTTGCCAGAGCATGTCTTTGGCAAAACAATATCTCAGTTTGATATAAAAACGGGAGAATTAACAAAAAGATATACTGCTCATGACTTTAAAAATGAAGTATTGATTGGCCATGGTATTGAAACAAGTAATGCGGATACTGTGACAAGTAAATTCCTTTTATTTTATAATAACACATTTATAACAATTACTTCAGCGAAACCAACACAGAGTACTCTTTATTCAATACCTCTTCCGGAAAACGATAAAACTCTTATAAAAAAATTGCAGTATCGATTTAACAATAGTGCAAATCAAATAGTAGACACATCAACAGAGGGAAGTGCTCAAAATACGTCACTGGTTTTAACAAATACCGATGATGAAGCAAATGTGGATTATCCAGTAACTGGAGATCCTTTGCAAAGTGCAGGCCCTGATCTTTCTGTTGATAAAGGCCCTGAAAATTATTTGAAGTACACTTTCTATGAAATGGATAAACTTGAGTCTGCATATATTCCTTTGCTAAGTAAGGTAAAATTTAGTGGAAATGGAGATCCCTCTAATAACGGTGAAGGAAAGATTAAAGTACGATCTGTTTTTGGCTGCAATAAAGTAAATTTAACTTATCCTTCATATTTGGAATTAAATTTATATGAGTATCCTACAATTTTAGACATTGAATCGGCCGATAAATTTTTAACTTTTAGACCCAATATGCCGATGTTTTATGGCCAAATTGGAAATGAACTATCGCAATCAAATAGGAAATTGCTTTTATCTTATAGTGCGTATGAAAATGATACGACGACGGTTATTGATAATTTGTTTGAGTATTCTGTTGATGCAATGATGTTTGCTCTAAGTGTTTATACAGGCAATGTTTGTGGAATGGTTAAATCTCTTGGAAATGTTGCAAACTCTGCGGTGTCATCAGAAGATGAGTATTTTGGCTCTCCACATCTTTACTTGCTTCCATCAGAAGATACATCAAATCTTTATGGATTAACTGCTAATACGAACAAAACGGTTTATAACATTGCGGCCTCGCAAAACCAGGCCAGTATGCAAACGTTTGTGAATACAGCTTCGACATTAGCAAATTTGGCATGTATGGAAGTGGGAACCAGTGCTACTGCTAGTGAAAATTTTAAGTATGCAAATGTTGCAGGAAGTTTGCTTCTTGATAAAGATAATCGATATACAGAAGGAGTGATCTCTTTAAATAGACGTCATCAGATCCCAGTGAAATCGGTAAAAATTGTTTTAGAGAAAATTGAAAAATTACGAGATCAGACAAATCCTGTTGTTCCAATGAATGTTTTTACAACGCGGATTGGAGTTTTAGGTAATGATGAAGTTAGAGGCTTTAAGGCCGATATAGGAGACTCTGTTAATCCATTCGATACGCCATATATGCATTATGTGAAGGCCAAAGAGTTTAATATGAACATGTTTAATGCAAATAAGGAGACCGTTCTTTACAATACAACATTTAAAATTAAGGAAGGTACTGCCGGTATTTATATCGAAGTTGGACAAAGCATTAACGGAGGATTTTTAGCTCTTTATTCTGATACTAAATTTTTTGAAGAGATTTTGTATGGTGCATGGGATGAGGTTGATTTAAAGAAGAAAAAGTTTTCTAAAAAAATAGTAAAGCTTTTTAATTCTCCACAGCTTGAAGGTTATTTTCATTTAAGATTAGAGGCAGAGCTTGGAGAAATTCCTGAAAAGCCGTTAAGGGAGATGAAAGATAAGAAGGCAAGTGCGTCACTGTCTGGCAATTGTTCGGCGTATTAACTCTTTAATCTTTAGTAATGTGCGTAGTACGTCTTGTGTATTAAACCCAAATAATGCATTTAAAATCTACGGAGGGAGCAAATTGTTCGATACAGACGGCACTCCCTTGCAACTATCTAAAATGCCTTATCTGGGTTAAAAAATTTCACCGTTCCATAATTCTGTAAGAAAATCTTTGTAGGGAATTAATTCAATATTTGAAACTTTTCGGCGATCTGTATCTCGTGAAACGATGATTCTTCTTTTACATTTAAATTCTTCTGAGAATTTTGTCATCCCTTTTAGGTGATTTTTTTGTATGAGATTGGTTGACTTCACTTCGATAGCAATTTCTTGGTTAACAATAAAATCAACTTCGCACTCTTCTTCAATGCGCCAAAAAGATAATGAAGCATCAGTTGTGTGGTTGTCTCGATAGATTATTAATTCATGAAAGATGTAGTGCTCAAAAAGTGTTCCGAAATCACTCCCTTTATCATGCAAATCTTTGCGGCCAACAAGAGCATTTAATACTCCAGTATCAAATAAATAAAATTTTGAAGCAGCAACGGCCTTTCTTTTCCCCTTCATTGTTAAAGGAGGTAAAATTTCTCCTAAAAGCGTATCTTCTAAAAGAGTGTAATACTCTCTGATTGTTCTGGCCGGAACTTGTGCATCTCTGGCAATTTTTTCAAAGTTTAAAAGTTGTCCGCTAGAAAGCCCTGCAAATTCGAGAAAACGAGAAAAATTTTCAATTTTTCGAACATATGCTTCGGCCATGACTTCTTCTTGCAAATACATTCCGGCGTAATCGCTTAGGTCATTATAAGGTTCTTTGGATTGTACAATAGCAGGGAGGCTTCCATATAAAAGACGATTTTTTAAAGACTGTGAGGGAAATTCTTTAAAGGATAGTGGATGAAAATGGATACGTCTGGCGCGACCGGCCATCAAAGATGTATGATTTTTAGATAATTTTCTTGCACTACTTCCTGTTAGTATAAATTTAGTCTTTGTAGATTCAATCATCGTATGTATTTCATCCATTAATGATGGCAGTTTTTGAATTTCATCAACAGCAACAATTTTATCTGATTTTTGTAAGGATTGTCTGATCAGTTCTGGATTAGCAGAGAGCTTGCGAAAAGTATCGGCCTCTAAAAGGTTGTAGCATTTATTTGGTCGAAGTTGGTTTGTTATGTAATAACTTTTCCCTGTTCGTCGAGGTCCTAATAGCAGGATACTTCTTCTTTTAAGAATGTTTTCAATGTTATTTATTCGTTTAATCATAAAAATCTGCTTGTTTGTTTTTATGTAAGCATAGCATGTTTTTGTTTTTTCCGCAACATTGATGCTGAAAAAAGATTGATTTCCGCATTAGTATTGCGGGAAATCATGGTGTTTGGTCGTTTTTCATTAACTTAATGTGTTAGTTTTAGCTCCAGAACCAATTTTTGTCCGCATAAAGGAGTAACGTTTGACAAGATACCTTAAGTACGGTAATATACCGTACTTAAGGTGTGGAGGTTTGGTTTGAATGTTGCAACCAAAGTGGTCATTTCTACAACGGCAGAAAAACAGTTGAGAAAAGTTCCTTCTTATATTAAAGAAGCGTTAAGGTATTGGGCCGTATCTGTGGAACGTTTAGGTATTCGAGAAGTTCGAAAACTTTCAGGTTATCATGATGAACCGCTAAAAGGTGACAGACGTGGACAACATTCGATTCGCTTAAATCGAGCATATAGAGCAATCTATATTGAAACGGAAAAAAACATTGAACTTTGTGTGATAGAGGTGACAAATCATGAGTACTAAATCGTTATCAAAACTTTTAGAAAAAGAATTAGGCCCAATATCGTTTGGAGGCTTCCTTCGTGCCGCAAGGATTAATAAAGAAATGACTCAGAAGGAAATGTCAGATTTTTTAAATATTTCTAAAAGTACTCTTTGCGATATCGAAAAAGGTCGACAATACGTTAGTATTGAACTTGCTGCTAAAATTGCGAAGAAGTGCCGGTTATCAGAGGCAATAGCCGTCGAAGCTTCGGTACGAGATCACTTGCGTAGATCTGGTCTGAAGCTTGAAGTTCACATAGAAAAAGCAGCATAATGTCCTCAAGATCCAGAATACTTCTGGCATCTTTTTACGGTTTATAAATTTACAGAAAAGATTTTACACTACCGACAAATCCCTTGAATTAAACTTTCCACAGTCGTTCAAGGGATTTTTTCTTTAATTAATTATTAAAAACTTTTAGTCGAGAAATAAAGGAATGATTCCGATTTTATTTGAGATCTACTTGAAGTAGGT
>CAZCDT010000103.1:0-6976 GCA_964497525.1 uncultured Bacteriovoracaceae bacterium
TTAAAAGTGAAACGGGACTGCTACTTTTTGTTCCCACTATCAAATTGACAGTTTAAAGGCTAAGACCAATTAGCACCATCTAAAATCCTCGTTATGCTAAATTCTCACCCGCCCTTTAAGAAAAAGGAAGCCCTTCGGGCATCTCTGATAGTATTTTATTGAAAATTTTAAAGGAGACTCTACAATCGAAGCATAAACGGCTTATTTAAAAAAATAAGCTCCATCTGCTGCGGCAATAGTATTACCATTTTGTTTTTCAATTACAGATTCAAGCGCATCCCAAGAGCCAAGATCATTCCAATCAAAACGAGCTGGAATAACTAATGCTTTAGAAGTTTTCTCCATAATCGCATAATCGATCGAATCGGCAGGCATTTTGTTATATACCTCTTCTAATTTCTTTTCATTTCCCAGCGCTTCTGTAAGCTTTGGAAAAAAAGCACACATCGTTGGAGCATGCTTTTGAAATTCTTCTAAAAGAACTTTGATTGGCGCAACAAACATTCCGGCATTCCATAAATATTTTCCCGATGCAATATAATCTTGGGCCACTTGAAATGTTGGCTTTTCTTTAAAGCGTTCTAGCTTACAAATATTCTTCCCAATTAATGGACCTTTTTCAATATAGCCGTAGCCTGTGTGTGGAAACGTAGGATTAATTCCAATCGTCACAATCGAAGAAAGTCTAGATGCCTCTTCTGCGGCCTCTTTAATGGTATCTTTGAGGCCTTGATGATTTAAAATAACATGATCTGAAGGTAGGATTACAACAATATCTGCATCAGATGCATTTTGGGCCTTTAAGGTTGCAAGTGATAGCAAAATACATGGGGCCGTATTACGACCTGAAGGTTCAAAAATCAAACCATTTTTCGCAAATGCAAGTCCTGGAAGTGAGCGAATAACACTTTCTTGCTCTTTCACTGTAACAATAAAACGGCGATCTTGAGAGACCAGTCCTTCTAAGCGTTCCAGCGTCTGACCAAGTAAGGACTTATTTCCCGTCAAATTTAAATATTGCTTTGGTTTTTTAGAGGTTGATTCCGGCCAAAAACGAGTACCTTTGCCGCCGGCCATAACTAATGCATAAATATTCATCTTTAAATCTCTTTTGTTAAAAACTATTGTCAGGATTTTGGCCTTGAATAAAAGCATTAGTCAAGTTTTGGCCGTTGCTTCATGCCGTGAAAAAAACTATACTCGTCACGATTTCCTTGGAAAGATAAATCGGACTCGTGGTGTCATTGGTAAACTTCTAGTTTTCAATGCTTGAAAACTCAACGGCGTTAAGGATACACTATAATTAAGTAAGGAGAATAGTGATGGCCAAATATTTTATTTCAGCGGATATCGAAGGTATTACAGGTGTTGCAAGCAAAGCGTTTTCGATGTCGACCGGTGGAAAACATTATGAACTTGCGCGAAGATATATGATCCATGACGTAAATGCAGTAGTAAAAGGTATTTTAAGCAAAGATCCAAATGCCTATATTGTAGTTCGCGATGCTCACGGTGATGCGACTAATTTAGATTTAGAGCGCCTACATCCCAAAGCACACTTACTCCAAGGATGGGGCAACTGCATCAACATGATGAGTGGTCTGGATAAAAGTTTTAAGGCCGTTTTTTTAGTTGGTTATCACGCTGGTGGCGAAAATAATCACGCGGTACTATCTCACACTTTTTCAAGTTCACTTCACGAAGTAAAAATCAATGGACAGTTTGCCAATGAGGGAACTTTTGCAAAAATATATGCCGATCACTTCAAAGTCCCCGTGGCCTTTTTAAGCGGTGATAACCATGCGGTCAATGAGGCCAAACGTTGGTTTCAAGGAGCTACCTTTTGCACCACCAAGCAAAGTTTTGGAAGAGATGCAACGCTTTCTAAACCACTCTCTCTAAGTGCTATAGATCTTGAACAATCAGCGGGCAAGGCAGTTGAAACTTACAAAACGATCAAACTAAAAAACGTCCATTTCCCTGCTAAAGTCACAGTGAAACTCTATAGTACAGGATATGGCGTTTCAATTTTTGAGAATATTAAAGGTGTTTTGGAGTTTGACAAAAACTTTAAATTTAATTCTAAAGATTTCACTGTCACATATCGTGCCAAAAATAATTTAGAAATCTTTAATCGCTTTAATTTGATTACTAATTTAATTTACGGCGCATCTCTACTTGCCGCGCGATAGAAAGGAACTTAATGAAGCTGGTATATTGCAACGCTAAGGGTGAGGTCTTTGACCACATCGAGTTTGATGCTGCATTTCGCTCTGGGCGACAAATTGTTAAGGCCACCGAGGATGATTTAATTCCTTTACCCTACGGTAGTTTTCTTTTTTCTCTGCCAGGAAGGACTCCATATTATTTTGATAAAAAAGGCAATCAACAAGAGTTAACTCAAATCGCAAGGATGAAGATATTTGCAGCATCAGCATTTTTATCATCAGGATATTTGCGAACCTATTTACCAGCATATAAAGCAAATCCAAAATCTAAAACTCTCTCTCTTTGGGCCTATTCAGGAGTTGTTTTTAAAGATGAACAATTCTATGTCCCCGCCCTTCGAATCGATAAAGATAAAAGATCTGATCCTGAACTGCACGATAATGATCCTCAACTCAAAGAAAAAATTAAAGAGATAAAAGCGAAATATCCCAAAAACCGACTAATTAAACAGCTTTCGTTATGCTCATTAGAGTATCGCTGTCTTTGTGCCAGAAATTTTTTTCTAGGAAGATTTGAGGCCCCAATTCCGACCTCACCTGCGTGCAATGCTAGATGCTTAGGTTGTCTGTCACTACAAGAAGAAAGCGATTTTAAAGAGTCGCAATATCGCTTAAATTTTGCGCCAACTCCTCAAGAGATTTCAGAGACGATTTTGCATCATTTCAAAAAGCTCAAAACTTCTGTTGCAAGTTTTGGCCAAGGGTGCGAAGGGGAACCCCTACTTCGAGGAAAAGATCTCGCACTGGCAATCGCCCAAGTCCGAGAAAAGTGTGCAAAGGGCACCATCAATTTAAACACCAATGGTTCAAAACCAGAGATGGTGAAAGCAATGATTGATGCAGGCCTTGATTCAATTCGAATTAGTCTAAATTCTCCAACTCAAAGTTATTACGATCGCTATTATCGCCCTCAAAACTATAAATTTAGCGATGTTTTAAAAACAATTGATCTTGCGCTAAAGGCCCAAATTTTCGTCTCGATTAATCTCTTTTTCTTGCCTGGAATGACCGATTCAGAAAAAGAGGTTAAGGCCCTTTATAATTTTTTGCAAAAATATCCTGTGGATATGATTCAAACTAGAAATCTAAATATCGATCCAGATTTCTATTTAGATACCATCGAATTTAAAGAATCAAATGCATTGGGAGTAAAAAATCTGGTATCCAATCTACGATCTGATTTTCCTAATATGCGCCTTGGATATTACAACCCCATCTTAAAATAGGTGTCGTTTATGTTACCAAACCATCCTTGGATAAATTTAAAAAACACTGCTTTGTTTAGCATTGTTTTTTTGGGAATATATCTAATTGTTGAATTTTCTCCCCTTGATTTACTATTACAAGATTATATTTATAATTTTTCTACTCATAGTTGGCCAATCGACCGAGACGAAAAAATCCTTAAAGTACTATTTTACAATGGCCCAAAACTTGTTTTGGCCATTTTAGGAATAACAGCACTGGGGATATTTATTTCCACATTTTTTTCAAAAAAATATCACTCTTTAAAATATCCTTGCTTATATTTTTTCTTAAGCATTGCTTTAGTATCAGGAATCATCGCCTCAATGAAGAACTTCACCAACACCTACTGCCCATGGGATGTAGCACGTTATGGTGGTGATCAACCATATGTCAAAGTACTTTCTTGCTATCCAAAAGATTTCGTACAAGGGAAAAAACCAAAATGTTTTCCTGGAGGTCATGCATCAGGGGGATTTGCTCTTTTTTGTCTTGTCTTTCTTGCCAAAAATAGAAAAAAATTTCTTATGGGTTTAAGTGTCGCGCTTGCCTCTGGCTGGATTATGGGAATCTATCAGATGCTAAAAGGAGCGCACTATTTTACGCATAATCTTGCCACCATGTTTTTATCCTGGATCATGTGCATGCTACTTTTCCTTGCAATAAAAAAAATTGAAATAAAAACAAGAGATAAAAAATCATGAAATATAGAAATACGTTTTATCCAATAGTCTTATTTGTAATAGTCTTTTTATTGTTTCAATTAATTGTTCGCGTCGGGCTATCTATCAATAATTTTGCCTTTATCACCGACAACAAAATGTGGCAATTTGCAAAAATCTTAATCGCTGGACAATGTTTTGATATAGTAACTCTTAGCTATTGGCTGGCACCACTATGCATTGTATTTTTTCTTCCTCCAAATTCCTGGCGCAACTCAAAAGTCTTTAAAATTATTTTCTCTTTTTTAATTTTTATATTGATCTCAATCTTAACATTTAGCGCCATTGCAGAATTCTGTTTTTGGGAAGAGTTTGCTTCCAGATTTAATTTTGTGGCCGTTGATTATCTTGTGTATACTAACGAGCTTATTGGCAACATTAAAGAATCGTATCCAATGCCGCTTATATATGCAGTACTAGTTATCGTCCCTCTTTTTATTGCGCTTTTCACACATCGTTACATAAGAAGGTACTGGACGGACTCTCAGGAATTACCTGTTTTGTATCGAATCAAAGTTACGACTGGAATTCTTGTATTCGCAGTCATCTCATTTTTTCTTCTTGGAAATCTTTTTCAAACAATTTCCACCAATGTAATTGTCAATGAGCTGGGAAAAAATGGTATCTATCAACTTTTTTCAGCATTTCGCAATAATCAATTGGACTATGACAATTTTTATAAAACACTGCCACTAGAGAATGTCTTAACAATCGCCAAAGACGAAAAACTTGTTCCGCGCCAGCAAATAAGTACTCATGCACGCAATCTTAAACCAAATGTTATGTTTATTGTTGTTGAAAGCTTTGGAGCAAAATTTTTTGGCACTTTTGGGAATCCTGAAAATATCACCCCACGAATGGACCAGTTGATGAAAGAATCACTAACTTTTACAAACCTATATTCCACAGGAAACCGCACAGTCCGAGGTCTTGAAGCGCTGATGTTATCAATCCCGCCAACAGCAGGACACTCCGTCGTAAGGCGACCAAATAATGAGAATCTATTTTCGCTTGGATATGTCTTACAACAAAGCGGATATCAAAATCAATTCATCTATGGTGGGTATGGACTCTTTGATAACATGAACTACTTTTTTGAAAATAATCATTTTTCTATTTTAGATAGAAGCAGTTTTAACCCTGATGAGATTACGTTTGCAAATGTCTGGGGAATTTGTGATTCAGATGTTTTTGATCGCGCATTAAAAGAGGCAGATCTCAGCAGCAAGGACAAGAGACCTTTCTTTAAATTTATTCTAACAACATCCAATCATCGCCCTTACACCTATCCTGATGGATTTGTCGATATTCCAAGTAAAAGTGGCCGAAGTGGGGCCGTAAAATACACTGATGAATCAATCTATCGCTTTATTCAGAAGGCAAAAACCAAGTCATGGTTTGATAATACAATTTTTGTTATTGTCGCCGATCATAGCGTCGGGGCACGCGGTACCATTGAAATATCCGTATCTGACTATCATATTCCACTCATAATTTATGCTCCAAAACGAATTGCTGCAAAAAACATCAATAAGGCGGCCTCACAAATCGATATCCCACCAACACTACTAAACCTGATGGGTATTTCTTATCAATCTAAATTTTTTGGAAAGGATATCTTAGATGCAAATAACTCTAAAGAGCGTTTTTTCAGTGGAACATATCAATCTTTAGGCTATTTTGAAAATGGACAATTTGTTATGCTATCGCCTCGAAAAAAAGTTCGCTACTACGATTACGATATTATCAATAGAGAGCTCGTACCAACTGTAGGTGCTATTGATACGAAGATCGGAGAAAAGGCAATTGCAAATTATCAATATGCAAGTTATCTTCTAAAAGCAGATCAATATCGACCCTAGTAAAGAAGTTTGGGACGCGCTTGAGTTAATATCTCTTCAATTAATTTTTTTACTCGATCATAATTTGGCGAACTACCGTAAATCAAATAATCACTTTTGGTCATAACCTGTTCAAACTCTTTTTTGGTATCGACGGCCTTTACACCAGCAGTAGCAATTCCAAGAGTTTTAACTGTAAAAATATACTTTAATTCAATATTGCCATCGACCTCTTTCAAACGAATCACAAGGTCTTTGAATGTTGTCATCTCTTTAGTGTTAGGAGGAATCAGTTTAATTTCCAATTGATTCTTGTTCCATTTTTTTGAATGGGCCTTAAATCGAAAAAAATCTACAAAAATATCTAAAAATTGTTGTAGTGCTGGTCGCATATCCACATTGAGCTGTAAATGGCCATAGGTTAAAAGATCATCCCCAACTCCATAGAGTAGGAACAAACTGCTATCTTTATCCGTTACTGGAGAATTATCACTTAACTTAAATTCCCAAGGGAAAAATGAACCGTCTCCCTCGGCCACATGGAAATCAGTCGCAATATTTCTTGTTTCAATAACAGTCCAGGCCTTTATATCTTTGGCATAAACTTTCTTTAAAATCCCATGAGCTAAAATCACTTTCAGATCTTGTATTTTACTCTTGTGTTCGCCAAGTTTTTTTAACGAAATATTACCTTTAACCACTTCACCTTGTTTCCAATTTTCAACAGTGGAAGGCTAAGACCAATTAGCACCATCTAAAATCCTCGTTATGCTAAATTCTCACCCGCCCTTTAAGAAAAAGGAAGCCCTTCGGGCATCTCTGATAGTATTTTATTGAAAATTTTAAAGGAGACTCTACAATCGAAGCATAAACGGCTTATTTAAGGATTTTCTTAATGCTGAATCAGTTTGTTTGAAATTAAGTTCATCTCGAAGTTCTT
>CAZCDT010000104.1:0-6950 GCA_964497525.1 uncultured Bacteriovoracaceae bacterium
CTTCTTTAACTTCTTCTTTAACTTCTTCTTTAACTTCTTCTTTAACTTCTTCTTTAACTTCTTCTTTGACTTCTTCTTTGACTTCTTCTTTAACTTCTTCTTTGACTTCTTCTTTGACTTCTTCTTTGACTTCTTCTTTGACTTCTTCTTGAACACCACTTGCCTCAACCTGGGCCAAAGAATCATCTTGATTTTGTCCTTGATTTATCAACTCTTCTGCTGTTTCAACTTTACTATCTAAAGAAGGAGCATTTTCATTTGAAACGATTTGACCTTCCAACTCTTTTTCTAAATTTGGATTAGCAGGAACCTCTTGGGTTGGTGTAATGGCCTCAGTATCAGTATTATCCATTGGATAATCCATAAAATACAAAGCGCTAACAAGACCAATCCCTGCGATTAAAATAATTCTTATTAATTTTGTTCTTTGTTCTTCTTTCTTTTTTTTATTTTCAGATTCTTCTAAACGATTTTCTTGAGTTTTTTCATCAAAAGAAATCTCTTTCGTGGCCTCATTAAATCCCATTTCTGATACATTAACTTTTGTCGTTTTATCTGTATTATCTATAGAACTATTTTTTACTCTAAATTTTTCTGGTAGAAGTGAATTAATGGAGGATATAAAAGATATATACTGGTCTTTAAGCTGGCCGGATAAATCATTTAAAATCTTTTTAAAATCCATAAAAAGCAACTCAATCGTATTTAGGGATAAATAATCTACTTCTTATTATATACTCAGGAAATTATTATCGTCATCTGTTATTTTTTTGGATACGCTATGGTTATTCCAAACACAAAGGATTACCAAAATGACAAATACAGAAGGTGTAATAAAATATAAAAATTCACAGTATCTACCATCTTGTGAATTAGAACTAGAGGAATACCAAGAAATTGAAAAATATCGCAATCAAGTAAAATCTCTTAATTTGATTGGCGTGTACAATGAAAATGGAATTGGATTTGGAAATATTTCAATACGACAGAATTATTTACACCTTCATAAAACTTCAAAACCACAGTTTTTAATCAGTGGCTCTCAAACGGGTCATCTTTTAAACTTAAATGGCAACCATTATTCAAGAGTACTAGACTATGATTTAGTAAATTTTTCATTGTTTGATAATGGCCCAATAAGAGCATCAAGTGAGGCCGTAACACATGCTGCAATATATGAAAAAAATAACAACATACGTGCCGTTGTTCATGGACATAATTTAAAACTATGGGAATATTTAATTAAAAATAATTACCCATCTACCGATGAATCAATTGACTATGGAACACATGAAATGGCCTTAGCAATTCAAAATCTAATAACAAAAGAATCTGGCGTTATTGTGATGAAAGGACATAAAGAGGGTGTTTTATTTTTTGCTAACAATTTAAAGGATATTATGGAAATTATTCGGCCATTTAACGCCGTTTTTTAAATGATGTTCCACTTCTATTTTTTGTAAAACTCTTCTTTTTAAATCGACCAGCTTGTTTTCCTCGATTATCTGAACCACCTCTACGTTCTCTGTTATCTGCATGATCTTTATGATCCCTTGAGTGATTGTTAGATTTTACAACTCGAACATCATCATTAACAAAACGTCTTCTTTGAAATCTCCTATTTTTAAAGCAAGACTCACAAATTGCAAACTTACTTCCATCTTCTAGTTTATTGCCACAACTCGAGCATGTGGGGACAATTTTATCTGACAAAAGAGTGTTTAACTTTACTACAGCATCAGATTTATTTTCTAAAATTTCTGTTTCACTAAAAGAGAAATTCTTATTTTTAAAATGTCTGGCCAACCACTGATAAAGCTCAACACATTTTATCGCAGTTTCTAAATAATCTATGTCATTTGAATCTGTATTTACCGGCTCACTTTCTATAGGAGTCATTTTTACAAACTGATTTAAAATCCAAATATAATATTGGAGATGATCTGAAATACCAAAATTAACAGGAGCACATGCGAATCCAAAAATTTCTCCCCAGCTTAACATCCCCTCTTTATCACTATCTTCAACTATTTCTGCAAGCTCAATCATCTCTTTTAGATCTGTGCAAAAAAATGGTTTTTTAAAAGTCATCGTGTTAAACAATCGTAAAAATTCAGAAAGTTTTAATGTAGGTAAACTGTTACTTTGCAAGGCCTGATTAACTTGTGTAAAAATTTCCAAATCTGGCCCGACCATACATTTATCTTTTTGCGATAAACTTGCATCGATTGCTTCCTTAATTTTTAAAGGGCCATCTTTTACTTTGGCAAGAGTCGTTACATATCCTGTAGGAAATCTAAGATATCTTCCCGCACGACCTGCAATTTGCTTAATTTCGCTATGATTAAGATGATACTCTTCTTCATCTACCATCTTGGTAAGAGTTGAAAATACAATTCTTTTAATTGGCAAGTTCATTCCCATCGCAATCGCGTCGGTACTGACAATAATATCTGTGATCCCTTGATCAAATTTCCGCGCTTGTTCTCTTCGCACTTCTGGATTTAATCGACCATATACAATCGAAACATTAAATCCTAAACGTTCAAGATCGTATTTATAGCGTAAAGCATTTTTTCTAGAAAATGTAATTAATGCATCCGACTTTTGTAAATCACCAAGAACAATTGGATTATCCTCAACTAAAAGTTTAGTCATTCTTTGGTACTCTTTAATCTCTAACTCATCACCACACATTGTAACAATTTCTTTAATCAAATCTAATGCCGTATTATCACCACAAATATGTACTTCTGGAGCACAAATATTAATTAAGGCCCTCGTCCATGCCCAACCTCTTTGAGGGTCGGCAATCATTTGAATTTCATCAATAACCGCACAATCAAAATCATCACCAATTTTTGCCATTTCAACAGTTGAAGAAAGATGAGTTGCACTTGGGATATCAACAACCTCTTCTCCTGTTAGAAGAGATGTAAAAACTCCCTTGCTATTCATCGTATCAAATAATTCTGCTGCCAAAAGACGAAGTGGCGCAAGATAACACCCTTTAGCGGCTTTGCATAAGGCCTCAATCGCATGGTAGGTTTTACCTGAATTGGTTGGTCCCATATGATATATGATTTTGCGCTTTATTCTACGAGCTCTTGCATGCAGCCAAAATTCTCCGAGATGGCCAATAAGAATTTGAGAAGAAAGATCTTTCCTTTTTAAAAGCATTACAGATTTCATGAATTTTTTAAATTCACGTTCTAAAAACAGTGAGCTTTTCCAGATATTACTAGAAAGTTGCATAAAAAAACGCTGATATTCGTCTTCTGTTATAAGATCACTTTTAAGGCCTTCATTTTCTAAAATTTCTTTAAAATATATTTTTAAGTTTTCCCCATGTTTATTTGCTAATTCACATGGATAATAATAACTATCTTTAACAAGTGACTTAATTTGCTGTTCTAGTTTATTAATCGAAGTTTTTTTAAGTCGATTTCTAATACCATATAATCTTTTTTCAATATTCTTTTGAAATTCATGATAAGTATCACTAGCACTAGAAATGCCGCCTTTAATAGCAATATCTAATTTCTCTTTTGTTTGATTTATTATTTCAACACACTCAAGATAAACGATATCTCTAATTTTCCCACGGTACTCCGAAATACACTGATAACAGTTGCAAGGCAGATCATGTGGATAAGAAGAAATTGTTAATTCTTCTCTAATTTTTCTTTGAGTCTCTTGGTGTTTGCTTTTTAGATCTTCTGCATATTGAAGCAACTCCTTACAGCTGTTTTTTAAAAGTTCTAAATTTAAAACTCCATCTTGACCAATGACTAGCAGCTCTTTTTGTGGGATCAAATAATCTTCAACAAAGCAAATATCAAAAATATTTTCTCTTTTTACAAAAAGATTGAAAGCAACATACTTCTCCGCAAAATAAAAAAGCAATCCATCAAACTCTTTAAAAATCTGCTTTAATGATTGTTGTAAATCCTTTAATGACTCTAAAATAATCAATCCATCTTCAATATTGCGAATACCATCTTCCGATGCCCCTCCAAGAAAAGTACGCAAATAGACCTCGCGTTCTTTTGGCAGGACTTCTTTCATTAATTCGTAATCTGGCAATTCTATAGATGAACCATCACTCACATCAAACCTTCTTTTTTTTACGAGTAAACTATATATAAAACTAGTATATACTCATACCAAAAATAGTGAAACTAACTTTTTTTAAAAACTCGAAATAGAATCGGAGAATAGTTTCCTATCGCAGGCGGTAAGGCCTCTCGAAAAAAATCACAAAAGCGTGTAAACTTAACCTTTGTACCCTCTTTTCTAATTGCCTTATGAAATACTCTTGTTAAATAAAAGTGAGTTGACAAAAAATTATTTGAGTACTCTTTTGGTCTTTCTTCATGCACATTATTCGATAACAAAAAAGGGACAATCCACTCACCCAAATATAAATTTTGATATGATTGAGATACTTCTTTTACACCCATCTCTTGGCAGGCCTGATTTAATTCTTCCAATGGGCCTTCAAAGCTCTCGCTCAAAAGATAACTCCCACCAAAAGAAAGTTTTTTTAAAATATTTAAAAGAGTAATCTCTTGCTCATTTTTAGTTAAAATATTTATAACGGCCCTTTCTGTAATAATAATATCCATATCTGGTAATGTCGTAAAATATTGTTCTTTGCGACAATCGCCATGAATAATTGTTGTATTACAAAGATTTCGTTTTTGTGCTAGATCAAAAAGCTCTGGAGTAAACTCAAGCCCCCAGAGATTTAGTGCAGAAAACTTTTCGCGAATTAAAGATAAGAGATATCCATTGCCACATCCAACATCTAAGACGTTTAAGCATTCTCCTTTCTCTTTTACGAAAAAAGAGATCTCACTTAAAAAAAAATCAACTTCTGATTGTCTTATATATTGATCTTCCATGCTTGATGTTGGTGCAAATCCATTTTTTTCTGCTACTTTTTTATAATGATTTAAAATAAGTTCATCGTTTTTAGTATTCATATTGCACTCCGCAGTTTTCAATTCTCAAAAACTAAAGTACGTTAAGGATACCAAAATAAAAAAGAAAATAACATCAGGAGCTTTTTTGGTTCTAACAGCAATTTTGATCGGTATTATAGGAGGACTCATGTCCTCTTTTTTAGGAATGGGTGGAGGTAGTATTATAATTCCGCTAATGGAATCACAACTTCCAGAAGTTTCTTTGTATACAGTAATGGCATCAACTACTTTTTTTATATTCTTAATTTCCATACTTTCAGTTTTACACTATCGCCATAAATTTAGAGAAGTTCCTTTTAAATTTTGGATTATTTCATTTTGTGCTCTTATTTTTGGAGTTTTAACTGGAGCTGCTATCCGCCACTTTATTAATCCTCATACAATAAAGATAATTTTTTCGACTATTCTTATTTTTTCAACAATTCGGCCAATTATGAAACTTTTAAATAATAAAAATGGTATAAAATCTACGTCTCTTCACATGCTAAGACATACGCCTTTATCTTTGTTTGGATTTTTTCTAGCAGGAGCAATAACATCAATTACAGGACTAGGCGGTGGTGTTATTTTTATTCCAATCTTTATCTCGATTTTTAAGATTGATGCCAAGAATATACCGATGCTATCAAACTCTTTTATGGCCTTTGGAACTTTTTTTGCCTGCATGAGTTTTATTATCTCTCCGCACGTATTGCCAGTTTCTCAAACAGGACTTAACTCTTTTTTACTTGGAGATATCAATCTTTTTATCTCTTTTTTACTTTTAATCGGTGCAATCCCGTTTATAAAAATAGGTGTTTATCTAAATAAACTATTCTCATCAAAAACGATTGAAATACTACTTGTTTTAGTTTTGCTTACAACCGCGGTTTTTTTTATACTACCTAAGTAATCTGAAAAACTAAGATTTTTTCTTGACGTTAATACAAAATACAAATATATTTGTCGTAATAAAAAGTGGGGGCGTAGTTAAGTTGGTTATAACGTCTGCCTGTCACGCAGAAGGCCGAGGGTTCGAGTCCCTTCGCTCCCGCCATTTAATTTAGAATCCAAAAAGCTGTCCTCCACTGTGACAGCTTTTTTTTTGCCCATTTTTCTCTCATTTTCATCTGTAAGCCACTGAATTTCTAGCATTCCACTTTTCTTCACCACAATTTGAAAAATCATCTTCTCCAGCAAGTTTCGTCTCTCCATTCCATTAATTTTGGAAAATTTTAAAGCAAAATCCCTTTTAAAAAAGTTCGTGACCTCTAAACTAATTTCTTTTAATAGCTCCTCTTTGTAGTTTTGAAGCATCGTCTGCTCCTCTTCTTTTTCAGATCTCTCCTTTTTAATTTTTTTCACCTCATCTTTTACCCATCCCAAAAATTCATCATCCATATTTCCATCAAAAAATTTTTCTTTCAGTTTCCTCTCTTTTTCATCAAATGATTTTAGATCATTACTAATTTGAATTTCTCTCATCTCAATTTCAGGAAGTTTTTCTTGTTTTGATTTTATTCCTTTGGCAATCAACTCTTCAGATATTTTCTTATTTGATAAAACCTCTTTAATCCTATCGATGATAATAGGTTCAATCTCATCAACCCTAATACGGTCATTAGTCTTCATATTGACGTAATAGCGATACTCACCACTTTTTGCCGAAAAACCCTTAAAGGGATTTCCCTCTTCATCAAATAGTAAATTTGAAAGTTGATAGACATAACCATCAAGTCCTCTTTTTTTATTTCTCTCTTTTGATTTATCAAGTTCAGCTACCACGCTATCAAGAAGCTTCTGATCGATTAATGGCCCATGATCAAGTTTTACAATTTGATATCGTTGATTTGGAAGTAAGCTCTCTTGATCTACATCTATATTTTCTGGATTAGCATACCAAAGACCGCGATACCTCCATTTGGCGTTTTCTTCTATATGAAAGCAAGTGGATTTTGAAAAAAACACTCCACTTACTTCAGT
>CAZCDT010000105.1:0-6658 GCA_964497525.1 uncultured Bacteriovoracaceae bacterium
TAGGGGAAAAAATGAAAACTAATTTTAACAACAACACCTACAGTAACTCATTTAAAGAGAATGCCGTGAAGCAACTTTTAATGTCTGGTTCGTGTGGATTAACAGCAACATCTGTAAAAATAGGCATACCGCCATCAACTCTTTATGGTTGGAAAAAAAAGTATGCTATTAATATGGGTATGAAAACAACAACAAAACCAGCATTTTTATGGACTTTAGAACAAAAACTGGACGCAGTTATTAAAACGGCATCATTAAGCGAGCAAGAGCTTGGAGAATATCTCAGGCAGCATGGCCTTCATACAGATGACATAACCCGCTTTAAAAGTGATTTAATAGCTAATTCGTCAAATAGTGGTAAGGCATCTATAGATCCAGAAATCGTTGAGTTAAGAAGAAAGAATAAAGTTTTAGAAAAAGATATAAAAAGGAAAGACAAAGCACTTGCAGAGTATAGTGCACGAGTAATCCTTTTAAAAAAAAGCCACGAAATTTGGGGGGAGCCAGAGGAAGAAGAGTCGCCGAACTGGATAAAAAAATAGCACTATCTTTAATTTTAGATGCAAACAAGAATGGATGTAGATTGAAGGTGGCGTGCATGGATTTAGAAATAGATTTTAAAACTTTTAGAAGTTGGCAAACAGATATTGCAGATAAAAGACTTGGCCCGTTAACGCCTCCCAAAAACAAGCTCTCAAGAGAAGAACGAAGCAAGGTAATAAATATTGCAACATCGCGAGAATACGTTGATTGTTCACCATGGGTAATCGTTGCGAAGTTAGCAGATCGGGGAGAATTTATTGCAAGTGAATCTAGTTTTTATAAAATTTTAAAAGAAGAAAAAATGCTTAAGCACCGAGGTAAATCACGTCAGGCAAATAGATATCGTCCGCCGCCGTTAGTTGCAGTTGCTCCAAACCAAATATGGACATGGGATATAACATATTTGAAAACATATGTGAGAGGCCGGTTTTATTATTTATATTTATTCTTGGATATTTTTAGTCGTAAAATAGTAGGATTTGATATTAGCGAGGAAGAATCAATGGAATGTTCTGCATCTTTAATAAATCGTTTATGCCATGTTGAGGGAATAAAAAAAGAACAACTTATTTTGCATTCTGATAATGGAGGCCCGATGAAGGGAGCTACGATGCTGGCAACACTAGAAAAACTTGGAGTTATTGCATCATTTAGTCGTCCACGAGTAAGTAATGACAATCCATATTCAGAATCTTTATTTAAAACATTGAAATATTGTCCAAAATATCCAGAAAGATTTGAAAGTATAGCATCTGCAAAAGCTTGGATAATTATGTTTATAGATTGGTATAACAATCATCAGCATAGCGGAATAAAGTTCGTAACTCCCAATGAAAGACATAATGGAACTGATGTAGAATTATTAAACAACAGAAAAGAAGTTTATCTGCAAGCAAAGAATAAAAAGCCAGAAAGATGGAGCAGGGGAATTATTAGAAACTGGAACAGAGAAGAAAAAGTATATTTAAACCATTTACAAAAGGAGATGGACGTTGATATAAAAATTGCCGGATAAAAAATTCGGTCTAGGTGGAAACTATCCTAAAATTTTCCGCCTTTGTCTCTTTGCCGCTAAAGCGGCAATCAAAATTTAACAAATCAAAAATTTAAAACTTCAAGGCCAAAAAGGGACCTAGGCGCGCCTAGAGGGGCGCGGCGCACCGGAAGCCAATAAAGGAATCGTAAATAGTGCCGGAACGGCTAAGATAGAGAGCAAAGACTCCAGCATTGGTACCATTATACCAAGTGCCTCCGCGAATAGCGGCAGCAGGGGCTCCTGTGCGCCAATCATAAACTCCGTCCCAATATCCAAAAGATTCTCCGTTAATATTCCATGTTCCATCAGCTCCATAATTATTGCCCAGGGCAACAGATGCACCTTGAGCAATACTCATATCTCTTCCTGCTTGTACTCCATTTAAATCTGTCCACTCCCACAAATTTCCGATCATGTCTTCTGCTCCCCAGCGAGAGATGCAAGAGTTAGCAGCTCCTGGTGTCGCACCTGCACTTGCTGTTGATCTAGGTCCTGCAGCACTTGTATTACAAGCTCCTCCTCCAGATCCGTCATTTGAACCCGGATCATAAGTACCACTTGCCGCCATCTGCCAAACTGAATCTGGGATTAAAACTTTTCCAGAATTTGCACACGCCTGCGCTGCTTGATACCAAGTCATGGATCTTGATGGTGTGACACCAGGTTTTGAAACTGCGTAGAGATGAGTATAAGCTGTGCCTGTAATTGAATAGCCTTGATCTGGAAAGCCTGCCGGATAGTTATCGCTACTTGCACCGTATTGCGTTCCTGTGCCGTTAGATACACTCCAAATACTTGCTTCGTATTTATCAACACACCAGCTACCGACTGCTACCATCACATCATTTGGGTTTCCTGTTTCACATGTTCTAATTTTTGGCGTTGTGATTATCCACCTGCTTTGAGTCGCATCATAAATTAGTTCCGCGGTGTTATTGCTTGGCAAAACAAAATCTTTTGCAGTTGGCGAAATTATTCTATTTGCGGCAGTAGAGTCCGCTCCTTGATGAGTTAAAAGCATCGCATAACTTCCAACATTTAAGACTTTTAAGATTCTTCCGTCAACACCTCCACTAAGACCAGTTACTGTTCTTATTGTATCTGAAGATATCCTTAAAAATGCTGTATTTCCTGGGTCATAATTATTTTGAGTTGTTGTAATTTGTGCCGGTGTTCTTGCGCGTGTAGCAAGAGAGCCGTTTATGTCGAGTTTGGTGGCGGGAGTTGATGTTCCAATCCCAACATTGCCATTATTTGGTGACAACACAATATGTCCCCCAGAATAACTATTAGCAATGGTAAAATCATCATTTGAATCTGAACCAAATCCGAGCCATGCCTGCTCGCTTCCAGCAGAATCTCGAAAACTTAAAAAAGCATACTGAGAATCTCCTGTTGAATCAATATCTTGAAGAACGATCGTGGGATTTCCGGACGCAAGATGTAATGTGCCTATTGGAGAAGTTGTTCCTATCCCAACTTTCCCACTCGAGCGATAAACATTACCACCATCAAGCGTCCAGTTAGAGACACTATCGCTAGCACAATAAAAACTTCCAAGACCGTTTGTTTTTACAACTTCACCCACACCACACGACGCTGCAAGACCTGCCAGGTGAGTGTCAAAAACTTTCTCATCACCAATGCTTGTAACTCCTGCATTAGTCATTGTTACATCACCACTCATTGCAACTGCTGTTGCAACACTACTTCCATTTCCAACTAAAATATTACCATCAGCAAGTGTTGTTGAAAGTTTTCCATCAAGTGTTGTTTGTAAACCTGAAGTTTTTGCAATTGATAAATCTCCATCGGCAATTGTTAATTTTGAATATGGAATATTTGTTCCATCCCAAGTTCCAGAGGTAATCGTTCCAACCGTTGTAATATTTGCTGAGCCTACCCATGTTGATAGTGCAGTGTTTTCAACATTGCCGAGTCCAACGTCTGCTTTATCGAGAACAACAACGCCTGTTTCACCGTTTACAGAAGTTACAGGTGCAGACGCTGGCGCCACCCACGATAAAACTCCCGCCCCATCAGTTTTTAACAAATATCCATCAGCTGCACCATCAGATGCAGGCAGTGTCCAAATTAAATCAGTGGTCACGTTTGCGGGTGCTTTAAATCCTACATAGTTTGTCCCATTATCTGTATGCTCGTAAAATCTAAATTCTCCTTGATTTAAAACTGAGAGCGCTGTTGTTTCAACTGTTCCACGAAGTGTCGTTTTTGTTACGCTCGTGTTTCCAATGACGACAGTGTTACTTGCTGTTACTACCGCGCCATATCCGAGTGCGGTGGTATTTGATAATGCCGCAGTATTAGGGCCAGCACTATGTCCAATTGCGGTATTGTAATTCCCCCCTTCGTTATAGTAAAGTGCCAGAAATCCAATTGCGGTGTTGCTATGCCCTGCGCTGTTAGCGAAAAGTGCCTGAGTTCCAAAAGCTGAATTCTCTGCTCCTGTCGTTTGCAATGCAGATCCAAAGCCTACGGCAGTTGTCCATGGAGGGGCTGATAAAGCTGTTCCTGCAATTTTCCCATCGAGTGTCGTCTGAAGTCCCGAAGTTTTTGCAATACTCAAATCGCCGTCTGCAATACTTAGTTTTGAATAAGTAATTCCGGCAGCTGCGTTTATATCATCATTGACAATTGTTCCATCTAAAATTTTTCCAGACGTTACAGCGCCTGTTGCAATTGTTGTGGCAACCGCACCTTCTGTCGTCGTCACATCTCCTGTTAAATCAGGCATTCTTGCATCTGCCAAAATTCCACTTGTTAAATCAGCAGCACTTTTTGTTGTAAGATCTGCTAAACTTGAACCTGTCTTATCTAACTTACTCCATAAAATAGCAGCTCCTGCCGCAATATCTGCATCTACAATTGATCCATCAACAATATCTCCTCCTGCACCACCAGAT
Organism: uncultured Bacteriovoracaceae bacterium; assembly: GCA_964497525.1. GTDB lineage: Bacteria > Bdellovibrionota > Bacteriovoracia > Bacteriovoracales > Bacteriovoracaceae > CAZCDT01. Next base: position 4,504 of record CAZCDT010000105.1, read on the forward strand.
GCACTTGGAGTTACCCACGCCAAATTTCCTGCACCATCTGTTTTTAACACCTGCCCATCTGTTCCATCTGCGGATGGTAAAATATAACTTGTTGTCGCCGCAAGTGTTGTCGGAGCTTTAATCGCTATATGCTCTGAACCATTTGCTGATAGCTCATAAAACTTCACTACCGCATTATTTGAAATATTAACATCACCTGTAAAAACTGGATCATTTGAGTGAGCAATACCCGTAAGCTGTGTTCCATCGCCTTCATAGTCTGTTGCCTTGATCGTTCCATTAACCTCAAATTCAACTGTTGGCACGTTGGTAAAAACACCAACACCTGTTCCATTATCAAAAATTGATCCGTCTACAAATTTTGATCCATCCCAACGTCCGACTTTACTTGTCGTAGTCATTGCGACTGCGGGATCATCCTCTGAGGCACACTGCCACGAAAACGCAGGACCAGGGGTCATATATAATTTTTGACCGGGTAAAATACAAGTCGCAATCGATGCCCTATCAAAAGAAATAATTCCGGCAGCAACAGCTAAATCATCACCAACTTGCACCACTCCTTTTGCTGCTCCTGTCGCATCTGCAATCGACAACACTGGAGTTGTTGTACCTGTCGCTACAGATAGCGGTAAATTTGCGGTGACTTCAGTTACCGTGCCACCACTTGCTGCAATCGTCGCAGGCGCCCACGCTGTTCCATTAAACTGCAACACTTGATTGTTTGTTGCACCCATATCATGAAGTTTGGCCGCAGTAATGGAGCCATCTGCAATAGCTGTTGAAGGTGCATCAACACAGTTAAATCCACCTGTCCCATTTGCCTCTAAGATTTTTCCATTCGTACAATTTGCCGCGATGCCAGATAAACTTGTATTTAAAATTGAGCCAGATTTTACACTGCTAGCATAAAGAGAGATTGGTGTTGCAACAATAATCTGTTCTGGATATGTTATCGGTGCTCCGATGTCAGTTACATTTTTTACCCTTAAAGCTAAAGGCTCGCTTGCTGCTAGCGCTTCATTTATAACTGTAGATAATGTCTTGCTATCAGTACAGGTTGCTGCATAATCTATTTGCACAGAGAAAAGGCCATTTCCTCCTGGCGTAACATCGTCTAATGTTTTAGAGCACACTACAATACCATTTTTCAAAATCTCAAATTCAAGGTCTACCGCCCCCGTAACCGGTTGGCCGTTTGAATTTGCCAATCTTCCACCAAAGCCAACACTTTGAGCAAAAGTAAGAGATGAGTAAAGCATCGTAAAAAAAGAAAATAACAATAGTCTCATATAAACGCCCTTTATCTTGTAATAAAAATTAAACCCGACTCTAAATTGGTTTGGTCACTACCTTCTAAAACACCACCCATGTATGGAATAAAACTTCCCTGCAGGCCATCGGTCGATGCAGGCATCCGATCTACAGAGAGCATCGGATCAAGGACAGTAAAATCGTGTAGTACAATTAATTGCCCAGGACACGAGTAGAGGTGATAATCAAGCGGATTGCTGTTTTTTATTATGGAAACTAAATAGTTATTGCCGTATGCCAAATTAACAGAAGGTCGTAGAGGAATTGTTATAACATCGCCAACACCAAACAAAGAGATGTCTGATAAAATATCACCCAATGAATTTTGCATTCCGTAAGTTGTGTAAGGAAAATTTGCGACAATCTGTTCACAAGATAAAGGTGGCACCGCTGCACCAACATTTAATTGATAAAAAGAGTAACCATCTTCTCCCATTTCCAAAGAAGAAATTTCTAATATTTGGTCCATCTGAGTTGTTTGCAGCCAGATCGATGATGGAGCAATGGTTATGTTTGGTAATAAATCGTAAATGACATATTGTGCCTGCACGATATTAGACCAATTGCCGGCACTATCTTTCGCGTTAAATGAAACACAATAACTCCCATTATCATCTCCTACTGTAATCGGCATACTATAGACTGTTCCATTTACAGGACTACAACATGAGTTTTCTGCGACACAATAATAAATGGTGGCCGCTTCTGAGGCCGTAAGAGTTAAATCAAATCCTGTAGAATATGTCCCTGCATCATGACTTAACGTTATCAATGGAGGAGTTAAATCGCTGCTTGAACTACCTCCACCACTTGTTCCTCCAGTCGAACTTCCGCCAGTTGT
>CAZCDT010000106.1:0-6453 GCA_964497525.1 uncultured Bacteriovoracaceae bacterium
GCAATTTACTCCAGCAGTAGATTTTAAATGCATTATCTGGGTTTAATATGCGCTGGATGCTTGACAAGGAGGCAATAAATCTATGACGCAGGCATGTAAAATTTGCTACTGGCACCATTCCTCCATTCCTCAAGCATCACCTATTGTCCTATAGACAAAATTTATCTTTCCAAGTAAAACTTTAGGTGTATATAATTCAAGATAACCGCAAATTTGGAGGCCACAAATGAAGTCTATTGAAATTACAAAAAATAACATTAAAGAAATAATACAAAAAGATGGAATTGTTTTACTGGATTTTTGGGCCTCATGGTGTGGTCCTTGTAAAATGTTTGCCCCTGTCTTTGAAAAAGTTGCCCAAAATCATCCAGACATTGTTTTTGGCAAAATAAATACAGATAATGAAAGAGAGCTTGCTGGTGAATTTGATATTTCTTCTATTCCAACAATTGTCGCCTTCAGAGATGGAGTAATGCTTATGAATCAACCAGGAATGCTACCTGAGCGAGAGCTAGAATCTCTAATTTCTCATATAAAAGGCCTTAATATGGACGAAGTAAAAAATGATATCGAATCAAAATGAAATAAAAATTTATGATGTCGCTATTTTAGGTGGCGGCCCTGCTGGAGCTTCCGCGGCTTTATATACTGCACGAGCAAATCACTCGACCATTGTCATAGATAAAGGTATTCGGTCTGGTGCTTTAGGTATTACTGAAAATATCAGTAATTATCCAGGAGTTAAGGGGCCTGTTGCAGGTAAAGAGATCGTTAAGACTATTCAAGATCAGGCCCTGCAGTTTGGTGCTATTTTTATTAATGATAGGGTTACAGGCATTGATTTTTCATCGGATAATAGAGCAATTTTTACAGCAAAAGACAATTTTTTTGCCAAGACAGTAATTATTGCCACAGGCTCTTCTCCCAAAAAAAATAGTTGTAAAGGCGAAAAAGAGTTTTTAGGAAGAGGAGTTAGTTACTGTGCAACCTGTGATGGTGATTTTTACCAAAATAAAATTGTTGCAGTAATTGGAAATTCTGATGAGGCCTTAGAAGAGCTTTTATACTTATCTAATTTAGTAAAAACAATTTTTCTTATTTCTCAAACTAATTCATTTAAAGCTGATCCATCTTTAATTGCAAAAGTTGAATCACTACCAAATGTAATTATAAAAAAGGGCCATATATTAGATGAAATTCTTGGTGAAAAAAAAGTTACAAAAATTAATATAAAAGATAGTACAAATAACGATCAAATAGAAACAATAGACGTTAATGGTGTTTTTATATATCTACCTGGCTCTCATTCTATTGCTGATTTTTTTCCACCAGAGCTTAGCGTAGATAGTGACGCAAGAATAATTGTAAAAAAAGATTCTCAAACGACAATTCCTGGAATTTTTGCAGCAGGAGATGTAGTTAGCACGCGTATAAAGCAAGCCGTAATTGCGGCCGGAGATGGAGTTTGTGCTGCAATGTTTGTAGATAAGTTTTTGCGAAATAATGATAAAGTGCGACTGGATTGGATACACTCTTAATTTAAAATCGAATAGACTTTATTTTGGTATAACAATTCCTCCACCAGATCCATTTTGAATTGAATTTTCTAATAGATACTTTTCATAAAGCGGGGACTCTTTTTGTGCCCACTTTCGAGCATCTGTGCAACAACGAATTTGAGAGGCCCACAAATCTTTTTCTTTGCATGTTACTTTACAAATATTTTCTTTATAACATTGTTCAAGATTTGCGCCATATATCTGCCCATTACGAAGAGTGTACTTATAACGCTCTAAACAGTTCTCTTTTTCGGCCACCGTCGTTCCATAATCCCATGCTGTATATACAGCTCCTGCAACAACAAAAATACCTGCGCCAATTAAAAAAGGTTCAAACGCATAAGCATTTGGAAAAACAAGATCAAAAATTGAAAGCTTTAATTTAAAAAGATCGCCAGCTATTTTCTGCGAAGTTGCCAACATATCTTTTGCTGAATTAGCAGTAGAGATATCAAAAAATATTTGCTTGTTATTTATTAAAAACATTTTCTGAGTTATATCAACATCTTTAAAAAACAAAGCTTCATCACTTCCCTGAAACAATAACACAGAGTCCTTACACTTTACCCTTGTAACAGAAGTCATTAACCGGTTTGTTATTTGTTCGTAAACTTTTTTATCATCCAGCGACTGCCAAGGCATCTTTTTAAACAACTCTTCATAATAACTGCGCGCGCCCCAATTTTTAGAAATTTCTTTGCATATATTTTGCCAATTTTTAGAAGTTACATTTGATTCAGCATAAATCGTTGTAGAATAGAGAATAAAAGAAACCATTATTATCAAAAATTTCATAAACTCTCCAAAATGAGGTTTATGTAACATTATACACAACTTCATAACTCGAAAAAAGATAGGGAAAAATTTTGTCTATTTAAAACGAGAGCAACACTATAATTTCAGAGACATAGATAAACATTCCATACATCATGAAAAAGGTACCGATGCGATATCAAAGTGCCAAAATTTTGTGTATTTCTTACTGGCGAATTAAGTTTAGATAACTATCATCTTTTTCAAATTGAACAACGCTAAAAAACGAAAATAAAATAGAGATAGCATAAGGGATTAAAAACGAAATAAAAATACCCCATGCCGTTATGTAGACCGGAATTTTTCGATCGACAAAAATATCAGGCATAATCTCTCCACCAAACTTATCAAATAAGGTCAAAGCAATTAAAGAAAAAATTATTCCAGTTGTGATGGCGGTAATACTTAAAAAATTAAGCAATAATTTTGACGAGAAATTAATCTTTTTCCTTGAAGCTCCAAGAATCCAAAAACTTGCCAAGTCTCTTTTTATTTTAGTAAAAAATATTGCAAGACCAGATGTAATACTTAAAGAAACAAGTAGTGTCATTGCAACAAATAGAAATAGCATTACCATACTTTCAAGTTTTAACGACCATACAAGATCTGCATTTTCTTCTTCCCATGTGCGTATAAGGAGTTCTGGATATTTTGCCTTTAAATTTTGATAGAGTTTTAAGCTATTTTTAGGTAAAGAATAAATTCTAATTCTATTAATTTTCTTTTCACGCGCAATTTGATAGAGATACTTAATATCCACCCAAGCATGAAATAGATCAACTTCTGGAACATCACTGATAAAAACTTTATTGACCCTCACGGTCGTTGCCCTTGGAATATCACCAAACAAAACATCGCTATGGGCCGGAGATATTAGACGAATCTGATCTTGTGCCGATACTGTAAGTTTACTTGCCAAGTCATATCCTAAACTGATTCCGGAGTCTGTATCAAGCCCTAAAAAATCAAAAATATCTACTCCCCTTTTTATCCCATGCACAATTGCAGGTGTTATGATGCCTTGATGTTTTATAAGCATTTCCATCTCAAACTCTTCAAGATAAATTGCTTGTGATTCTTTTATATCCTCTAAAATTAGAGCTTTTTGTTTCTCGTCTTCATTATCAAGATATATTGTCATCAATGCTTGCACGGTCTTTGATCTTGAAATAAGTTTTTCTTGTAGTCCACCCATCGTGCTTTGAATAAAAAGTAGTGCAAAACTTGAAATCATTAGGCCCAAAAATGCCAAAAACAATAAACGCTGACGTGTTTTAGCTCGAATAATATAAGAGAAAAAATATAGGATAAACTCTTTATACATAGATATTTCGCCTTTTAGCTACAAAATCTTCTAATACTTTAAGAATCTTACTATCCATTTTCCCTTCCATACAATAATTTTGTAATGTTTTATGTAAAGTTTGATGCTCTTTTAATATATACGAAGTCATTCCTTCAAAGCGATTGGTTATTGCAAAAAGATTGGTACAAATAAAATCTACCTCTAAATCATCAAAGTTTGGATAAAGCTTTAGTAAAATATCATGGATAACAAAAGCAATGAATTCTAACCAGCCAGAAAAGACAATCTTGTCGCTTTGCTCATTATTTTTAAATAAGTCACAAAATCGATGCTTTAAAATCTTTACTATTTGATCACAAGAAGAATCAAAAATAACAAATTCCATATCACTTTTTTTACCAAGACAATCAAGTGCTACTTCTAACATCAAGACATAGTCTTTTATAAAATTACAAAGAGCAAAGTATGAAGTATCGCTTTGTACAACGCAAAAATTTTTTTGCTTAAACAACTTGTCAATTATTACATCATTTGAATTATTTAAAATCACAAACCCCTTCCAAAGATGACTTGATATTGAAACATGAAAAAAACGTCCAACAATATCCCCCGAACCTTCTTTAAAAAAAACAAGATTTGCGACAGGTGTATCAAGATAATCTCTCATATAAAGCACGAGACATTCTTTATATTTTCTCTTAATAAAATCATTGTCACAAATCTCTATTCTACCGAAAACATTTGCTACTTTGGCCTGAAAAAATTTCCCCTTTAACCCCTTTGTTGTTACAACGGCTTTATAAGTGGACTTTAAAAGCTCTTGAGCATAATCTTTTTCGATGGAAGAAATCTGAACATTAGAATACGTGATACCATCAACAAACAAATCAACTAGAAATAATAACATATTTTTAGGAGAAGCGTGCAGTTGTATTGCGTTACAATAACAAGAAGATATCGACAAACGTTTGCAAAATTTATCACGATTCCTATTTGTTTTTTTTAACTCTTCTAAAAGTAATACCTTTTGAATTAAAAATTGTAAATCAGCTCCTGCATCAAGACTTTTTCTAATGCTCTCTAAAAACTTTAACTCAATTTGAGTATGAGCGACGTTTTGTCTAATTTTTTTTTGCCACTTAAACAGTATCCAGCGATTTTTTAGCATTGCAAAAAAATCCAAACTGTCTTCATATCGTGGAGGCAAAGATAATAGATAAGAGATTATCTCTTGAATCGTAGTTTGTTGTTTTTTTATATCAGCACTTCTTACAATTACTGAATCAATAATTTTTTTCTCAACAGCATGTTCTTTATCTAAAACTTCATATTCAAGAATTAAAGATAATACATTGTCTAATCCTATTTTTTTTATAGCGGGTACAATCCCTGCCAATACCGGAATACGAAAAAAACATAGATCCGGCCAAGAAACTTTTAAATTGGAATTATCATAAATCAAGGTGTAATTACATAGGAAGGATAATTCTAAATGAAAAGATGTTACATGCTCTTCGCAAATTCCAATTTTTTGTATAGGTAAAGCACAAAAGAAATCAAAAAACTTTTTCCCTGCTTCTAGAAATTTGGGATACATTTTTTTGTCAATCATTGAGTATGGATCAATAAAATCAGATAAGTTAGCATTTTTTTGACCTAAATAAACAATTAAAACTCGTTTTTTTTCACTTCCCGATAACTCTAAAGCAATTTCATCCATTATAATATTAAGACGTAAAAATACATCTAATGAAAAAACAACATCAAAAAGTTTTAATTCTATAAATTCTTCTTGAATATTAAATTCAGGATTCATTCAACGGCCTCCAATAGTAGAGAGCTTGCCTGACCGCCTCCTACACAAATTGCAGCAAGTCCTCTTTTTTTCTTAAAATGATTTAATTGATTCGCAAGCGACATAATAATTCTTGCGCCAGATGCTCCGACTGGATGGCCTAATGTTATACTACCACCACAAACATTTAATTTCTCCATATCAATCAATCCAATATCTTCTTTAATCCCATACAATCTACGCCATAAGTCATCATTTATCACTGTCACTGTACTTAAAACCTGGGCCGCAAAAGCTTCATTTATTTCTAATAAATCAATATCACTAAATTTTAACTTACTTTTTATAAGTAGTTTGCTCATTGCAATTGCTGGAGCAATAGAAAAATCCTTTGGACTATTTGCGCAACTATAAGAATCTCCAATTACACATAAAGGTTTTAATGAGTATTTTTTAAGTGCTTCTTGACTTGCAAGTAACACCAATGAAGCACCATCTGTAACTTTTGAAGATGTGAATGCTGTAATTTGACCAAAATTTTTTTTGAGAGCATGTGCAGAAAAAAAATGCTCCTGTATTAATTCATGTGATACAAAAGAATCTTGGTCAACAATCACGCCATCTTCTCTACTGCTAAATATTGGAACAATCTCTTTGGCAAAAATATTTTCTTTATGTGCTTTTACTGCATTTAAATACGAGCGATAACTATAACAATCTTGCAAATATCTCGAGACACCAAGTCTTATTGCAAGTTCATCAGCTAACTCATACATAAGTTTAAATTCAAATGGATCTGTCAGGCCTTCCTTTAATGAGTTATGTATTTTAAAATCATATAATGGACATTTTAAAAAAAGAGCAATTTTTTTTTGCCAATCTTTTTCTTTTACTAATCTTTGTAACCACGATGAAAAGGAGGATGACAAATAATTAGGATACATTGACATGTTTTCGCTACCACCAGCAATAACCAAGTC
>CAZCDT010000107.1:0-6259 GCA_964497525.1 uncultured Bacteriovoracaceae bacterium
TTGATCTTCATGAAAAAGAGTGGGGATACTTTTCTCTAAATGAATTGGAATCAATCCAATTGCCGTTTGGACTTACTATTGAAAGAGATTTGTATTTTAAATCTTGCAAAGCTGGTGATCTCTGGCCCTAAATTGGGCCAGCATCTAAAAAAAAATGATGTTGCAATTTGAGTAACTTTGGTTTTGCGGCAATGACTTCTATAATACAACTATAGTTAAGTTATTTATTCATTTTCTGATAAAGCTCCTAATATTATTTCTTTGATGCAACATTTCTAACTTGTTTGCACCAATCAATTTTTTGCTTAGTATCTCCATAATATTGATAAGCATGGCCATTCTTTAATAGTAAATCACCAATTGAAACGCCATCAACTATTACATCTGCCAAAATACGAAAATATTTATCTCTTTTTAAATTCTTTAGATCGATCCTTTTTGCCTTTTCTAAAATAGTTGTTACATAATCTCTTGCAATTATTCCTTGTTTTTTCTCACAGACATTTCGTGTTTTAAGCTCTGGCGTATCAATACCATAAACTCTTACCGAAATCTTCTCTCCTATTAAAGGATGTGTATTCGGAATATTAAATGTAATTGTATCTGCATCATAATTTTTTATATATTCAACACAACTAAAAGTTGTTTTGTCATGAGAACAATCTAAATCCTTTGCCAAGATTGGAGAAGATAGCAGAAGTAATATAAAAACTGTAGATAAAAATTTTCGCAACATAAATCCTCCGTGATTTTATAATATTGCTTTTCAAATTATAATCTATCTCACAAGGAGAAGTATATTAAATATTTCTTCTTATGCTAGAACCTCTTTCATCTTCAATGCCTCCTGAATCGAGTGAGCATTGCTATCTTTTTTTGATATCAAAAGCTGTTGAAACATTAAAATGTTTTTAAACTTTTCATCATGTCTTTTTGATAACTCTTTTTTACAAAGCTTGTCGGCCTTCTCAAATTGCAAACTTCTTCTTAATAAATCAACGAGCAAGCATGCAGCCTCCCCTCTTCCACTTCGAAAATACGCTTGTTTATTTTTAATTGCCTTTCTAAATAAAACAATTGCTTTTTTTCTTGCCGATATTGCAAGATCATATTTTTTCTTATCATCAGCAATCCATGCAGCATATAAATAATGAATGGCCGCATAATAAAACTCTGCATTATATTCACAGATATATGATGAACATAAAAAATATCTCATCACTTGCGGTATTTTCTTATTTTTTATTAAATCAAGATAACGTTGATTTTTTATAATCTCTGTCGCATTTGCCGTTTCTTCTGATATGGATGATGCACAAAAATGACAAGAAGGACAATACTGCACACAATGTTTAAATATCATGCGATTCGGGCCTGTCGCACGAGTATCCAAATCAGAATAACCAAAAAGACTAATTGAATGAAGAACCTCATGAATGCTTACATGGCCACAAATACTACAGGTAATACTTTCTGAGCTTGATTTTGTCATAGTACGACCCCTATAAAAACATTCCACTGCATCACGATAAAATACCGTGCACAAAAGATTAATAATGCGGTGATTTTTCCTGTGCTGTTTACAAAGTGTAACAAATAATAAAATTATATTCAACAGCATTGGCGAATGCAAATATACAAAAAACGACGAATACAAAAAAAGTTAAATATTTAACTGAAATAAAAATATAAAATTTTACCAATAGCACCAACGAGCAAGAAGAAAAAAATAAAAGTCAAGTTTCTTATAATCTACTGCAATCATTCGATATTCTATTTTTTCTCTCTTGCCAGAGGCTTGTTTTTACAAGAATTAAACTTTAAAAGCATTTTGAAAAAAAATATGCGATTGAGTACAATTCAAAAATTTGTTATATTTTGTATATAGAAAATCTAGAAATGCTCTTTTTATATCGTGATAAATATTTAATTTTTATCAAGTGGCAGGGGTATATCTAGTGTCTATAAAATAGTCACTTTTTTTGGGAGGCACTGATGATAAAAAAAATTATTATTTTACTTCTCTTGACATCCTCTTTCTCTGGCCTTGCACAAGAAACACGATTAATAGATATAAATGGATTTGGGAAATCAAACGCATGCTCTTTCTCGGGAAAAAAAACTATAGAACCGATAATAAAGGGCTTTATTGTAGATGGCATAATTGATTGCATGTTTGCAAAAAAACAAATAACTCTTTTTATTGGAAGCAATATTGAAGCAACTCTACATGTTGTAAATATTAAGGATCAAAAAATTGTAATTTCATGGTTTCAAGATGAAGAAAATTTATGTTTTTCTAATTATTTCTCAACCTCCCCCCCGCCTCGCAGTAATTGCTACTAACAATTAATCGACAACTTTAAAAAGGAGTCACATATGTCTCAATATTTGCAGTGGCAATTGGCCATGAGTGTACGATCATGCCTCAACAAATCATCGACAACTGCCAAAACATTAAAAAAGGTAGAGCATCTTGAGCATTTTATTATAGAAAAAAAACAAATAAATTATGAATTAGACAACGAACGTGGCTTTTTCTATAAAAAATTTTTCTACACATTTTCTACTGACAGCAAAATACAGTTTCTTACATCTCACTGCGACCTACTGCTGTTACAAAAATTAACACATTCACTAGACACACTTGTTACCAATTTATTTTTCAATTCCTTTTCATTTCATAAAAGATTCTTTAACAAGCTAGAAAACACCGATCTCTTTTTACAAGAAACATATCTTTTAGTTGCTTTAAACATTCTTGAACCAAATCAGATGTCATCATCTCTTTATTTTCTGCTATCCGACAAAACAATGGAGAGCATATCATGATAAGCTATAACAAACCTGATGGCGATTGCCTGCTAGGCATAATCATTCACGGACTACTTGGGCCATTCAATAAAGCAAACAAAATAAATAATCTTGCAAAAATAGAATCAACATTCAACATTCAATACTCGAAACTACTTCTGAGTGCAAACATAAACAGCCTTGCACTATTTATAAAGCACAATGATAAATTAAGTATAGTATTTTTACAGGCCGGTTTTGAAAAGATGAGTATCTTCTGGAGATTTCTTGCATCAAAATATTTATTAGAAAAATATGTAAGAGCAAAGTTTAAAACGGAAATTGAGTTATTTACATCTTTTAACATATTCCTTTATGAGAATATCACAAACAACTTCTTTAATATGGATACTTTCTCTGCAACGCTAAACAATAACTCCAAAATTGTATTTAGTATCGCAACAACAACCCAACAAACAATCACCGTCATGCGCCAAGAGAGTATAATCGAAAAGATTACTCAAAAAAAGATACAACGCCAGCTAAGCCTTTTTTTATCAGATTATTCAGAATGCATAGATATTGAAATATTTGAGCAAAAAACAGACGATAAAAGCAGCTATACAAAACATCTTAATTTTATAGTCTCTCAAAAATATCATTGGCAACTATCATCATCAAATAAAAAGATCTTAACTTACATCAAAGAACAGCTTGAAGACAACTCTAACGAATTAAGCATAAGTAACATCAGCTTTTGTGAACATGAAATAAATCTAAACCAAACAACAACAATTTACTTCGCACTACAAATGCTTGCTGCAGATAACTCTATTATTAAAGCACAAATTAACAAAGATGGTTTAACATGAAAAACATATATGCAAATTTAATTTCTTTTATAGAACAAGAGGTCTATTGGTTAAAGCACGACAAAACTATCAAGTTTGAAAATCAAAAAGCATACGATGTATTTTGTCATTTGCCAGAACAATCAATCGGAATTGCTGTAAAAAATAATAATACTCACCTGTTAAATTTATATGTCAGCAGAGACTTCAATAATCACTTCACTCTAGAGCTAATTATTATAGGTATTCAGAAATATTTTAAAAACAAAGAACAATACGCTATAGAAGTCTTACAAAATATCTTCACAAACGATAACTTTAGTATCTTTAAAAACACAACGATAAAAGGAGAGCAATCTGATTTTATAATCAAAAATCAATTTTCTTTTAATCTATCCACGATATCAATTCTTGCCGTACAACCAACAATACTAGACGGCAAATAGAAAAAAGGAGTTCATATGAATTTTCTTCTTAGTATAATGGCCTTTCTTTTAATCGGTTGTTCTGCAATGGAAGCAATCAACTCTTCCATCGTTGAACTTGGAGACAGTAAAGAAGTTGCGCAAAAAAAAATGGGATTCACGCCCAAGCATGTTTCAAATACCGTAAATGGAGAGATTGTGGAATATAATGCTGGTACAATTTTTCTTTTTGAACAAAACAGATTAATTTTAAAAACAGATACAGACAATTCGGACTACACCACAGTATCAATAATTGCTCTAAACAGTCTTGAAAAAAAAGATAATACCACTGAAAAAAAGAAAAAAGTGGCCTATGTACCACTCGCTACTCATGGAGAAATTGCCGCACTACAGTTTAAAAAGGCAAAAAACATTATACATCAAAAACTTGCAGATATTTTTCAAGAAACAAGTATATCTATTGCAGATTATATTATTGCAATGGATGCAACAACTACATCTCAAAGCAGAATTGAAACATGGAGTGAGCCTGTTTATAATGTAGAACAACAACAAAGTAATACTAATAACAGTTACGGACTTTACAATAAAACAGGTTCTTATGTCGGCAGTATTAAACAAGAAAGCAATCCCTACGCAATAAATGTACCGAAGATATCATATGCTGGTGAAAGGCAATATTCTAAGCTTGTTACAGAACACACAAAAACAGTAAAATTTTTCTTCTATACGAAACAAAAATATAATTCTAAAGATAAAACACCAAACTGGATCGTTGAAGCAACAAACAAAGACTCTAAGGATAACTTATATACCGCTCTACCAAGTATTATTTATGCAGCACGGGCATATTTTGAACAAGATAGTAATGGGCCAGTTACATTAAAAATTTTATCAACAGACCCAAGAATGAAATAGGATAACAAAATGATTAACCCTCTACTCTTGACTATGTTTATAATGTTGACTCTATATACAAATGCAAACGCATGGTATTGCAATCAGGTTGCCAGCGAGAGAGTTGGCGATCGAATATTCAGCTGCGGTATAGCAGAGGATTTCACAGAAAATCTTGCCAGAATAAAAGCATTTGAGAACGCAAAAATAGAGTTTGATAAGGTTTGTGAGAATTCTGTTGATTGCCGCGATATGGAATATGTGATTTACCCAATGAGAAATGAATGTAAAAGCAAGGGGCGAATATGGCTCTGTTATCGAGGACTAGAATTTAAAATTACAAACATTGCGCGACGTCCATCATCTAAAACATTAATTAGCAATCAAGAGTTAGAGGATTTAAATCAACAAATTATAGTAAAAGAAAAAGAACTTGCTGTAGTAAAAAACAAACAACAAAAAATAAAAAAAATAGAAGAGTTAGATCAAAAACTTAAAAACAGTAATTCAACTGATCTTGTAATTGCAAATAAAAATATTTTCGATCTATACTTCTTAGATAAAAAAAGTATATCTACAAAAATTAATTTTTCATCAGGGTTGCCAACATCTGAATGTAGTGAACTATTTTCAAGCGACCCTATTGGTTTAGGATTTAGTATTGAGGCAAATCAAAGTTTAAAAAACGATTTTAAACTAGCGTTGGAATACTCATACTTTAGAGCAGAAGATCAAGCAACTTCTACCAAAAAAGATAATTTAGGAATTTCAAATGTAGTCACTTATGAATCAGTAATGACTGGCCATGAATTAAACGTGAAGTTAAAAAAATATTATAACAACATTTACATCGCTCCGGTTATCGGGAAAGGAATTTTTTCTGCATCCAGCACGCGTAAGGATTATTTACCAAGAGATAACGAGCAAAAAGATGATGCGATTAAAGATTGGAAATCGGCCAGCACAAAAATCGGAGTCGAAGTTGGTGGAGAATATAAAGACAAGAGATCTGCATTAACTCTAAACTGGGCTATCGACATCAGTAAATACTCTTTTAGTAATGGTTCAACAGGAAATGCTGTTGCAAAGATTTCATGTGGGTTTGGGGTTGAGTTTTGAAACTTTTTAACAAAGAAACATATTTTCTCCTGACTTCGACACTATCCCGTCCAAAAAAGCATAAAATCAATAAGTTGTATCCATAAGAGGAGACTACAAAGTTGTTAAAAAATTTTGATGGTTTTACTGGATTAACAAAGTGTTAATTAAAAATTAAAACTTTTTTAAATC
>CAZCDT010000108.1:0-6022 GCA_964497525.1 uncultured Bacteriovoracaceae bacterium
CTCTCGCACATCACGTGCTTCGGCGGCATACAAAACATCCTGTTTATAAAAAAAAAGGGCGGACTTTTGAAAAATCCACCCTTCATTTTTTTAGAAGAATTGATTTGGCCATAAACTACAAAACAACAAATCACATCACAAAAGTTTATGCCCCCGGATGCTAAAAAAGCCTATTATAAAAAAAAGACCTTTTTTGCAACTAAGAATCTTTTAACAGTATATCTTTAAAAAATCAATATTCAAAGTAACTTTTATTATTTTCCAACTGGGATTATATACTCCATAGTCAAAGCATCGCCTCCGTATGAATAAAATCCCTTAATTTTTGCAAGCTGATAAAATCCTATCGACTTATATAATAAGATGGCATCACTATTTTCAGCATCAACCTCAAGATAGCAGCGACCGATATGATTTTTAGATAAGTTTTGTATGCCGACTAAAAACATTCTTTTTGCGATTCCCATTTTTCTTCGGCTTGGATGGACGACTATTTTTACAAGATGTCCCAATTCCTCTAGGGCCGAAATAGAAAAAAGCAAAAAACCTACAATTTCTTGATCTTTAATCGATAAGACCAATAGATTCTCATTTGCTAGATTTAATTTTCTCCAAGATATATCACTCCACGGAGTTGGAAAGAACTTTTTATCTAGTTCGATTACTTGTGACAGCATTAAATCATTAAAAACATGACCTGCATTTTTATCATGACTTAAAAATATTTGAATATTTTCTTTATCACTTACAATCACAGTTTAGCGGCCAATTTTAAACAGGACTTCCAAGCTCTACGTTGGCAATAGGAGTAGATGCTAAGCGCTCTCTTTTTTCTATACAAAATCTAATTTTTGCATCTGGATTAAAAGCATAACCATCTTTACCTCTAATGAGGTACTTGCTCTTGCCACCTTTGCATCCTTCTGGCTCAATTAATTTTCTTAATCGACTCACGCTCGTATAGATTAATTTATCGTGAATCAAGGGATTGTACTCATCACGCCAGATTGATTTTGCCAAATATTCTTTGTCGTAATATTTACCAGGATTTTGGGCCAACAAAAATAGAATTTCAAGTAATACAAAACGATGTTTAAAATCGATTACCCCTAAAGATCTCTCTATAATTTTTCTATTTGTACGATCCATAAATATATCAACATCGGTATCAGTAACTTCTTGAACTTCCATATTTAAAAGACTAGAAAGCCGCTTAAAAACGGCGCCATCGATTAACTCTATTGCCATTTGGTAATGAGTCATGGCCTTTGTAAAATCTTCCATTTTTTTATAAACATTGCCTTTCCACATCAAAATATAGCCTTGCAAATTCCAACATTTCTTATTCCTTAAACTAATATTGGCCATTTTGAAAGATTCTAATGCCCTTTCATACTGTCCAATGGCCAGATAAACCTTCCCTGAAAACATATACATCGAACCTAAAAGATATGATCTTTCGATAATTCTAAGTAACTGGTTTAACTGAGTTAAGTAGGAAATGGCCGCATCAAAATTCTTGCGGTAAAAATAATTCATAGATTGTGCGAGCAAACACTTTGATAAAAGTTCTGGCTCGTTTTCTTCTTTTGACTTCCTTTCCGCTAAAGAGAAATTAACTTCAGCCTCGTCAAATTTTCCCTGATAATTTTTTACGGTTCCTAGGTGATAGAAATACTCTGCATTTAAACTACCAAGTGTTTTTGCAAGTCCATCTAAAACACTCTCTGCTAGTTGAATGTATCTTCCTGCATCTTGAGTGTTTTGCATTTCCGAAGAAATTCTAATCAAAAATCCTAGCGTTTTTAATATCAAAAAAGAATCTCTTGGAGGAGATAAAAGTTCTAAGGCCTTATCAAAATTATTTTTGGCCAAACTTAAATCTGACTTATCATAGTAAAGTTTTGCCAATAGATAAAAAGAGCGCCCAACTTCAACCTGATTATCGATTACATGTTCATTTGATCCTAACTCCAATTCTTCAAAAAACGCTCTGGCCGGCCCTTGGGTAAAATTGTCAAGAATTGTGTCCATGAAGCATATCTCCTTTGATTAGGATTAAGTATTCGCTGCGCTTTCAGTAACACCATCTATGCGATTCGTCAAAGAATCTTACATCTTGTAAGATTCTCGGGTAAAAATTACTTGATGCCTCTCTTGCATTATCTTCTAATGATTGTTAGATTTCTGTTATTAATTCAGATAGTTCTCATAAAAATAGAGGAATTTATGGCAAAATACGATATTGATACTATTAGACACTCCACTGCTCACCTAATGGCACATGCAGTAATGCTTTTATATCCAGATAAAAAAGTGCAATTTGGAATTGGGCCAGTTATCGAAAATGGTTTTTATTACGATATAGATATCGATCACAAATTTAGCGACGAAGATTTGCAAAAAATTGAAGAAAAAATGCAGGAGTTAGTAAAGCAAAAAATTCCTATTGAAAGAATTGTAATGACAAAAGAAGAGGCCATCGATTTTTTTACAAAAAAAAATCAACCATTAAAAGTTGAACTAATAAAAGATCTTCCTCTTGATGCAGAAATCTCTTGCTACAAACAAGCAGAGTTTTGTGACTTGTGTCGTGGCCCGCATGTGGAAAATACTTCCGAACTTCCACCATTTTTTAAATTGCTACATACTGCCGGAGCTTATTGGAGGGGAGATTCTTCAAGACAAATGCTTCAAAGAATTTATGCAACATCGTTTAAAGATCAAAAAGAATTAAAAGGCCATCTCTTTACTTTAGAAGAAGCAAAAAAACGCGATCATCGAAAGCTTGGGAAAGATTTAGATCTTTTTATTTTTGATCAACATGCTCCTGCTTCGCCATTTTTTACTCCAAAGGGAGCATTTATTTATAACGAACTCGTAAACTTTATGAGAAGAATGTATGACAAATACAATTATCAAGAAGTAATCACTCCACAAATCATGGATGTTGAACTATGGCACCTCTCTGGCCACTACGATAATTATAAAGACAATATGTATTTTACAAATATTGATCAAAGAGAATTTGCAATCAAACCAATGAATTGTCCATCACACATGCTTATCTACAAACATCACAAATACAGCTATAGAGACTTACCTCTTAGATTTGCTGATTTTGGAAGAATACATCGATATGAAAAATCTGGTGTTGTTGCTGGTCTTACAAGGGTTAGAACATTTTGCCAAGATGACGGTCATATATTTATTTCACTTGATGGAGTACAAGAAGAAATTGCAACTCTTTTAGAAATGTTTTTTGTGACATACGACCATTTTGGTTTTGATAAAATAAAAATAAAACTTTCAACAAGACCACAGAAACGTGTTGGTGATGATAAGACCTGGGATGTTGCCGAAAATGCTTTAAAAGAAGCACTTAATAAAAGTGGCAAACAATATCAAGTAAATGAAGGCGACGGAGCTTTTTATGGGCCCAAAATAGATATTGTTATCTCCGATGCTATTGGAAGATATCACCAATTAGGAACAATTCAACTTGATTTTCAAATGCCAGAAAGATTTGATTTAAAATTTACAAATTCCAAAGGTGAAATGGAAAGGCCTGTTGTAATACATCGGGCCCTTCTTGGATCTCTTGAGCGTTTTTTTGGGGTATACCTAGAACATATTGCTGGAGCTTATCCATTTTGGCTTGCTCCGGTACAAGCTGTAATCGTACCAGTAAATAACAATGAACACTTAGAATATTGCTCTCAGCTATATAAAGAATTTAAACAACATGGAATCAGAGTACAGCTAGATGACCGTAATGAAACTATGGGACTTAAAACAAGAGAGACTCAACAAGCAAAAATTCCTTTCATGCTCGTTGCAGGTGGCAGAGAAAAAGATGCAAATGAAATCAGTGTCCGAAAATACGGTGAAAAAAATTCAACGGCCATGAAAACCTCTGACGTGATTTCTTTATTTTTAGAATTAAACAAAGATCGTATCCCCAAAAAATTTCAATAATCTTTAAAGGCCAAAAATATGATTAATGTTTTATTGTTGTGTGGTGGCGGTGGTTCTGAGCATGATATATCTGTAATATCATCAAAACATATCGAAAATTCTCTTTCTACAAATAAAGAAGTCAATCTTTTATGGATTGAGATAGGAAAAGATCATCTCAAAAGAGACAATAAGGGACGATTGTGTGAAATTACAGAATCAAAAAATATTTTATTTCAAGATGGAGAAAAATTTAAAATTGATTATGTTATCCCATGTCTACATGGTTTTCCTGGGGAAACAGGCGACATACAATCCATGCTTGAGTTTTTAAAAATTCCTTATTTAGGTTGTAATTCGGAAACAAGTAAAAATTGTTTTAACAAAATTACAACAAAACTATGGCTATCGGCTCTCGATATTCCCAACACCCCTTATGTTATTCTTAATGATGTGAAAGATACTAATAAGGCAATCGATGCTTTCAATTTATGGGGTTCTATTTTTATAAAGGCATCTTCTCAAGGTTCGTCTGTCGGTTGTTATAAAGTAACCACGCTAGATGATGTAAAAAAATATGTAATTGAAGCGTTTAAATTTTCTCCATACGTTTTAGTTGAAAAATGCTTATCGCCAAGAGAATTAGAGGTCTCTGCTTATCAACATAATAGTGAAATTAAAATAACATATCCTGGGGAAATTATAACTCCAAAAAATTCTCACTATAGCTTTGAAGAAAAATATTCTAATCAAAGTCAAACAACAACTTTAATTAAGGCCCAAAATTTATCAGATGATATTGCTAAAAAGATAAAAGATTATGCACTAAAAGCATTCCTAGGACTAAAACTTCGCCATCTATCGAGAATTGATTTTTTCTATGTACCAGAGGCCGATGAAATATTTTTAAATGAAATAAATACTTTTCCCGGCATGACTCCAATCTCAATGTTTCCAAAAATGATGGAAGCAAATGGTGATCTTTTTAGTGATTTTTTAATTCAAACGATAAAATCAGACTTGTCGTAAAATTTTTGAATTTTCTGGCACACTGTCAGTAAGCCATACATTTCCGCCAATAATAGAATTTTTGCCAATAACAATTCTTCCAAGAATTGTTGCTCCAGCATAAATTGTTACATTATCTTCAATTATTGGATGTCTTAAAGCATCTTTTATTAGATTTCCATCGCTATCAACCTGAAAACTTTTTGCACCCAAAGTTACACCTTGATAAATTTTTACATTTTTTCCAATAATTGTAGTTTCTCCAATTACAACCCCTGTACCATGATCTATAAAAAAAGAATCTGAAATTGTAGCACCTGGATGAATATCTATACCTGTTTCACTGTGAGCTATTTCTGTAATAATTCTTGGTAAAAGTGGCACTCCTATTTTTAAAAGAGCATGGGCAATCCTATAATTTGTAATAGCACGAAGCCCTGGATAACAGAAAATAATTTCACCCAATGTTTTTGCTGCAGGATCTGCATGAAATGTAGCTTCAACATCTTTTAATAAAAGCTCTCGCAATCCCGCAAGCTCTTCAAGGAAATTATCTGCATAACTATCTGCAAGAGTTGTACACTTCTCGCACTCCCCATCTTTACTGCATAAAAAACAAAGAGAATCATGAATCTCTTTTTTCATAAGAGCTTGTAATTTTAAAACACTCTGACCAATATTAAATTTTAGTTGTGTTTTGTTTGTGATTTTTTCTCCATAAAAACTTGGGAAAAAAATTACTCTACAAAGTTCAATCATTTCTAAAACAGTAGAAACTGAAGGACAAATTTTAGGCCCATTTTTAAATAGCATTTTATAATCTTGTGAATTTTCATCACATAACCGATCTATCACCTTAAGAATTTTTAAATCACTCATCTTTTATCTCCAACTATATTATTGATTATATGAGGGTTTAAAGTTTTAGCAAGTACATTGCATATTTTAGATTTGCCAAGAACCTCCTTTCGTTGCTAAAATTTTTATAACAAATCACTAAATCAAGGAGGCGGTATGAAAGAACCTAAACCTCTGAGGAAAGAATCAATATAGGAAA
>CAZCDT010000109.1:0-5676 GCA_964497525.1 uncultured Bacteriovoracaceae bacterium
ATAAAATATTTTTTAAAAATTTTGATTTCTTATCTCAAATTGCGGAAGTCGGGAGTTCTATTCCTATAGCTAAAATTATTCATTACATACCTCATTTATTTTTATTATAAAAAAATTAGTTTTACTTTTTTATATCATATCGTTCAAGAAGCATACTCCTTAATGATTGACAAGGGTACAGTCCCACTGACGAGAAAAAAGTGTGTGAATTTCACTGGAATATTCTCCACTAATTGCATTTAAAAATTCCTCAAGCAAAGCATTAATATAACGGATCAAATTTATTGATTCAGGAGGATTCAATGCTTGGAGTGGAGGATTGGAAAATGATTGGGTTTTCTCGTTTTAGAGTGGAACGCACCAAATCACAACTAATTTAATCAATCAAAAACGACATGTTTTCTCTTTATTATAATTAAAGTTTGCAAAAAATAAAAACAACAAGGAGAAAACAATGTCGCATGAACATGTTATCAATGATCTCTTATTATCGGAACTAAAATTTATAAAACACTTGCCATGCGATCGTTACCATAAAAGATACGCCCATACGTAATAAAAATATAATTCTACTTGTACCACTTTGTTGCATAAGCAAAACAACATTTTTTCATACAAGTTTGTTATCAATACACAATCATAAAACAAAATGCTACTAAAAATTGATGAGAGACGACAAGCCTTGGGGACATCAGAATAATGGATTAACTGTAAGTAAAAATACGAACGAGCACTAGGTTGAAACGAAGTCCAGAAGAACCTAGCGGCAGGCCACAAAAGACGAGATGAGTACGTCACCATAGAAGTTATATCAAACTACAAGCAAGTCCCCTAACTGCTTTGGGGCATTAAGCATAACTTTATTTTTTTGTACAAGTAGAAGTACCTTTTAGGTTACCTGATTTTGTTATCCGATATACTCACGTAGTGAGTTATTAAGTTCCTCTAAAAATAATTTTTTAAAAAAACTGGGATTTTGTTTTTCATAAAAATACAGCATCGCCTTAATGTAATCCTCTTTGGGCGTTTTAATGAAAGATATTGGAAGATACTCGTGCGACATCAATATGGCATTGCCAAGCATTCGAGAAGTGCGCTTGTTCCCATCTTCGAATGGTTGAAGATAGGCCACTAGTAGATTGATGGCGACGGCCTTTTCAAGAATTGATGAGGTATTATTAATTTTATCTAGCATTCGTTCAAAAAATGAAATTATTTGAAATTGATTGTCGCACGGGACAAAACTTGAGTTGGAAATAGCGACCAGACGTTTTCGAAAACCAGTATCAACACCAAGATTATTGGTAAGACATTGATGGAGTTCTAACACATTCTTTTTAGTGAGATGCTTGTAATCAGGTGCTTCGCGGATGTACCCGATGGCCTCCTTATGATTCAAAATCATCTGGGCATCAAGATAGCTTTTCCCTTTAGCAGTTTGATTATATTTGATCAACGTTTCCGTTTCGAGAAGAGAGTAAGTGTTGCCCTCGATGTTTGAAGAAGCCCAAGAGAGGTCTATGATCAGTTTTTCTTTTTTTCTGATTCGTTCCTGTTCTGCCATGGTTTTGCGTTTTTCTGATATTGTTCTTTTCATTTCATCAAAACATAAATTGATTTCTTTTGAGTAAGAAAAGTCAGCATTGAGGGCCTTGTCCGAAGTGCGATTGAAAAATGATTTTGGGCGATTTCTTTTTTTGAAATAGTTTTCAAGCTGTCTATGCTCTTTTAATAGAAAAACTGGAGTAATCAAATTAGAAGAAAATGGGAGTGACGAACGAAGGAGGTATTTTGCACCTTTTCCTGTTCCGCTACTAGTTAAGATGCCAGATTTCTCCATATTTCGCAGATCTAAACTTGCCGTGTTGCGATGAATATCAAACATGGCCTGGACATCCGAGCTTGTGATGCTTCCGTAGGCGTTTAAATGGTCGATTATCTTTTTATAGCGGTCTTGTGGCTTCATCGGTGCCTCAAATGTGCATAAGTGTTATTGGTTTAATATATGCACAATAGCATGATGTGCATAAAATATCAATCTATTATTTATGCACATGGTGCCCAGTCTTCAACAAGGCACCACATAAATCTGGCCAGAAAGTTCTCCTCTATCATGATTCTCTCCCATAAGATGTACTATTGCCTTAATGGTTCCCACGAGTGGTCGATTATCGAATGTATGCTTCCGCATCCTGCTACAGCACCCTTCGGGTAAATACAAAATTGCTCCTGCAATTTTTCAGCGTGATTGAGATGATCGATCAAGATGTTGATTTCTCGTTAGAAGATTCAAAATAGTTAAGACCACCTAGTGGGGGTCTCGAACTAATCACAAGTGCGGTCTTGTCCATTTTCCTTTTTCAATTTCTTTCACATGTGGGCCCTGCTCAAAATGAAATTTCCCCATTCCATAATGAGTAATTTTATCTTCAGAGACTGAATAAATATAAGCATCCGTTACGGGATTATTGCCTGCAATCATTGGATATAGTGCAAACTCCAAAGTTCCATTTTTATCAAGATCGTAGAGATATTCGTCCTGTGACATTTTTACAAAATAAACAAAGGTGTAATTATTCCACATTGAAATAATATCTGAATGATCAGTTTTTTTTGTTTTTGTAACTAAAAATAATCGATTTGATGGTAAACACAGATCATTTTCTCTGTCACATCCATCCTTGAAGTATGACTCAATTTCTAAAAATCTATTTTTAGAAATTTCTACTTTTTTTATACCAGAATATACTGACTCACTATATCCCCAAATCGATAGTGGCAGCAGAAAAGCAAGAAGCATTATGATCAGATGATTTTCGCAAAACCATCCATTCAGGGATGGTTGAGAAAATCTTTGTAATCGTCCTTCCTTGACTGAGAAAACCTTCTGCTTTAGCAGAAGGTTTTTCATAATAAAAAAACTATTTCGATTGTTCATATAGATTGAGAATTTTTTTGGCATATTCTTCTCCGGCCTCATCATTTGAGTGATAAAATTTCAGAGTTTTCTTTAGTGATTTATCTTTATGGTTTCTGATCAAATAAAACTTATGAGCAAGCCATCTTGTTCCAACAGCAACATTTATTATCGGGTCTTCGAGTTGTGACTCTGTTACATAGACATAATGGTCCTTAACTTCATTATTTTTAACATCAATAGTTCCTGTTAATGAATTTCTTGCGCCTTTCAATATCTGCATAAGTCCTACTGCCGATGTCGTTTGGGGCCTTGCTGTCACATTAAAACTGGATTCAACAGCAATAAGTACTTTTATATGAAGTGGCGTTAAATCTTCAGGTAATTTAATTCCTTGTTCTTTCCAATAATCAAGCCAAAACTGAATGATAGGATCTATTTCATGGTAAGGAGGAAAGCCTTTTACGGCATTAATTTTTTCATATCTCTTTTTATTATTCCAAAATATAAAGAGAAGATTTTCCTCTAAATACATTAACTTTTTACCGCGATTTTTTCTCATATGAGTGTCAACCCATGTTGATGTACCGCTCTTACAAACTCTATTATGACCGCTAACGATATGATATCCAAGCTCACACATCTTGCTTTCGTCAGGTCTTTCTATGTTTATTGAATTAATATTTCTCATTTATCGCCTCTATATAAAAATATTACACCTGCCCCCTTACCTCTTCGCTCAAATATTTTTTGCTCAACTAATCGATTCATTTTTCTTGTCGCCGTATTTCTTGAAAATCCGATAGTTTCAAGCAAATCTTTTATCCTAATTTGCTTTAAATTTTTACCCATTTGAATAATTTTTTCTTCCTCGGTCAGATCATCATCGAGCTCTTTATCAAAGAAAAAAGTTACCTTTACAAAATCACCATCTTCGTTGAACTCTGGCCTTCTTATTCCAGTTTCCTTACATGATTCAAAAATTAATTTAATTCCCGAGCCAAGTTTCTCAATTAATTTATATTTGCGAGCAATTTTGGCAACAGTCGGATTACGTAAAAAAGTTGTACCATCACCTAGATTTTTAATTGAAAGAAGTCCTGGTAATTCTCCGGGACTAAAAATTTCGAGACGATTATCATATAGTGCGACTTTGATGGCACCTGGAATAAAGTATTTACGATGGACAAGAGCGTTGACAATGGCCTCCCTAATGGCCACAAGGGGGACAATCAATCGACCTTCCATCTTTCCTGAGCTTGATACTTTCAAATCTCTTTCAAGCCAAGATGTCAAAACAGAAAGCACTGAATGAACAATATCAGGAATAGGCCCCTTTATCTCCATTGTTCTAATTATATCTCTTCCTTTGTTTCCTTTAAATTCTGAACAAATGACGATGGCCTCTTGAATATAATTTTCAGGGTTAGTGTGGAAAAATAATATACCAGCATTTGTAGCAATTAGCTTCTTTGGGTCTTGGTGACTACGAACAGCAATTTTTTCAATTATCGCTTTTTCTGAAGAAATATTTTTACCAAATATCTCAGTCAACAATTCTTTCTTAAGCGCACTAAAAGGCACTTCACTTGGACTCTCGTCGAAATATGTTTTTTTCTGCTGTCTGTAAAGATCCTCTATATAATCTTCCGTGGCCCTTTTGGTCGAGGAACCAACTCTTAAATAGACACCCTTTTTATTTCCTTCACTGGCAATAAAATATGGCGGTTTGCTGCCAGGATATATTTTAATAACAACAATTCTTTTATCATCAATATTTTTTTCATAAATTTCAGGAATCAAATGCGGAGCAATCGAATCCATGATGGAGTTTGCAATATCTTCAAAAATTTTATCTCGTACGTTATCAGTAACACCCACGATTTCATGTGATGAATCTCTAACTCCTATTACAATCTCTCCACCTGCACCATTAGCGAATGCAACACAGGTCCTTATAATCTGATTTTTTTCAGGTATTGTTTCTTTTATCTCGATAGTCTTAGATTCTCTATGACTAAATTTTTCTCTGCGCATAACTGATGTCAATTGTTGTGGTTGGTAAAACTTAAATAAATTATAAATGCACAGATTGCACCAGTCAAGAATGAATGCACCAAATGCACCAACCGTGTTTTAATTGCACCATTTTGAGAAATGCCTATCTATGGGCCTTAAAACGATCAGCTAAAACACGGTGAATTCAATAATTTGCAATAGCCAACAATAGAAGAACAGAATTAATATTAATAGATTATTGAATGGTGCCCAGGAATGGAGCGCAAAAGAGCGAAAATGCAAAAAACAATTAACAACAACAAAACGCTCTAAACCACAGTATTTATGCTGGTTTTAAGCATTACTCGTCTTACTATTTTTCATTCTATAATATTTAATTTTGGTCTATTTTTGCCTAGTTTACCCCACAAACACCCCACGAAAACAATGTCTAAAAAATAGATTTTAGCAAACGTATGACCTACAAAAAAGTATCGCTTACGTAAGACTGAGCAGCAAGACCTTTATTTTTAGAAGGAGCAATTCTTTGTTTTTTAGATTTGTCTTCAGATTCAGATTTAGCTTCTGTTTGTTCATAAACATATACATCCAAATCTTCAATCGGCCCAAGATGTTTGTTAATTAGATTTTTAACATCACTCCAATTTAATCCACCAAGACCACAGCCCAGCGGTGGAAGTGCTACCGATGAAATTCCCATTTGTGCATAATTTGCGGCCAGATATTTAAGCCCTTCTTCA
>CAZCDT010000110.1:0-5450 GCA_964497525.1 uncultured Bacteriovoracaceae bacterium
TAACTCAAAAAATAGTGTTGGCCATATTAAAAGTATCAGTATCTTTGGGCGTGAAATAATCTGTGCACATAGTTCTATAATGCTAGAATATATCGAATACTGCGCATGCATGAGTAAATTGGTATATGGTATTCTATTAGTATCATAATACTTAAAACTATTGAAGAGTACGTCAACCGGTTCATCTAAAGAAAAATGAACAATGCGTTGAGGATAAAAATTATTATTTGGCAAAGGTGAAAAAAAGTGGTCTTTTTTAAACAAATCACCATAAAAAATGCCATGATGAGGAATGAATGCAACGCTGAAATCCAGTGTGGATTTGTTGTATAGATTATGTTGTTTAAATTTATTGTCGGATTGTCCGCTCGAGTTGTTAGCCGTAGCGTTGAGGGGCAGGGAGTGGAAAAGTTTTTTTAGAAGTCTCCATGGTAGATCAAAAAAACATGAAATATCTATGGGTAAAATAATAACACTGTGAATATTGTTTTTTGCAACAATAAAATGTGGAATTTTTGCACTCGCGATAATTAATGGCACACTGCGAGTATCTTGTTTTAGGTTTACTGAAAGTAAAAAAGTTCTGACGATATCATCTATCTCTTGTTGGATAAATAAGCGTAACATTAATTTTGTCTTTGCAATAAAAGACGTGTCTGTTTTGTTAAATGTCGAGATAAAAAAATTATAAAAGATTGAATTTATCAACTGATTACTAATTATAGAATCAGTCTGTACTTTTAAGGCATATGAATAGTCGTAGTAGTAATTTTTTTTTATGTCTGAACATGAAAGCGATTTGATTTTCAGGTGCTCTATTTTGGATTGCCATGAATCTGATCGAAAAAAAGTGTGGCAATGAACATAATTAACTTTTATCCCACAAAATTTGAGGATTAATGCCATTGGCATAGTGAAAAAATTCAAGTTGTCAAAAACTATTTGCAGCATTAATCAATCGAATTATTAGTAAGTATCGTTGATAAGTTCGACGATATTACTATTGCGACACAGGTTAAGCAACATTTTTGCTAGGGGATTACTGATCTGCAATAGAAAGATTAAATAAAGAGTTTAAAAGAAGAACTAAAAGTATGGAAATAATTACAGGAGAACAATCCTGCTATAACCTGTTAGCAGTAATATGTTTAAGAATGGAACATTTTTGGAAGGGTAAACCTCTGAGTTCAAGCAAAACATCGCCTTGGTTCAGTGATGAATTTACACATAAAAATTGACACTACCCTCTTTTTTTTAAAAAATTAGATGGTACTCAATATCACTAAAAAAAATATTTGCCAACGTGCCATTTCTCTCCCGACATTATTTTACAGACCTGGTATTATCAATACAAAAGTTGAGATTACTTCTTGAAGAAGTAAAAAATAATGGATCAGAAAAATCTGTTAAATAGATTAAAGACCTGTTGATCTAAAAAAATTAGAGATTCTTTTAACCAAAACTTAGCTGGTGTTTATTTTAAGTCACAATTATATTTTTATATATGCCAACAGTGCCAGCACCAAATTTTATAAATAACCCATAGATTCATCCTTCTGAAGACTGAAACAACCCATAAATTTGACCTTTTCAACGTAAAATCAATATGATATGATTGATTGCACTTGGCGAATCTCAAGTCAAAAATGGAGTATTTTTACTTTATGAAAAGACATGCTGAAGCAGAATTATTTAACTGGTTTAATAAAAAAGATCGAATGCCTTTAGTAATTAGAGGTGCCAGGCAAGTGGGGAAATCAACCTTAGTAAAATTATTTTGTCAAAACTATGGCCTTACGCTAATTGAAATTAATCTTGAAATATGGCAGCTCTCTTCAATTGAAAAATCCAAATTTGAAATTAATGATCTACTGGAAGAAATTCAACTTTATGCTAATAAAGTTATTACTGATAAAACGGTAATCTTTTTTGATGAAATTCAAGAGTCACCAAAAATGTTGCGACTATTAAGATATTTTTATGAAATGCATCCAGAGATTGCAGTTATTGCTGCAGGATCTTTGCTAGAAATTGTATTAGCAGATGAAAAATTTAGTTTCCCTGTCGGTCGTATTGAATTTTATCATTTGGGCCCAATGACTTTTTTTGAATTTCTTGAAGCATGCAACGAAAATATTTTATTAGAACATATCAAAGCAAAAAGATTTTCAACAGCTGTACACGAGAAAGCATTAGGGCTATTCCAAAAATATCTTTTCATTGGTGGCATGCCCAAAGCAGTATTAAGTTATATAAATAAAACTTCACTTGTAGAAATTAGAAATATTCAACAACAGATTCTACAAACCTATCTTGCAGATTTTCCAAAATATAATCAACGAATAGATTTTAAACGCATATCAAGAGTATTTTCTTCAATCGCGACTCAAGTTGGAAAAAAAGTTATCTATCAAAATTTTGATCGAGAATCAAAATCAAGAGAAATAAAACGTGTCATCGAATTACTAGTAGACGCAAGGATTGCCTTACCATGCGTCCATTCTAATGCTTCAAAAGTGCCATTATTGGCAGGAAAAGATGAATCAATTTTTAAATTATTTTTCATTGACGTTGGATTGATGAATTGCTTGCTTCGAACTGAATTTATCAATTTACAAGGCGATCATTTAACAAAAGGGGCCATCGCTGAACAATTTGTGGCGCAACATTTGGCCTATCTTGAAGGACCTAATTTAACTCCAAATCTCACATATTGGCTTAGAGATAAGGGTTCTCAAAAAGGCGAGATCGATTTTTTGATTCAAAAATCAAATGTGATCATACCAATTGAAGTTAAATCAGATAAAAGTGGCACTCTGAAATCACTGTTTTATTTTGTGTATGACAATAAATGGGCTCAAGCAATAAAAGTATCATGTCATCCATTTTCTAAAACATTAATCAAACACAAAATTCATGACAGTGTCGTCAATATAGATTTAATCGAACTGCCAATCTATGCTGTAGAAACTTTGCTAGAAATGCAATGGGAGTAATGAAGATTATAACGCTAAATGACTTGTCATAAATTGGTAAAAGTTATTTTGAAACAACTTGAGAGTAATTGAGGGCAGCCTTATTTTTTCTTACAGTATCTGCTGTGCAATTCTAAAAGGATACTATCGAGTTTTATTTTTATATTAGGAGGTATACTTTAGATGTTTACAAAAGAAGCAGGATGTTGATATATAATTGATTGATAAGAAAATAGTAAGACTTGGTTAGTGTAAGAGGTCGTCAAAGAATTGGATACTCGTATGTTTAATTTACCAATAAAAATATTAAGCCATTTTATCAAAATAGGGTTATTTTTTTTAGGATTGATTATATGCAAAGCACCATTTTTACAATCATATAAATTAAAAATGCTTTCATCTTGGCACGATGAGGGAAAAAGAAATTTTTTGGATAATTTTTTATATACTGGGTTTATTGCTGCTTGGTTGAGGTTTGAATATGTATCTGAAAAAGATGCAGACAAAAGAGAGGCCCTTAAGGGGTTCGCAATGGGGGGGAATTCTGGAAAAAATTGGGCCGCGTCATATAACAGCAGAGTATTAAATTTAAATGAACGAATTGGTAATATGTCTTCCAGAGAAGCACAGCCATTCTTTGATGCTATTGATGAAATTTGTATAAAAAACAAAGGAAAAAATGTCTATGTTTGTCAAATAGGCAGTTCTTCTGGCAGAGAGATTGCCTACTTCGCAAAAAAATATCCTGATTTCAGCTTTCTTGGTTCAGACATATATCAAGAGGTTATTGATTTTTCCGTAGTTAATCATAAATATACCAATTTATCTTTTGAAGTTTTTTCTGCCAAGACCATTGTCACGAAACTACTTTCACTTAAGAATGTAGATTTGACAATCGTTTTTTCATCCGGTTCGCTGCAATATGTTCAGCCAGAGCATTTGGAATTTTTTTTCAAAGAGCTTGTTAAAGTTCCGAATGTAGAAATACTTTTATGTGAACCTTGTAATGAATCTAAAGGCTGTCCAGATGGTTTAAAAAAAAGTATATGGCGAGGAAATTTCTCGTATACTCACGATTATCGGTTTTATGCGGAAGAGGCTGGATTTTTAACAGCAGATTTTAAAATATTACGCCCATACACTCCTTATAAAAACTTCCCCATGCATAAAGGTACCGTTCACTACTACTATCATGGAACAAAAAAATAATTAATGATACGGTGGTAAGTAGCGTGATGGGCACAGCTAATTATATTTTGTATTTAGGAAAGAATTTATCATTCATCATTTCTTGACGAACATATTCAAGATCTTCGAAGGTATCAACACTTATTGCAGAACTATCAACATGTACGGCCCTAATATTAAATCCGTTTTCTAGTATTCTTAAATATTCATTGAATTCTATTTTTTCCAGATGGGTTTTTTCTAATGATGAATATTTAAATAGAAAGTCTCTCCGAAAAGGAACGATGTGATATGCTTTAAGCATTGGAGCATTTTTGGTTCTAGAGTCTGAAGGTATATCTTCTCTAGATAAATACATTATATCATTATTCATTTTTAACACTGCTTTGATATCCGATGGAGAATTTCTTTTATTGTAAGGGGTAACGAGTAATCCAACATTAACGGTGTTGTCATCATGTAAGGCCTTTACTACCTTGTTAATATGTTCCGGATCAAGAAGTGCTTCATCGCCTTGAATATTTACAATAATATCTGCATCAATTTTTTCGGCGGCTTCGGCAATGCGATCTGTTCCTGTTTGATGGTCGCTTCTTGTCATTATTGCTTTACCGCCGTGTTTTTCTACTGCTTGTGCAATAAGTTGGTTATCTGTAACAACATAAACATCATCAAGCATATTTGCCATTTTTGCTCGTTTATATACATGAACAACCATTGGAAGACCGCAGATATCAACAAGGGCCTTCTGTGGAAGTCTCGATGATTCTAATCTCGAAGGAATTAATCCAATTGTCTTTAGTTTTTTTGCTATCATGATTTTTGCACCTTTTTAAATGTTTGAACTGCATTTGAAAAAGAATTTTTTAGAACACCACAGTCAACATCAAATAAAATAAACTGCATTCCCATGTCTATTTGCCATTTTAGATCTTGTTCATTATGAGCTAAAAAACCACCAGGACACTTCTTGGCATCGCGCACTTTTTTTGCGGCCTTTTCGATAATGTCGATAACTTTTTTATTTCGTGTATCTCCAGGCAACTGTAGGTTTTGAGATAAGTCATATGCTCCAAAATATACAACATCTAAATCAGGAATTTCTAGTATTTGATCTAAATTATCAATTCCTATCATCGACTCAATGATGACGGTTGATAAAATAAAGTCATTTGCCACTTGTGGATAATTTACAATCGTTCCCCCAGAAAATCCTCCTGCCTTAGTAAATGGATTAAATCCTCTTGGTCCTTTTTGATAGTATTTTAGATTCTTAATAAATTCTTC
>CAZCDT010000111.1:0-5110 GCA_964497525.1 uncultured Bacteriovoracaceae bacterium
AAGAACTTCGAGATGAACTTAATTTCAAACAAACTGATTCAGCATTAAGAAAATCTTTGGAAAAACTTGTTAAAAAAAACTTTCTTCGTAAACTTGCTGGCCCTTTAAACGGAGAGGTAATCTATCAGCTTACAAAAAACGGACTTAATAGCTTAGGACAAAAAGGAAAGTTTTTATTAGATGATACTTTTGTTAGACATGATTGGATTACGGCAAAATTAGCAAGAACATTCAAAGTTCTTGGATATTTTGACAAGTGTATATTTCCTCATGAGGTTATTGACTCTAGTGAGTTTAATGAATTAAATGCTATTGAACCAGATGCCTTTTTGCTCAATGTAAAAGGTTCTCAAATCTTTTGGACTGCACTAGAAGTTGAAGTATCGCGCAAGGCCGCGGCAAAAATTAAAACAAAACTATTTCGTTATTTGGAAAATAAAAACTACCACAGAGTTATTTATGCGTTTGACCAACGAGCAGATTTTGATGTGTACATCACTCTTTTACAATCAGTGGATTCCAAACTAAGTGAAGCAGATAAGCAGGAGTTACATCAAAAACTTATATTTTTCTTTCATCCACGACTAGATCAAATTACGAATAATTTACATGAAGGCCTTTGGTTCCATAATGGAAATCAAAAAAAAATAGACGAGATAATGTTATGAACAACGATAAAATGAGTGATTCCAAAGGTGGTTGCAACCTACTCCTAACGTGGTTGCAAGGGGGTATGTACCCCGTTAGGAAAACTTTTGTAAGTAATTTAAATCTCTCAACAATTAGCGTTCCGATTTCTGACCTCCCCCTCACAACATAGTTTTAGAGGAGGAGGTCAGAAATCTACACTTAGAGAGGAGGTAGTAAGAGAGTAAGTAAAGTTAAAGTTAAATATAAGTAGTTAGTAAGTAGGTAGTAGTAAGTAAGTAAGGGAGGGAGGAGAGAGAGAAGAATAGGACAAGAGCGAAAAGAAAAAAATGAAAATGAAAAATGCGATGGGGGGGGACATTATGGAACAAGAAGAACAAAGGCCGCAAGAAAGAAGAGTTAAAAATCAAAATGAAAAGGCTGCAAAAAAAATTAAGTTAGTTAAAGTTGAATTTGATTTTAGTAAGAAACAAGAAGAGATGATATATCAACAGTTGCAAGATCAAGCTAAAGAGATCAACAAAAATCGTACTGCTTGCAAAATAAAACCAGCAGACATTATAAAGCTGGCGATACCAAAAATTTCAGAGTCAGACATTCTTGAGTTAAAACAAAACACCTTATCTAAAAAAGACAAGCTCGCACTTTGGACGAAAAATTTTAACATCGAAAACAATACAAGTTATACCAGCGAAGAATTTGCGGTGGACGTGCTGCCAGTGCTTTCTGGCAAAGATTTAAAAAGACTTCAAGAAATTTCACTATAGGGGGGATTTATGATTTTTGGAAACGTAAATATTTTTGGAAGAGTTGGAAGTATCGATGAATTAGTATCAACCAATAATGGAAAAAAAGTTTTAAATATTTCTGTCGCAGAAGATTTGTTTTCTCCAAGTGACTTAGGAGAACCAGATAAGTCAACACAGTGGCATAAAGTAGCAATATGGGGAGACATGGCAGATAAAATAAAAAAAGAATGTAAAGTTGGTGACGAGGTCTTTGTCACTGGAAATCTTAAGTACCGTACTTATGAGCGAGATGGACTAACGGTAAAAAATGCCCACATCGATGCGGTAAAAATAAAACAGATGCGCAAGGTGGAATTAAAAATTCAATGGGATAGTAAAACAAACCTACCGCAAATTTCAGAGGAGACTATCAAGTAAATTTATTGGCCAATATTTTTTATTGAGGCCTTCACGGGAAGAAAAAGGAATGGTATGATAAGAATTGATGGAACTACTACTACAAATTTTCATAGGTCTTTTTGTTATTCATGCCTTGATTGCGATCTGGGGATTTACAGTCGAATTTATAACCAGATTTTTTTCTTGGCTTGTAGTAGAAGTGTACTTTTTTATTTTAATCAATACTCTTCGTATCATTCTCTCCCCGTACTATTTGGCAAAGGGCCTGTGGTGGCTTTTGAAGCGCATCTGGAACTATTATCAAGAGCGCAAAGTGCTTGTCGGCGTAAATTAAATATTCATCTAATAAATATTAATTCATCAAGTCCAATTTGCTTTGGATTAGGAGAGCTATATGCATGAACAACAAAAACAAATTGAGAAAATATTATTAACAATTGAAGAAGCTGCTAAGTTTTTAAACTTAAAAATTTCACGCCTCCGCGCTGCTGTTTTCAAAAAAGAAATTACCCATATTAAGCTTGGCAGACTCGTTCGATTTAAAATTGACCACTTGGAACAATGGTTGTCCGCACAAACTAAGCAGTGTGTTCAAAAAGAGCATTTTCTACTCTCAGGAGGTGTGTTATAGTGCCTTTACTTCAATTAATACATTTAAGGTTAATTGAAGCTAGTTCTTTGACAATTGAATATTGTGGAATGAAAGACCGTAAGGCCTCTTACAAGAGGAGTTCTTATGGAAATAATTAGAAGAGGAAAAATTCTCCGTTATCGAGAACATTATTATTTAAATGGTGCAAAAATTAACGGCCCATGTTTTGAACGCAAAACAGATGCAAAAGAGTGGAAAACCCAGATGCTTGCTAAGCGAAGCACTGTCCTTGCTCATGGTGACGAGCCAATTCATTTAAAAGGACAAGTTCCATTTAAAGACTTTGCAAAAATGTTTTTAGAACAATTTGTAAAAATTGAAAGCTCGCCAAGAACATACATAATTTATGAAAGTATGTTGAGAGTCCATTTGATGCCAAATTTTCAAAACATTGCTCTTAATAAAATCACTGAGGAAATGGGATTAAATCTCATCCAAAAGCTCAAGAAGAATGGCCATAATGCCAAAGGTATTAACAACATCATGATGATGTTCAAATGTATTTTGAATAAAGCTGTTCAAAAAAAGTATCTTGTGGCCAATCCTTTTATTAGCATATCAAAACAAAAAGATGATTTAATTTGTGATGCTTATTGGACAAAATCCGAAATTGGACAATTTCTTTTGGCCAACAATCAACATGAACTTTATCCATTATTTTTTGTAGCACTTCACACAGGCATGCGGCTTGGTGAACTTTGTGGCCTATGTTGGGATCGAATCGATTTTGGGCTTAATCAAATCACGATTACGCGAATTCGCGATAAATATGGCACAAAAGAGACAACTAAAACTAGGCTTAAAAGAATCTTACCAATGGTTCCAGAGGTAAGGTCATTGCTAATACAACTGATGAGGGAGCAACGGCATCCTAAATATGTTTTTGCAACAAGAAGTGGACAGCTTATTGATTATGGCCATATCTATCGTGATTTCTGCAAGGCGCAAAAAACTGCAAAATTTGACAGGCATATCAGATTTCATGATTTACGCCATACTTTTGCCTCGCAATTTATGATGAACGGAGGCAGCGTCTTTGAGTTGCAAAAGATTTTGGGACATACAGATATCAAGATGACCATGCGTTACGCTCACTTCTCACCAGAGCATTTGCAAAGCTCAATTAAGTTCATGAGCATGGGTGTCACGAACCAGTTTGAAAGTAGTTTTTCCAAAAGTAGCCCAAATTTAGCCCACGGCCAAAATTTTGATGAAAATATTCTCGATTTCAAAGGGGTTAAGTAGTTGAATTTTAGGCAAAAAAAAGGGAGAACCAATGGTTCTCCCCAGAATCTGGTGCCCAGGAAGGGACTTGAACCCCCATGCTTTCGCGCTAGGTTCTAAGCCTAGTGTGTCTGCCAATTTCACCACCTGGGCATAAACGATCTATTCTATCATTCATTCACGTAACATCTGCCAATTTGTCCACTACGCATCCTGCTACGTGGCCCTTCGGGTAGCCAAAAAATCCTTTCAGGATTTTTTACTAACCAAGCTTGCTACTGCAAGCTTATCACCACCTGGGCATAAACGATCTATTCTATCATTCATTCACGTAACATCTGCCAATTTGTCCACTACGCATCCTGCTACGTGGCCCTTCGGGTAGCCAAAAAATCCTTTCAGGATTTTTTACTAACCAAGCTTGCTACTGCAAGCTTGTCACCACCTGGGCATAAATTATTTATTCATTACAAATTGTGCATCAGATTAATTATGATAAATTTACTTATCCGAAACGAGTCTGACAAGTTCAAAATTAAAAAAATATTAATCTTTCTTTAAAAATTCTACTAAAACAGCGTAGAGTGCATGCCCATCCTTATCACCCATTAGCTCGCGAATAGAATGCATTCCAAGAGTTGGAACACCTACATCTACCGTGCGAACTCCAAGCTGAGATGATGTTATTGGACCAATGGTGCTCCCACACCCCAAATCAGATCTTGCAACAAACTTTTGAACCGGCACGTTTGCTTTTTTAGCATATTTTTGAAAAAGGGCCGCTCCCTCACACTCCGTTGCATATCGCATATTTGTATTAATTTTTAGCACAGGACCTGCATTTAATAGCGGACGATGATTGCCTTCATGTTTATCTGAAAAATTTGGATGAACAGCATGTGCATTATCGCATGAAATCATAACACCGTTAGAACAGGCCCTTATTAAAGACTCTCCGCCACCAAATATTCTAATTAAAACAGACTTTAAAAAGAAGCCATCCGCACCAACACTGCTGGTTGATCCACACTCTTCGTGATCATTACAAACCAAAACCGCATTAGTGCTTCCATCTGCTTGAAGTAGTGCCTCAAGCCCAACATAACAACTCAATAAATTATCAATTTTTCCACCAGCAATTAATTCATTGTTCATTCCAATAAACTGTGCTTTTTGAGTATCATAAAGATTCAAATCAAAATCAAAAATATCTTCTATATCTATGATATTTGAATTTTTCTCCATCTCTTCTTTTAATAACTCTTTAAAGCTTTTCTTGCTAGTATCTGTAAGCATTACAATCGGTGGTAAATCTTTTTGCTTATTAATTGCTCGCCCTTCATTTACTTGACGATCTAAATGAATCGCAAGACTTGCAACAATTGCAACAGGTCTTTTAAAATCCACCAGCGTTGTTTTTATTTCTCCACTCCTTGTT
>CAZCDT010000112.1:0-4953 GCA_964497525.1 uncultured Bacteriovoracaceae bacterium
AGGATTTGAAGAATATAGGAGTTATAATTTTACAGAAAAAATGTTGCTTAACCTTTCTCTCTGGTGTTTGTCGCATCTGTGAAGGACTGATTAATGCTAATTGTGATTTTGCGACTGGCCTTTTTGGCAATAGCGGGCGTCGATGCTTTATACATCACAAGTTCTAATGCGCGAAGATCGCTGATTTTGTATCCAACCTTTTTTTCGATCATATTCTTGATTTTGTTGAATCCGGAATTTGTGACGATTTTCTTGCACCATGCAAGATAGTTCAGATATGTGTCGATGGTTATGGTGTCATTTTTCCCAGAGAAATATCGCATTACCTTACTATCGATTATTGGATAAGTTTCTGGTGAAACGAAGTGTAATATTTTTGAAACACCAACCATAGAGTTATGAACAACTTTGACGAGCAGCCGGAGGTCTCTTTTTGAAAGTAGTTTGCCTTTCTTGACCATATCTAATTTAATAGCACACTCCTTGTATTCTTTTTCTGAGGAGTTTTTCCCGTAAGTCAAAATGGTTGGCATCCATGCATAGGCGAAATGAGTACCAATAATAAAATCAGTTTTCGTTATGGTCTTTTTGTCTGAAAAGAATTTAAGAAATTCGACATATGAGACAAACGATATTTTATCTTCATCACTAAAGTGAATCCTTGAAGCATCTTTAATGATTTTCTCAATCGAAATGTCTGGTGCCATATAAAACTCCTCTTAGTCATATAAATAATTTCGTTCTGGTGGATTTTTTCCACAGGTCTGGTCTTGCTCCTGTCGTAGCGGATGATTTTCCTCTATGTGTGTGCCAACACAGGCAGAAGTGCTAAAATGCTTTTTTGTTAATTGAAGGTATTTTTCTTTCTCAATCCTCAACAATGTCCTGCTGTTTATTTGCTGTTGGCCGGCCCTAACGAGACGATCGTTGTCAATTGCACCCGTCATTTTTTGTATTTCTTTGTAATTTTGAATTTCACGCTCAGATTGTTTCATTGACCAGTATGCCAAGCAGATTGTCACAGAGAGGTTTGCTCGTTCACACTCTGGACTATCCGCTTTCTCTCGAGCTTTTGCTAATTCTTGATTTTGTTGTCCAGCAAGATCGCGTGCTTTTTGAATATTATTCTGTATCGTTTTATCTGCATAAAACATTGGACATATATAGAGCGGACACTCCCATGTGCACTTGTCTTCAGTACATCCAAGGGTGACATTCTTGGGTGTTTGAATTTTAGGAACTGTTTTAAAGCGCGACTTGATCGCTTCTTGATAACAATCGACGATGTATTGAGGTGCTGATTTATATTTGGGCGGTTCACATGACTCTGTCGCAGCTTGCTCGATCTCGGAGATTTCTTCGATAGAAGCTATTACTTTCTTCTTGGAAACGTTTCCAAAACGAACAATACTTCGACACTTATTAGCACAGACCTTGTCTCCATCATTCACGCCGACATCTTCTTTTTTGATCTGATATGACAATTCACTTTCTGGGATATTGTTAATCAGTTCGATTGCCTCAGTGTATAGACCTTGGCCAATCTTTTCGTTTGCCCCAATAATTGCTTTAGAGTGATCGCTATTAACATTTATCTCAGGCATTGGCGGTGCCGAAGAGCAGGCGAACAAGCGAGATAACACCAAAAACCATAGAACTTGTTTCATGCAAAATCCTTCTAATGACAGATCAATTATTAATCTTGTTTTCGTTTATATTGACTCTTTTAACAGTCACTTCATAAACGCCAGAGTGAATTACTGTATTCTCCAAGATTGATCCGATAAGACCTCTTGGGTCAGGCTCTCCGTAGAGAAGTTCATGAATGCTTATGTTAAAATGATCCGCGATCTTTTTTAATGTACCCGCGTTTGCTTCAAAAGTAAACCGCTTGCTGTATAGTTATTTCTTGTGTTTTAATGCTTCCGACTTGTCATTTATCATCAACAATCGTGATGCATCAGCAATATTTATGGGCTCATGATAAACATCGGCATGGATGAATAATTTGCTCAGCGCGCCCTCAATTTCGCTAACACTGTTCATTGAAGATGAGGCAATTAATTGCAGCACATCTTCAGGCAGGGAACGTCCATGTCGATTGAGGTTCTGTTTCATAATTTCAATTATCGTGTCATGATCTGGAAGACTTACCTCGAGAACCACTCCTTTCAATAGTCTCGTAACAACTTTTTCATTAATCCCATTAATTTTTTTAGGCGGCACTTGTGAAATAAAAACCGTAAGCGCTCTTTTATCACCCTGTTGAATAAATCTAAATTTTTTTCTAGCGTTAAATTTTTAAACCAAGAACGAATTTTTCAGAGGTAAAAGTCGCTCATAGTCTTCGATTGTTTGCGCGTAAGGAAGCTTATCTAACATTTTTGAAAAATAGTCAAAAGGTTCTAGATTATTTCTTTTGGCGGTCTCAATTAGAGAATAATAGATACTACTTGCGTTTGCTCCATCAACAGATGCGCTAAAAAGCCAGTTTTTCTTTCCTGGACAAAAAGGCCTAATCGCATTTTCTATTGGGGCATTACTTATATTGTAACTACCGTTATTTATATACTCTATTAAATATTTCCATTCATTAAACGCGTAATTTATCGTTTTGCCACCAATGGAGTCTGGAGTGATTTTTAATCGCACTTCATCAATCCATAGCTTCAAACCATCCAAAATTGGTTTTGATTTTAATTGTCTAACTTCTCTTTTTTCTTCATCTGACAAGTCTGCAATATCTCTTTCTATTTTATACAATTCCTGAATTTGACTTAGACCACGTTTACCAATATTTTTTCCACTTGATGTTTTAGATGCATCAAAAAATTTCCGACGACAATGGTTTGTCTGCGTGCCATCCTGGCACTTGTCCTTTGGACGCTAAAGCGACAAAATGAACTCCTGTTCATTTTTCAACACCCAAGCCTTATCAAATTATATTCTTCAATCGCTTGCGAATAACCATCATAGCCGTCTACTTGAATCGCACCATTAAATCCTTCAAGTAATTTTAGTGGTATTGCCCCAGATCTACTTGGAGCATAATCATTTTCTTCTTGTTGTCCTTCGACAGCGTACCATGTACCAGCACCGCATGGATTAAAGAACTTGCAAATAATTTTTTTGTCCTTTAGTTTAACCGATTCGGTTTCATAAATTTTTGGTAATTGTTTTTTAATTTCTTTTGTTAGCAACTTCATTTTCAATCTCCTTTAGTGTGAGTTTTTATTTTTATGAAATTGCCAGTCGCCACGAAGTCTTGCTGCATGCAAGAAAAAAGTCGGAGGGTTCCCTTTAGGGAGACCGTCTTTATTCTTGCATGAGGGTAAAGCAAGCGAAGTGGTAGACCAATATTTCAATAATAAAAACAATCACAGTAAAAAAGAGTGGAGGAGTTGCGAATAAGATAAAAGATATTCTTGGTGTCGAAAATGTTCGATCTGATGCTGCTGAGTGCAGTGCATGATACCATGAAAGAAGTAGAACCGATATACCTAAGGGACCGTAGCCAGCGATTAAGGGCCGCGATGCAGCATTATGGGTTTATAATTAAAAATAATACTTCCTCTACCCACATCAAGCGGTATTTTTTAAGTCAGTGAACAATTGAGGGATACTGGTTAAGGGTTAATCTTGCACAAAAAAATAATTACTATTTCAGGTAGAATCCAAGACCCTGTTTTGAGGATTTAAAATAGATGTAAATAATCCATGCCAATCTGTGGAGATCGCATACAAATCAAAATACGAGCGTAATTTGATCCAAAGTCTCTTTTTTCTTTTTGCCTTTTGTAGAACCTTCTGAAAAGTTCGACAACATAGCTCCTGCACTTGATCAATAAAAAAAGCAAGCAGCATTAACAAGGCCAAATTTGTGGCCAGATTTTCGTGTCCGTGTCCGTAGTTTCTTTCTAAATTGTACCCCATGTTTTTCAAAGTATTAAAAGTCTCATTTTCAATAGACCATCTTTTTCGCCCTCCTTCCATGATTGTAAAAATGTTATTTTGATTAAGCACTAAATCTGTAATCCAACTAAATTTTGTCTCTTTCTCGTAAACCCACT
Organism: uncultured Bacteriovoracaceae bacterium; assembly: GCA_964497525.1. Lineage (GTDB taxonomy): Bacteria > Bdellovibrionota > Bacteriovoracia > Bacteriovoracales > Bacteriovoracaceae > CAZCDT01. The sequence goes on from CAZCDT010000112.1 coordinate 4,071, forward strand.
CATGATCGACTGTTGCGATGCCATTGGTATCGTGAGTTATTTTTTCCACTTTTTTATGAACTGTTTCTGTTAATTCTAAAAAATTTACTTTGATATCATTATGGGTATCGTTTAATGGAACCTCGTTCACGTAACGAATACATTGTGTGGTTCTTTTAATAACTCTTTCACCCTCATAACTGTAACGTGTACAACTTCCCTGCGAATCTAAAGCATTAATCCACTCGTAAAGATATTTATGATCTCCTGGTTTTGCTCCTAATATAAATCTCATATCATATTTTTTTAGCTCGATTATATGAGGGCCATTTGATCCGAGTCCATCTTCCACAACAATCACTGGAAGCTTGGGATGATCCTGTCTGAATTTTTCTAAAAATCGCTTCGCCGCATTTCTCTCGCAATCGTTCTTTGTGTCACCGTCGTTGTTTTGTATTGGTTCCGGAGCAAGCGGTATAACTGGCTTCATTAAAGGGTGAACGATGCATCCAACTAACATTTGATGGGAGTAGTTTGTATGTCCAGATGCACTGGTTTTAACCAAACAGTTTTTGCAGTGGATTTTGTCAGAGGAAAAATATTGTGTTCCATCTAGTGCAAGAAGATAATACTTGTCCATAAAAAGATAATTTTCTAGTGCTTTGCCTCTTTGAATCTCTCTGAATATATCACTGTAGGCACTTCTTAAATTTGAGGTTTCAATAGGATCTATTATCTCTTTAAGTCTTGTAGCAGACGGGACATTTTTGACTTTATATAAACTTTGAACGCTGATTCTTTTTTCTTCAGATTCATCTAACTCGTCAAAAAACATGTTAAATGATTCATATTTTAGACAATGTATGAAAGCAGCATCGCCTTTTAAAGCATAGTCCCTTTGGGC
>CAZCDT010000113.1:0-4868 GCA_964497525.1 uncultured Bacteriovoracaceae bacterium
TAGCCACTGATTTTGGTTTTATTTTATATTTTTGTTATCTTTTGCCTTTATTTTTCTGCGGTTTTTTCTTGGCTTTTCTTAGGTTTTCTTCTGTCTTTTTTTGTTATTTTTTCGCGGTTAAAAATGTCCTTGTCTTTGTTGCCCATATGGGCTACATTATTAATAGGTAGGTGAAAATATGACAAAGAGTGCAACAATTCGAGCTAGAGTGGAGCCATCTTTGAAAGAACATGTCGAACGGATTTTTGAGAAATTGGGATTGAATGCAACGCAGGCTATAACCTTATTTTACAAACAAGTAGACTCAATAATGGCCTTCCCTTTGATCTTAAGGTTCCCAATGAAACCACTTTGCAAACCTTCCAGGATTCAGAAGTAGGAAAAAATATTGTTGAATGCAAAAATGCTGAAGATATTTTTAATAAGCTCGGAATCTAATGTTAAAACCAATTTTTACAAAGCAGTTTGAGAAAGATCTAAAAAAAGCAACAAAACGCGGCAAAAATATTGAGAAAATCAAGATAATAATGGGGTCATTGATTGTCGAAAAGCCATTAGATGCGATTCATAAAGACCGCCCATTGATTGGTAACTTTGTTGCCCGGAGAGAATGTCGTATTGAATCCGACCGGCTTCTGGTTTATAGAATTGCAGAAGATTCATTGTTTTTTGAGAGAACTGGTTCACATTCTGATTTATTCGGTTAAAATTGCCTTCTGCCTTTGTCTTCTGCGGTTATGTGTTTTTCTGGTTTTGCTTGTAACTGGCAACTAATTTTTGTTGTTTTATCACTTATAGGCTTGACCAATTTTTTCAGACCATCACTACCACCGCTTGAGAGCGGTTTTATCTGCTGTACAAATTCTATTTTTGCCGTGCACGCTTACGTTTATAACAAACCCAAGCCATAGCCATGTATTTATGGACGTCAATGGTTCTTTATGGAGCATAAACAATGGAATAGACTCAGCAAAAAAAACGAGCATAATTTCTGACTCAAGGTTGTTTCGCTTAATAATTTTAAGGCTTAAAAAGCAGGCATAAAGCCAAAATGCAATGGGAACCAGCCCCCCAAAAACACCAAAATCATAAAGCATTTCCAAGATAAAATTATGGGCGGATCCGCCGTTGAAATCTCTTTGATCAGTAAGGTAACCCTTAATCTTCCAAGGATTTTCAATGATAGCGATAAGCAACCTTTTGTATATAGAAGAGCGACCTGAATCATGGGTTAGCCCTTCGGATGATGTAAACAGCCTTATAGACCTGCTTTGAATATTAAAATTTTGTAAATTATCAAAAATAGTTGTTGCAACCTTAAAATAGAGGCTAATAAGCAAGACCCCCAACAACCCTGGATATAACAAGCCCTTAAGCATTTTACCATTCATATGAGAGTTTGCTTGTAAAAAATAATGCTTTAAGTATGTTGCCAAAAAATAAATAAACAAAGCCAAAAAAACACTCCTGGAGCCTGTCATCAAGATCATGAACAATAAAAAACAAGAAAAAAAAAGGCTTAACAATGATTTTTCTCGAAGATAATTTCCGAGTAAAAACATACTTGGAAGAATCAATGCATGAGATAAGCCCATGCTATAGGATGAACCGCCAAACAATTCTAACGCTCTTTTGGTTGCAAATAAATACACCACAGCAAACATTAGAAGAGCCGCTATCGTGTTTGACATAAGCAATAGCCTATCGTAAAAAACGCCTAAATTTCTGACTGACATTACTGCAAGGGCTAATGGCAGATTTATTGTCAGTAAATAAGCGATACTCTTAACCAATTTATCATTAGTAAAATCATAAGCCAGAAAAAGCAAGGAAAACATAAGTATTAAGAGCACAAACATTAAATTTTCTTTTTTTAATACCAATTTAGGCAATACAAGCAAGCAAAACATACCTAAAATAACCTTGCTAGCTAACGATACCTGTGAAGAAGTTACATGCATAATAGCTTCAGTTATCTGGGTAAAGTTAATCACAAATAGCGAAAAGATAATTATCGTTATCAAATTTGCGAGGCGATAATCCCTAATTATAATTCGTTTTGCTTCTAATTCCATTGTTATACAAAACACCTTATTTTTTCAAATTATCTAGTAAATTATGCACAATACCAGCCAGCTTTTTTCCCTGCTCGACCTTTGAAAACTCTTTTATTCTTTCTCTATTTGGGCGAGAAAAACAATCGTTTTCAACGTTCCTAATGAAGCAGGCTACTTCTTCAGATGAAGTGATTAACTGACCTTTTTTTGTTTGGGTAAGTATTTCACCGATTTCAGAATCGTCTCTAGCTATTGCTAATATTGGTGGCTTTTCAATTAACAGTCGTAAAAATTTTCCTGTTAAAACGCCTTTTTTGAAATCAAAGTCGTGTTTTAAGTCTTCAAAAACGATGTTTGCAAACGAATTAGCCTGCTCTTGTAGAATCACAGCATTTACAGCGGGAGGCAGAATAAGTAAGTTTTCTGAGCAATTATTACTTTGGCTATACCCTAGCAATTTTTCTTTCAGTTTTGCAGGACCGAGCAGCCTGGCTACCAATTTATAATTTGAATGTTTTAGTGCATTTAAAAGGATAAAAACAGAATCTAGCTGATGCTCGTAAAGTGTGCCTGCGTAATAAAAAGTATATTTGTCAACCATTCGATTTTCTGTGGTCGATCTTAAGTGGCAAATAGTTATTTCGTCATTATCATTCCAGCCGTTATATATGACATCTACCGGCTTGCGGTATGCCTTTTTAAGTTCTAAAGCAAGCGCATAACTCACACTAGTAAGACCTATAGCTGTTTTAATAAGATGTCGCTCAATACTCTTGTCGAGTCTTTTTGATATGGGGTTTTTGTGGTCAAAGCTAGTTTGATGCAAAGCCCCTAAGTCCCTAAAATCTGCAATCCAGGGTATTTTTAAAATCCTAGCCAAAAAATGTCCAACCCATAAAGAAGAAGCAGGTCCGAAACTAGCAATTATAAGATCTATCCCCACTTCCTGATAATGTTTGATTAACCTCATATTGAATAGTTGTTTGAAGGCAACAAAAAGTGAGCTATCAAAAGTTCGCAAAGAAAAACCTAATTGATGTCTGAAGCGTGTAGATAATTTTTTCTTTTTATTTATAAGTGCTAAAGATTTTTGGGGATGCTCACCAATTCTTTCGATATTTTTAATTTTAGAATTTAGCGACAAATCCCCTTCTGACTTGGTAGTCAGCACGTGAACCTCCAAACCTTCATCTTGAAGAGTTGGTATCATTTCAGAGAAACGCCTTGCAGCTATATTGTTCAGTGGTGGAAATGAATAACTAATAATTAATATTTTTTTCATAATCAAAAATATCCTACATATTTCAGAGTTTTTTATTTAGATAAATCTTCGCACAGTTTCAATGGTGTCTTTCGTTTTTTTTAGGTTTATGTATAACGGCGTGTCGAAATTGTATACTATATATTTTTGTATATCGAGAGGTATTTTGGGGCTATCTTAGACCAATCAAAAAATTTGCTTAGATTTAAGGTTTTTATATTATTTACAAGTTCGTTATAGTTGTTAATAACGAACTCGATTCCTTGAGCTATATCGTCTACACTTCTGGAATTAACCGACTTGCCGACATAACCATCAGCGAAAGCTCCGTCTATGCCCTGCCCTTTGGTATATACTATAGGCAGTCCTTGAGCCAGTGCCTCGGCATAAACTAGACCAAAAGTTTCTGTATGAGAAGCCATCACAAAAATATCAGAGTCTTTATATTTAAGCAGCAACTTTTCTTTTGGAATTGCCTTATGTAGCTTTATAAATGGATGATTTTGGGCAAACTCGGTGAGAACTTTTACTATTTGCTTATTTTCGTTTGGCCTACCAAGCCCAAACGCAGTAATGCCAACATTATAGCCCGAAATATGCAACTTTTTTACTGCTTCGCAGGTGGCAATAAGGTTTTTACCCTTGCTAAAGTCCCCAGCAAAAATAAGATTAAACCGGTTATCAACTTTGTGCGTTTTATAACCAAGGTTGTCGAGCCAAAACTGATTAATACCATTGGGTATGAATTCAAGCTTATGAGTGCTACTTTCATACCAGGTTGGATAATATTTTTTTAAATGATTCTGATAAACTTTTGAAATAAAGATAATTTTTTCGGCATTTTGTAAAATTTCAAGCCCATAATTGCGAAGAAAAGGCATATATTTCAAAAAACAGTTTATGTCTGTGTTTCGCACAGCTACTATATAAGGTATCTTATATTTTCTTTTCAAATTCAGAGCAACGGCACCATCACTGAACAGGGTGTGGGCGTGAGACAATGAAATATCAGAATAAAGACGCTGTTGTTCAATATAATGCGTTATTTTTCTAATTTTTCTGCGAAAAAAAAGACGGTCAAAAATTGATCTGACAACGACCTTACCATGAACTGAAAACTTGTCAGTTTTTTTAGCCTGATTGCCGCTACCGCTATAATATCGCAAAGGCACAAAGACCGATTGCTCAATTCCTAAATTAGCCAGCTGGGCGAACAGCTGGTAGTAAAGGTCGTTCATTGCATAACCATTGCAAATATGCAGAACCTTTAATGGCGCATCCGAACATTTATTTTCTATCATGGTGTTAAGCACATCTTTCTAAAAATACGTATATCATGCCTCGAATGTGCTGAAGTTATATGCACTATTTTCTTATTCAACTCATAACCTCTAATTCTAAATAATCTTTACTTAAGTATAAGCTGCCGCATTCAGAGCATTTATATTCTTTGTTTTGTTCTAACTTTTCGCCTGTGATAAGTTTTACTCCGCATTGGCAGACCCAACCTTTAATTTTGGCGGGGTTTCCCGTTACGAGGGCGTAATCAG
>CAZCDT010000114.1:0-4824 GCA_964497525.1 uncultured Bacteriovoracaceae bacterium
CGCCGCCTCTCGCACATCACGTGCTTCGGCGGCATACAAAACATCCTGTTTATAAGGATCTCTTAAATGAATTTTTTACTTGTTGGTCTTGGTGGTTTCTTTGGGGCGATTTCTCGTTATTTTGTTTATCTTATTATTCCAGCTCACAGTTTTCCTTTGGCAACACTGCTTGTAAATATAGTTGGTTCTTTTTTCTTAGGCATAATTTTTTCTTTATCAACGCGATTAAGCACAGAAATTGTGACAACTTTAACAATCGGTTTTCTGGGTGCATTTACAACATTTTCAACATTTAGTGCAGATACTATTACGTTGCTTAAAAGTGGCAATGTATTTTATGCTGCATTAAACATCATCTTAAATGTAACACTGTCTATTTTTGCATTTTATTTTGCGAGTAAAATTTTTAGTTAAAAAATAATATGCTTATGCTACACTTGATATTATTCCTCGTGACAATTAAAAACATATTGTCTGCATAGAAGAAAAAACGAAATAGAGGAAATTTCTCAATTATGCACATTTGAAAAATGTGAGGAAATCTATAAACTAACTGGAGAACTTTTGACATGGTTAGAAAACAAGATGAAGTAATCGCCATTGCAAAAAAATACGTAGAAATAGTGAATGAAATTTTCTTAGTGGAAGATGCTTGGCTATATGGTTCATATGCACGAAATGAACAAAATGAATGGAGTGATATAGATATAGCAATTGCTTCAAAAGATTTTTAACATATTCCACGCCCTACTGGAATAAAAATATTAAATAAATTGGCCCGAAAAATTGATATTACGATAGAATCATATCCTTTAAGACCAAAAGAGTGTCGAGAAAAAATTGTTGGAACAATGGCCCAAGAAATAATTTCAAGTGGAATCAAAATAGCTTAAAAAGTTGAATCTTATACAAAATCCACTAAATAATGTCGGTAGAGCAATGGAAAGTTGTGATGAGATTTATTTCAATGCTTCCTACGCGTGTAATGCTTTTTTATACGCATCCATAAAGGCCTCTGGAATCCACTCTCCAAGTGTTGGATGTGGATGAATTGTATCAAACATCTTTTGAGCATCGACTCCAAGATTTTTAAATAGTGCTAACTCATGAATTAATTCAGTAGCAACATTTCCAACAAGATGAGCACCTAAAAGTTTCCCATCTGCTGATAATAAAACTTTTACAAGGCCATCGGTTTCATTTGATGCAATCGCTTTGCCGTTTGCACGAAAAAACATCTTCCCTACTTTATACTCAACGCCTTCGATCTTTAATTGATCTTCTGTTTTTCCAACAGAGGCAACTTGCGGCTGACAGTAAGTACAGGCCGGAATTGTGGTTTTATCTATTGGATGAATTGTATGCCCACAAATATGCTCTACCGCTAAAATCCCCTCATGAGAGGCAACATGGGCCAAAAGCGGCGGACCTGAGACATCGCCAATAGCGTAAATACCATCAACCGTTGTCTTATAATTTTGATCAATTTTTATAAACCCTTTTTGAGTTTCAATACCAACATCGTCAAGACCAATTCCATCGATGTTCCCTGTCATGCCAACGGCAATAAGACATTTTTCAAATTTTAGCTCGTTTGCTACACCATCTTTTTCTAAAGAGATCGTAACATCATCTCCATTATTTTTTGCATTAACTTTAGAAACGCCAAGAGTTTGTTTTATTTTTAATTTTTTAAACGCTCGCTCAATTTCTGTTGATGAATCGCGATCTTCAAGAGGTAAAAGATTTTTTTGCAATTCAAAAATATGAACATCTACGCCAAAGGCATTCCAAAAATAGGCAAACTCAATTCCAATTGCACCGGCCCCAATAATGGCCATTGTTTTTGGAAGCTCTTCTAATTTTAAGGCCTCCCATGCACCAATCAAACGCTTTCCATCATGCTCTAACCCAGGAAATGTTTTGTAGTGGGCACCCGTTGCAATAATAATACTACTGGCCTCAATATCAATATTACTTGCATCAGAAAGTGTTACTTGAATTTTATTTTTAGCAATCAGCCTACCTGCTCCACTTACAACTTCAATTGAATTTTTTTTCATCAAAAATTCAACGCCTTTTGAAACTCTATCAGCAATGGCATTGGCCCGTTTTACGGCCTGTGCAGAATTTTTTGATTTTAACTCAACCTCAATACCTAGATCCTTCATGCTAGAAATTTCATGAACTGTATGTGCTGATTTTAAGAGTGCCTTCGTTGGAATACACCCACGATTTAAACAAACTCCACCTAAGCGATCCTTCTCAATTATGATTACTTTTTTTCCTAACTGAGAGGCCTTTATAGCTGCTACATAACCACCAGGTCCTGCTCCTAAAATTGCAATATCACAACTTTTCATAGATTCTTCCCTTATCGTTTGATTTAAGTTAAAGTCTTTTTTAAAGATTCCAAGAATATCCAAGGATACCTTTTAAAATGGAAAGTTTCAATCTTACACCTCAAGAGATTCATACTCTATCGACAATGTTTCCTCAAGGTGTTATTGCTATGGATGTTGAAAGCACCGGACTTTCACCACTCATCGATAAAATAATAGAATTATCAGCAGTAAAAATATCTGCCAACAAAGTTGAAACTTTTTCAAAACTTGTAAATCCAGAAATTGAAATTCCACAAGTAACGATAGATATCCACCATATCGATAACAATATGGTAAAAAATCATCCAATAATAAAAGAGATAATGCCAAGTTTTTTATCTTTTATTGGAGAGCTACCAATTATTGCTCATAACGCAAAATACGATCTTGGATTTATCATTTTTAATCTGCATCAACTAGGCATCGAAATGCCTAAAAACGAAGTTTTTTGCTCAATAAAAATGTCTCGCAAAGTTTTTAATGATGAAAAGTCCCATAAACTAACAGACCTTAATGAATCTTTAAATCTCGGTAGACTTCAAGGGCATCGCGCGCTTGACGATGCCTTTGCTTGTTTAAAGCTGTATGCACAGGCCTTGTTAAAAGAGAGTGACTTAAGTCAAAAAGCACTTATTGCGCACTCATATTTACTAAAAGTTTCTGATTATAGTAAAAATCAAGAACTACACATTCCTGAAAGGCTAAAATTACTGGTTGAAAAAATAGGTATGCAAGAGGTTGTGGAAATAAAATACCAAGGTGGTAATTATAAAAACCAGTTTCGCCCTATAAGACCAATAAGCCTGCTACCTATGCCTGATGGCAATTTTTTATATGCACACTGTCTATTATCCGATCAATACAAGAGCTTCTCTCTAAAAAAAATTGCTCAAGTAAGAATTCCTTAAAAAATAATATCTTCAATAATTAAATTTTTTGAGTTATCGTTAATTTTTTAATTCATCGCTAGTTTTAATTTTAAGCATGCAAGGGGTGTCCTATGGATTTTAGAACTATTCGCACAATAAAAGATTTAGAAAAAGTGTATCCAAAACATATTCTTGATCGTTTTTCAAGTGCTCCTAGAGCATCTATCTATAAAGATATTCCAGATGAAAAATGGTTTGACTGGAAATGGCAGCTTCAAAATAGAATGACTGATTTAGAAACAATTGGCCAAGTTGTAGATTTAACCGATGATGAAAAAAAGGCATTTAATGAAGGAAGCTCAAAATTTAAAGTAGCAATCACTCCATATTATGGTTCATTGATGGAGAAAGATGAACCAAACTGCCCTGTTAGATTGCAATCCGTTCCAGGAATTGGAGAGATGACAATTCTTCCAACCGATATGGCAGATCCTTTGGCCGAAGATAAAGACATGCCTGTTTTAGGCCTTACTCACCGCTATCCTGATCGTGTGTTATTTTATGTGAGCCACGATTGTCCAATGCTTTGTCGCCACTGCACTAGAAAAAGAAAAGTGGCAAAGGCAACCTCTGTTCCATACAACAAACAAATCGAAGACGGACTTGATTATATTAGAAAAACTAAAGTTGTAAGAGATGTTATTGTTTCTGGCGGTGATCCACTTTGTCTTGATAATGATCGCATAGATTACATTCTTGGGGAGCTTCGAAAAATTCCACATATTGAAGTAATCAGACTTGGAACAAGAAATCCTGTTACAATGCCTTTTAGATTACTTGATGATAAACTCTTAGAGATTATCGAAAAACATGCCCCAATTCATGTTAATACTCACTACAATCATCCAAAAGAGATGACCAAAGAAGCACTCTTGGCCTGCTACCGCCTAACTGCGGCAGGAGCCGTTATGGGCAATCAAACAGTGCTTTTAAAAAATGTTAATGACAGGCCAGAAATCATGAAAGAGCTTTGCCATAAACTTTTAATGATGAGAGTAAGGCCATACTATATTTTCCAATGTGACATGTCTGAAGGAATATCTCATTTTAGAACTTCGATTGATGTTGGAGTTGAAATTCTTGAAAGTCTTAGAGGTTGGACATCTGGTCTTGCTAATCCATATTTTGTAGTTGATGCTCCTGGTGGAGGCGGAAAAATTCCAATGAATCCAGAGTACTTTGTGAAAAGAGATGGCAAAAAAGTAACACTTAGAAACTTTCAAAAGAAAGAATTTGATTATTTTGAATCGTAATTGACATATTAAGAGATAATTTTTATATTTATCAAATCATACCATTTGCAAGAATTAATTCTGGGTAGAAAGACAAGGCGAGATGCCGAGTCGTACGATTAGTACTTCGCAGGCAGTGAGTCCGCCGTCTGACACCCCCTGAATTAATTATCGGAAATGGTATTAAAGCGCTTTAGCGGGCGTAGCTCAGTTGGTAGAGTGACTGCTTGCCATGCAGTAGGTCGCCAGTTCGAACCTGGTCGCCCGCTCCAAAATTTT
>CAZCDT010000115.1:0-4750 GCA_964497525.1 uncultured Bacteriovoracaceae bacterium
TTCTTCTGTTATAACTTTTCTCTGCCACGATTGTATCTCTCCTGCAATGTTGGTTAAAAATATTTATAAGTATAACACCCATTTTGAAATTTATGTATGATCATTTTTTTGCCGACTACTTGTTTTAGAGTAAAAATCATCTTCTTTTATACCCGAACAAAACTATCGGCTTTGCTTCTAGATAATTATTTGCGAGCATTTTTAAGGTATACTATAATGGGCTTATAATGAATCCAAATATACTTACTACATTAAAAACACAGTCAACCTTCGGTCTTACCGGCAAGATAAATATTTTGCTTACTCAAAACAGTAGATTTCTTGCATCAATTTTTTATCTAGAAGGAAAAATTGTAAACGCAAAATATAAGAATTTTATTGGAGCAAAAGCATTAAAATATATTATACTCGATGAAATATTTTTGCGACCAAGCGTAAAATATATTATTGAGCCAGAAATTATCTCTGCAGATCAAAAAAAAGTAGATTATTCTATCACAGAATTTGAGCAAATCGCTAGCAGTCTAAAAAAAGAATATGCAGAGTATATATCCAAAAGGCCTCCAGAAAATCTAGTTTTAAACATAAATCCAAATTTTATTATTTCCGGTGAGAATATTTCTTATGAAGAATTTGAGACTCTTCTAACTATGTCAAAATATTCTGATGTTATCGACATATATAAAAACACACAACTTCATCCATTAGAAGCAACCAAGGCTTTGGTTGATCTTAGAAAAAAGAAAGCAATTTTTGTAATAGGCCAAACATGAAGATAGCTATCGTTGCGGATGTTCATATAAAAACTAGTAGAGACCTGCAATATATAAAATTAATCAATAGTTTAAAATCTCTGGATAAAGAATGTACTGATCTGTTTTTTCTTGGAGATATTTTTGATTTAATGGTTGGAGCTTCATGCAAATATTTCATAAAATATTCTGATTTTTGGGATACTCTTGAAAAAATAATTCGCTCGGGCATAAAAATTCATTATTTTGAAGGCAATCACGACTTTCATCTACAAAAACTTTTTACAACTTTTTGTACTGCTCGATCAATATCTTTCAATCAATTATTGATTTATAAAAATAACACCACTATTAATTCCCATGGCAAAACAATTTTTTTTGCTCATGGAGATACGATAGAAAAAAGAGGGTTGGCAAAGAAAGTATATCAATATCTTCTAAAGTGTAGACTAATGTATTTATTTTCTAATTATGTTTTTCCAAATTTTCTAATACATTTTTTAGGTCGAACGATTTCTCGTATTGCAAAATTTTTTTATAAAAAACAGTGGAATTTAAAAGATCCAAATGAGTTACAAAAATTAAAAATTATCTTTCGAGAACATTATGAAGAATTTTCAAAAAAAAATATTACTTTCGACGAGATTGTCTGTGCCCACACTCACTTAGAAGATGAGTTTCAAACTAGTTTAGGAGTAGATGTTAAAAATGTCGGTGCATTTTTAATACATGAGAAAGTAAAATATTTTGAAATAAAATTCCAAGATCGAACCAGTTGACGATCCTTTTAACTCAAAAGTGTTACCTATGTCTCCGGAATGGACCATTGATAATATCTGCCCTATGCTTCTTCCAGCGAATACGGTTGTTTATTTTTGAATGTTGGTAATTTTTGAAACAATCTCTTTACGCTCAAAATCAAGTTCATTAAGTCTAGCATGAAGATGTTTGAGTTCTTCATCGCCCATGAATTATTCTGCCTAGAAAATTATTAATTTCAGTCACAACATCTTCGATAAAAAGAGGTAGATTTAGTTTTTTTGCAAATTCTTGAAGTCCACGACAATAATTGATCCACAGAGGTTGCATTTTTGAATAGTTGTCTGGTGTAAAGCTGATCGGGATTGTTTGCTCAGTTTTTCTATTAGCGAAAGTTTTTGAAATGTCGTCTTGCAATTTGTTGGTATTAAGAAGGCCTTCCTCTCTTAAAATTAAAAGAAGATCATGGTAGTCCTTCATCCTGCTATTGGCAGCTCCTTTTGAAATTATTGTTTCTAACTTTTCAGCAAATATTGTTTCAATTGGATACACTCTAAGCGAAACTGAACCTTCAAAAAAGGGTTTGCCTTTATATTGATAAAGTTCTAATGACTCGATTTTGGGATCAACGACATCGCCAACGCCAATATCTACCTGAATCTTATCTCTCATTTTATCGCCGAAAAGTAGCGCCATTGTCACTCTGAATCCAGGATAATTCATATGGGGTTGCTCAAGAGGCATGATGTTTTCGTAAGAAAAAGTAAATCCGTCACTTACTGCTTGATCGCAAATAGTTCTGAAGGCCGTTTCAATTGAAGGGCGAGTAGCATTTATTTTCGTGAGCAAGAAATCTGCATCTTTTGTTTCTCTCCCCAACTCGATATAGTGGGAAAGGAGAAGCCCTCCTTTGAAAATAAATTTATCTGCATACTCTGATTGTGAAACACGAACTAGCAGTCTTTCTAAAGCTAGTTCTCTCCAAATATCATTGAAAGTCCTTTTTTCAAGGTGTGCAATATTTTTTATTCTTTCTTTTAACGCTTGTTCGTTCATGTTGTTACCGCCATAAGATAAGGAGCAATATTAACTCTTAGAGTTTTTGCATAAGATTGTAGTTTTATAAGATTTATTTTTTCTTCACCTGATTTTTGTAGCCCTTGCTTTAGGGCCTTTATGGCAATTTCAATCCCTAGATATCGAAAGGCATCAATGATTGTTCTCTCTCGATCAAAAATAGTTACAGCTGTTTCACCCATTGAAAGCTTCGTTTTCCCAAGGCGAATATTTCTCATGCGAACAATTCTTACTCCGGTCCTTTTGGGAGCTTTATTTTCATGAGAAATAGCAATCCAATGTGCCCTAGGAATTTCATCTGTCAGATCATAAAGAGCTAGGGCCGAAATAAGGCAAATCACACCATCAGGAATGCCCTTCGAAGTGAGAATAAGATCTTCCCATTTAAAATCAACATCCAGAATGGCATTAGTTTTCCTGTAGAGGCCTCGGCCTACTCTTTCAAGAAGGCCTTTATTTACGTAGTAGCAGAGAAGAGATGAACTGATCTCTAGCTCTTTTGCTTCATTGGAAGAGAATAGTGGTTTCTTAAGCAGTTTACTCAGTTTCTTAAAATTGTTAATCTTTCTCATTCTTATATTTTAGCAAAAGCACCCATTTTTAGCAAGTGGGTACTTTTGCTAAGTTTGAAGACGATAAAAGTTAACCATATCAGGCACTTACCCTATACCTGCTTACACATTTTATACGGGACCGCTCGATATCGCAAAAGAACTCCTGCCTCCATAACTGCATAGATTTCACCCAAATCGGCCAGGGCCACATCTTCAGTTAGACAAGCAGTTATCCTGTAAAACAATTCTTCAAAGTGACTTTCGGAAAATTTTAGGATAGTTTCCACCTAGACCGAATTTCATATCCGCCAAGATTAATATATTCCATAAACGCTTTTACAAAATCAGCTTGTGGCCTAATCATTAAAACAATATCTAAATCATTAGTGGGTCTCACTTTGCCTGCACCTGCTTCGTCAAGCAACAAATGACTGGCAACTCCGCCAACTAAAATAAAGTTTTCCGAATAATTTTTTAAATATTCTCTAAAATGCTCTAGTCCTTTGATCATCTGATATTTTCCTTTATGCCAATTTTATCAAGTAATTTTTCTAGTTCAATTTGAACACGTTCATCTTTGTTACTCTTTAACACCAAATAACAATCTATGATATTTATTATTCTGTCTTCAATAAGAGTTGGTGGCCGATCCCAGATTTCAACTTTTATTTTGGCATCTTCTTCAATCACTGTTTTAAATTTATGATTTATTTTATTAAAAGCTTTTTTGTACATTGCCGCAGTCTCAATTGCATCATCAGCAAGCATTGATCTTTTTGAAAGAGCACTAATGCTAGAATAGATAAGGCCCTTGGGAACGTCACGTAGATATACAACATCTTGAATCGGCGAATTAATATTTTGCTTTCGGAAGATAAATATGCTTATCTTCGATAACAAAATTCATCTCGTTTTCTATCATGCGACGAACTTTATGAGGGTGTAATTCTTTTAAATACCAAAGTTGATAATACTCACAAATTTCCGAGAACTTTCGACTATGTTTTTTAAAATCTTTAGGGCCTAATGATTTATCCTTAACAATAAGAAGCAGGAACCGAATATCATTAATAAGCAGTTCTTCAAAATCATAAAGTCCACGGTAGAGCGCCGGAAGATTTTTAAGTTGAATCTTCTTTCCGGTCAATTTGAGATTTGGCAGATATTTGTTTATTGTTTTTTTAGTGATACTTTCCATGACTTATTGTAATAAAAAAAACGTCATTGTAACATATTTTTGTTATTATGATGTTTCTGGTAATATCAAGCAGCGACGGTTTGTGTTTTCAGTCGGTTACGTGCAGCCTTCCCATTTAACACCGCTAACTATCGACTCTATTAAAAATCTTGCTCCTTGATTGTCCCTTGGGTTTAACCATATCATCTTTTGAAATATCGCCATTGCATCAACGACGTTTCGTTCTCGATATAGAGTAATTCCGAACCCATGCAGGCATCGCAAGAATGGTCGATTATCAATAACTCCCCAAGGGAAGACGTCGTTAATTTTTTCAGCAATTGATTTAAGACCAATAGCAACGCCTAGCTTGTAGAAGTTCTTCGCCTTTACCAAATCATCATCTTCAAAATACCAGCATCCAAGATGAG
>CAZCDT010000116.1:0-4622 GCA_964497525.1 uncultured Bacteriovoracaceae bacterium
TTATCGCCGCCTCTCGCGCATCCAGCGCTCCGGCGGCATACAAAACATCCTGTTTATAAAAAAGGCCCGCTTAAAAGCGGGCCTAAAATTTATAACAATTTTTTTAACAATTAAAAATTACGCTACGTAATCTTTAAAATCTTTTCCTGGTCTAAATTTTGGAACATTTTTAGCTTTGATATTTATTTTAGCTCCTGTAGATGGATTAACACCTGTTCTAGCTTTTCTTCTAGCTTTTGTGAAAGTTCCAAAACCAACTAAAGAAACATCTTCGCCTTTTTTAACTGATTTTCTAACAGTTTCAATCAATGTGTTTACAAATTGATTTGCATCTTTTTTTGTTAAGTGCTTTAGTTCTTTGTCTGATAAGATTGTTTCGATCAATTCTTGTTTGTTCATGCATTCCTCCATAAAATAATATTTTTTAATTCACCAAAATAGCGTATACAAAGGCAATCCCAGTTGGCAAGCTAAATTTTTAAACTCCTGATATTAACAGATGAACGATCTAAAAATGTCCACTCTCCAATTTTTGTATTTAAAAAATTAAATGTTTTATTTTGAATAAGATCTGTTTTTTTTATATCAAATCCTTCATGGTGAACTGGGTATAATAAATTTTTAACTCGTAAAGCTACATTTGCACATGGAGAAATTGTCTTTACACTTAAAAGTTGCTCAATCTCTTCTGCCACTAATGGATAGTGAGTACAACCTAAAATTAAATGAGTATGATTCCCTGATACATAATGATCTAACTCCTTTTTTATCTTTAAGCGAATGCTTTGATTAACTCCACCTTGGTGATACGCCTCTTCTATTAAAGATGCTAGATTTGGCAAGGAGTAGTGAGTCACCTCGTTATCTGGATCTAGTTGCTCTTTTAACCGCCTAAAACGATCAGACTTGCCGGTTAAAAGTGTTGTGATAACCGCAAAGCTTGCAAATTGCAAATCTTCATTCTTTTTATTTATGATATTTATATAAGGCTCAACACCGACAAATGGTATCAAAAACTCATCTCTTAGAGTATTTATTGCAACAGCTGTTGCAGTATTACATGCAACTAAAATTAAATCTGGATTAAAGTTTAATAATTCCTTTGTGTTACTTTTTGATCTTTCAATAATTGCCTCGAGTTTTTTTGTCCCATAAGGAGCAAAGGCCTCATCAGCAATGTAATATATATCAACTTCAGGTAGTATTTTAAAAATTTCATTTAAAATACTAAACCCACCAATGCCAGAGTCAAAAACTCCAATTTTTATGTTTTTTGTCACAAACAAATCCTTACATCAAATATTTAAAGCAAAAATCTTCTTGGAATAATTTAGCACTTCATTTAGCATTTATTAATCTATTTTTTATCTTTGTTCATCAACATCGCAAATAAAAGATGAACGGCAAAAAAAATTTAAACAAAGCTGCTATTACATTTTTTTGTAGTAACAGTTAATAAAATTGGATTTTTTAGTATTAAAAATCTAATTTTAGAAAGGTTAATTTGTGAATCGAATGTTTTTAAACAAACCTTCGCATGATCGAAATTTTTCTTTAAGGCATGGGTCTATAAAAAAATTGGACCTTGAAGAATATGAATATGAACTTTTAACAAGGCTTCTTGGGCCATCTTCTAGTATTGCATTTCGTCAATTTTTATCTCTTAATAATCATCCAAAAATATTAATGAGTGCAATGGAGTTTGGAACTATTAAAATTAACGGCGAACCAATAACCGCCAAAGTTGGTGGTCTTGCTGTAGTAATTAACGATTTAATTCGAGAATTTCCACTATTTTTAAAGAGGCATGGTTTTGGAACTGTCTCTTTTGTATTCATGAGTTTTGATGGAGTACCTGATTTAACATATGTGAAAACTTTTGAGATCGATATGGCACATCGGCAAGAAAGAGTAGAGCTTTATCGCTACGATGATGAATCTGGCAGCACTCTATATTTTCTAAGTTGTCCTCTCTTTAAAAAGTATTCAATACGCGATCCTAATCGTTGCCTTTACAATAAAGAACCTAGTGATTGGTCGACCTCTCGTTATGAGTGGGAAGAAGCATACACTCTGGCCCTATTTAATAAGGCAATCGCTTGTACTCAAAAATTTCTAGAGGCCACTATATATCATGCCCATGATTATCATACCGCTCTTGCAGCACTCCATATGGCACCAGAAACTGTAATATCTTTATCAATCCACAACTGTGGTCCTGGATATGAGGGCAAGTTTTATACACATGGATTTGGAGAAACAAGAGTACAACATAAGAAGTATCCGTTTGGCATTCCAGCAGGAGATTTTGTGGCAAATGATCATCTCCTAAAAATGATTGGAGTTGATCACGATACCTACATGAGATATTTTGAAGATCATGGTGCATTTAATACAATCAAAATAACAAAACTTATCGAAAAAAATAATTTAATTGGTGGCATGCCTGTTAGTCAGGGATATGCAAAAGAATTAAAAGAGAAGGGATTTTTAAGTGGCACAATTGTTGGCGTAGAAAATGGGCTTGGAACAATTTATCACGCAAAAAATCACCCATTTCTTGCCAAAAAAAATGAATCACAACTTCATATGATTCATCCTTTAATACATGACAAAGAATCTCGCAGGGAATGGCTTTGTGGACTAAATTTTGGAGATGCTTTAGATACAATAGCGGGCCAACAAAAAGTTCATCAAATAAAAGCAAAGCTAAAAAAGATATTACAAGTAAATGCAAATTTAGAGGTAAATCCAAGTAGGCCTCTTTATGTAACGCTATCTAGATTAGTTGATCAAAAAAACATTGCAGTTTTTGCAGAAAACATTTCTCACCTTGTCTATAAAGGTGCACAAGTTATTATTGCAGGAAAACCCGGAGACGGTGCTGGTGAAGATCTTGCAAGACATATTCACTATCTAGAAAATTTACCACAAAACCTAGGTCAAGTTCGCTTCTATAACGAATTTATAAATAAAGAGATGACACCATTAATTCAAGGTGGGGCCGATTTTTTTGTAATTACTTCGAAGTTTGAACCGTGTGGATTAACAGATATCGAGGCAGCATGGCTTGGCACAATTCCTATTACAAAAAAAACTGGTGGTCTTGGAAAAGTAAAATCTAGTTTTACCTATGAATGGGAAAATTCTTGTGATCTTTATAATGAATCATTGGCATTAAGAAAAGTTTTAGATATGACCATCGATTTTTATAACAACAATCAAGACAACTTTAAAAACTTGCGCATTGCTGCTTTAGGCGAAAGTTTCTCATGGGATATGGCAATTAATCGCTATTTTAATAATTACATGGCCTCCTCTTTTTATAAACTAACAAACGCACTAAATAATGATCTAGCAATCGATTATTACTCTATTAATAGCAAAATCCTTCCAATTCTTCGTACGATTTTTAGAAGAATGGATACTCAATTTAAAAACTTCTTTATCGAATTGATTACTCAAAAAAGAGATAGATCTATTATTGAAAATATCATTCTTTGCGAACTAAGGTCTTTAAATATTTCGTATAAAGAATTAGAAATCAAAGATGCGACTGGATTTGGTCAAGGCATATCATCTAATGAGTTTAATTTTCAAATTGTAAAAACTTCTATTTAATATCAAGTAGGAGTACAATAAATCTTAAGATATAATTTTTCTATCTTAGGAAGTATTATGCATAAACTAAAATTTGCATGGATTGTTGATTTTTATAAAATAGAAGTAATTCTACATGCAGACTCTTATATTCCTTTAGATAAAATTTCTGTTGTTAATCATTTTGAAGAAAAAATTAAAGTCGAGCATATAAGACAACATGGAAATAAAATCGAATTACTTTTTTTAAAAGATACTCCTTTAAAATTAAATACCGATTATAAAATTTGCTACGAAAATGAAACGATATATGCCTATTTGACCCTTGATATACAAAATACAAACTGCTATGCACCAGAAACATTAGGGCCAATCTATAATAAAGAGTTTGTAGAATTTCACATTTGGTCACCAACAGCAACGCATATCGACTTAATTTTATATAATACAAAAAATCCAAGTGAACTTATTTTTAAATCTCAGATGGATCTTCAAGATAAAGGTATTTGGTCAAAAAAAATTTTCGCCAAAGATTTTAAACTAAAAGAAGTGCATGGCATTTACTATTCTTATGAAGTTACTGCTCATGGTAAAACAAGAATTTGTCTTGATCCTTATGCAAAATCGATGAGTGCGCAAATACCAGATATTAACATGACACCAAAAGCTGTTGTTATTGATCCAAAAAAAGTTACTCCAAAAAAATTTTTAAAAGAGTGGAAAAAAAATAGCGATTTAATCGCGTCTAAAACTGGTTTTATTGGATATGAGGTACATGTTAGAGATTTTAGTATTTCTAGAAATTCGCCTGTTTCTCAAAAATTAAAAGGGACATATCTTGGAATGAAAAAGATGTGTGGTCACTTTAAAAATCTAGGGATAACCCATTTACAACTTCTACCAATCCAATCTTGTTTTACAACAAGTGAAGATAACCGCCTATTTCAACATGAAAATATTCCATCTCATCTTATAATCTATAATTGGGGATTTGACTCTCATCACTATTTTATTCCAGAAGG
>CAZCDT010000117.1:0-4512 GCA_964497525.1 uncultured Bacteriovoracaceae bacterium
CAACAATCAACATACCCTATCTCGAAGTTTTCTAGCGAATTCATTATTTTTCCCTTTAATTTTAGATTATATAAAAATTAAGTAATACTATTGAAAGTTGCTAAAATTCTATTTTGCTGAGTTTGCTTTGAATAAAAGTTTTCAACTTTTATTCTATTGGTTAAGCCCATTTTTTTTCGAAGCTCGTTATTAAAACTTAAAGTCTTTAAAGCATCAAACCATTCTTCTTGAGATGAGGCTAAAAAACCATTTTCTCCACTTATTACAATGTCATTATTAACACCTACAGGAGAAGCTACCACTGCTCGACCACAAGCCATGTATTGTATCAATTTATAACCACACTTTCCCTTTTCCCATGGTTTATCAAAAAGCGGCATGATGCCAACGTTAAATGTGCTGATAATTTTAGACTCAGTATCTTCAGACCAACTGTGTTTTTCAAGAGGGCAGTCGAACCCAGACACATCTCCGGCACCGACTAATATTAATTTTATTTTCTGTGTTTTATTTAATTTATTCAGGACGGGCTTTATAATATCAAGGTATTTTGATGTTACAGGTGCGCCGACCCAACCTATTTTAAATTCATCCGTACATTCTTCAGAGAGTAATTCATATTTATTTATGTCAATCACAGTCGGAACATTGATAACTTTTTCATCTCCTACAATAGATCGCATGTGATCAGCCAAATACGAATTTCCGACAGTTATTGCCGAAGCACCTCTTATAAGAGGGGTAAGTTTATTTGCTAAAAGTTTTCTTACAGCATAAAGTGCATGATTATCATAATTGTGAAATGTTGCATCATCATAGTCAACTATGTAGGGCACATTTCTGTAGTTAATATATTTAAATATTAGATCGGGAAAAAACGGAAAAACTTCTTTTTCTATCCATATTAAGTCATATTTATTAGTTTTTAGAAGCGCAATTAACCTCTTAAAATAAGCAGCCAAAATATTTTGTATTTTTTTATGCCCAAATTTATAGAAATAACTTAAATCATCGTAAGTAAAAAATGGTTTTACAAAAAACTCATAACCATTCTCAGACAAGAAATCAAAGTATTGAAAAAACCTCAAACGACTACTTGCCCCATTTTTTGCATATCTTGAAAATACTAAAACCTTTTTATTACGCATTTTTTTTAATAACCTTAATTGTATTAGGAAGATTTTTCCAAAGCATAAAAAAACCTTTAATTGTATTTGAAATATCAGGCAAAGAAAGTTTTAAAGATTCAAAAATTAACCTGGTAAAAAACTCAACGAAATAGGTGAAAAATAAGACAATCATTGCTTCAGAAGAACTAAAGTGCTTAAATGCATAGATAATTCTACTGCGAAGTGAATAAAACAATCTATGCGCTTTAACTTTGGAAGAAACTCCGCCACCCTTATGATAAATAGCATAATCAGCCAGATAATAACTGTTGTACCCCTCATTTTTTACTCTTAAAGCTAAATCTAAGTCTTCATAATAAACGAAAAATCTTTCATCATATCCGCCAATTTTTATAAAAAGATCATTTTTTATAAAATAAAATGCGCCAATAACCTGTGGGACAATCCTATTGTAGGCATGGTCAAAATCAACCATGAAGTGATTAGGAAAAATCTTTGGGAAAAGCTTGCTTAAGCCCGAAGCAGTATATAAAAAAGTTCCTATGCTTGGAAAATTGGCACAACTTCTGGCATTTTTATTGTTTTCATCAAGCATCTTGACACCACAAATTCCTATGTCAGAATGATCAGGCTCTTCTAGGAATTTTAAAACCCCGTATAAAGTGTCTTCAAAAATCATCGTGTCAGGATTAAGAAAGAGTATATATTTTGATGAAATGTATTTTGCACCGATATTGCAAGCTTTTGCAAAGCCCATATTATTATCTAAATTAATAATTTGAATAACCGGATGTTTTTCTAATTTTTTAGCAGAGTTGTCAGAAGAATTATTATCCACTATTATTATTTTGTCTATTAACTCTAAACCATATTTAAGGAGCGAATCTACACAATTTTTCAATTGATCTCCGGCATTCCAGTTAACTATTACTATTCCGATGTGTTTCATTTTCATCTCTTTTCTATAAAATAACGATTAATAATACAAATTGGCAGAAATAGTACCCAAATATAATCAAACATATTTATATAAGGATTCGATGCGTTAGCGAGCATAAAGCAAGAAAACATGGTTATGGTAGCAATCATATAATCTGAATATTTATTAGATTTAGTTATAACTATATAAGCCCCATAAAACACACAAAAAACAAGTAAAAAATAAGAAGTGATTCCAAAAATACCTGTATCATACAAGAGTTTATTGTATACCAATTCACTTGCCCAAGGCTGTTGGGAAGAAGAACGTAAACCATTAGGAAATTCTGCCCCTGTGCCATATCCAAACAGAGGTTTATCTACAAAACCATCAAACATAAGTTTTGCCTGAGTTAATTTCCAAGAATTTGAAGCATCCTCATTAAAATCTATGATTGAAGTAACTTCTGATAGAAAACCATCAAAAGTAATTGTAGAAGAGCAGGAAGTCAGAAATGTAAAAAACAATAATAGTGAAATGGATAATACTGCTAAGCCTCTAATAAAAGGTCGAATTACTGAATATCCATATTTAAAATGTGACCAAAATAGTCCAATAAAAGGTGCGCAAGCGGTAATAACCCACAACCCTCTTCTTCCCGATAAAATTACTAACGGCATAAGCACAAACAAAATATAGAGAATTATTTTTATCTTACTTTTGTCAGCTGTAAATCTATTTTTACTAACAAACAATAGCCCAACCATAAATGGAGTCAAAGCAACTAATGTTGAAATATTATATAATCGATATTCGAAAAATCCATTATGGATTCCTATGGAATGCCCCATATCCAAAGCTAGTAAAAAACTAGAAGGAAATAAACCAAAAAAACAACCGAAATAATAAAGAGTGTATAAACTTATTATGATTCCGGTGATATACATAACATTAAAAATATTTAATATCTTATTTTCCGAATCAATAACTCCAATGAAAAAGAAAAACAAAACAGGCCAAACAAAACTAACTGTCATGGTTCTAATTGCACCAATATTATCATATCCGATTAATGTAAAAAACACACCGTGTAATATAAATAGCAAGAACCATAAAATTACTACAGGATGCCAAACTGTTTTATCTTTAACAGCTTTAATAATTGAAAAGCTTATGATAAGAGCAAGAAATAGCATTCTGAAAAATTTGTAAGAATAAGGAATAAAGATCATTAAAAAGAAAAATAATAAGCATGATAGCCAAGACAACTTATTTGCACTGAAAAGTGAGCTTAACCGATACGTCTTAGTTAAAAAAAACATTATAAACAACCTATAAAGAATAGAATTAGTTACTTATCTTATCAACTTAAATAAAACTCTGCAGTTTTATTTAATATACTTATTAGCCGGTATTCTAGAATATTCTTCAAATTATCTTCTCTTAGTAGTTTTTGTTCTGTAGAGTCTTCAGACACAGCTTTGATCGCTTTGCTGATAGTGTCGATGTCATTTGGTGCAAAGAGGTATTTTTCGCCCACCCCTTTTATTAGGTCTGTGTTTCCCCTGATTTTTGAGGCAAGACAAGGCAGGCCGCAGGCCATAGCTTCCATGATAGATACGGGCAAGCCTTCTCTGAATGAAGGATGGATATAAATATCCGAAGCTTTCATTATATCAACGACATCGGATCTGTAACCTAAGAAAAGGACTCTGTCAGAGACATTAAGCCGGTGAACGAGATTTCTCAAGTGCTCTGCAAGAGCGCCTTGACCGCAAATTACATAGAATAAGCTATTATCGTTTATTTTTGCAAAAGCTTTTAATGCAGTTTCGTGATTTTTATTTTTGTTAAGCTCACCAACAGAGAGTAGAACGGTTGCTTTTTCAGGGATTTGCAATTCTTTTCTCATATCACTTCTGCTTCGAGCGGGATATTTGAATTTATCCAAATCTATGCCCACACCGGGAATGTATTCAACTTTCTTAGCGTGCAAATATTTTTTTGCAAAAACATAATCTTCTTGGTTTATTGTTATAAGACAATCGGTGAAAAATGAAAGCAGCCATTCGACAGGGAAATATATTAACCAATTCAACAGGGGCGCACCTTTGAAAAAATGAAAACCATGCGCTGTATAAATGGCTTTTGTATTATTAAATTTAGAAGCCAAGCGAGTTAAAACTCCGGCAGTCGGTGTATGTGTGTGAACAAAATCATATTTGTTGTTTGATATGATTTTATTTATTGCTTTAAATGCGATTAAATTTCTATAATGAAATGGATTTCTTTGAAAGGGAAGATTATATACATTGCGCACTAACTCAATTAATTTTTCAGGCAGCTTATGCTTAATGTTAAAAGCAACATCAACTGTATAGCCTGCGCAAACAAGTTGTTCAATATGAGGAATCAAAAATGCGATAACAGTGTCAGATATTGTTGTTGTAATGAGAATTTTCA
>CAZCDT010000118.1:0-4494 GCA_964497525.1 uncultured Bacteriovoracaceae bacterium
TTATAACACTTTTTCCGAAGAAAAAGTCTCCAAAGTATATAGGGGGCTAGAAAGGCGTTGACATCAAAACTAAAAATTGTTCATAAGGCATAACTTTTGTAAGTAAGTATCCCATATTTGTTTTATCAATTACAAAATTTTTTCTCATCGATTTTACTGTTGGTAAGATTGAAGAATCTCCACAAACGATAAACTCATCGATGTTTTTTTTCGATAAATCAGAAAACCAGCTAACATCACTTACTTTTACAGTTTTTGTCCAAGACTGAAGAGATAACATTATAAAAAAAACAAACGTAAACACTTTTAACATATTTTTTACCTAATAATTATACAATCGCAGTTTAACCCAGATAATACATTTTAAATCTGCTAATGGCGGTTTTTGTATTACTCTAAAAAATATGACACCTTCGTAACAACTCGAACCTTTTTCATAATAGATGATCTGGAATCATACTCTTTAAAAGGTGAATCTATAGTAAAGACCCCCTGTGTCGCTGAGCGAATGCTTCCAAGTTTTGAATTTGAATGTTCTGCAAAGCTAATTGCGGCCTCTCTAGCATTCGCTGTCGCGGCCTTAAGCATTTCTGGTTTTATTAAATTTAGATCAGTAAAATAGTAGCTGATATTATTGCTTTCAAGCATGACACCTTGTTTTAATAGTTCTTCATTTTTAGATGCCATCTTGCCAAGTAAATCCACATTTTTAGTTCCTACGACGATACTTCCACGTGCGGTATACTGTGGCCCCTGTAGTTTTGCTGAATAAGAATTTGCAAAATTGTCTGTTACGCTTAATGGGCCTTTTTGTATCTCCTCACTCATAAAACCGTTAGCTTCAATAAATTCAGTTAAAACTCGCAATGATTCACTCACCTTTGTATTTAATTCCTTTAGCTGATCCGAAGATACAGAAAAATAGATGCTCCAGGTTGCTTCATTTGATTTTACAATGCGCTCATCAAGACCTTTGACTTCCACATAACGATCAAAAGATTTAAAGGCCACAATTCCTTGGTTAATAAATAGGCCAAGAAGGGCTATTCCTAAGGCCAATATAATGCTTGAGATAATATTTGATTTCATAATGTCTCCAAGATTTTCCGAATGCATTTGATTATAATCAAAAACATTATAAAAATCTACCAATATCATCTTTTCAGGAATCTAAACATTTCCGCAAATTAATATCCTGTTATCAAATAGCATGCATAAGATGGAACTGGATGGAAAACAACTTTGCTATTGTCGATAAATACGACAATATGAATACGCGGCAACAACATCACTCTCATCAATAACGGCGCGAGTAGTTCCATAAAATACATCAAGTGGATCAAGTCCTGCATTGACAAGCTTGGTTGCAACTTCTGTGTTTCGCAAATAATTATCTAAATCAACCATGTCTCTTGTGTCATCTCCGGAATTTGGAGAAAGTCGAATACCTCTACCACTATCGTATTTTGTTCCAATAGCTAATACTTTAATGCTGTCGCCAGATTCATGTCGCATAAAAGTAGATGTCAAAGACATTATTGGATCTCCTTCAATTTCTCCAACTTCTGCCAAGTATCCTTTCCCCGCAGGTTCAAAGTCATATGTGAAAGAAACGCTGTGGCCGTTTTTAAAATTAAAAGAGCCACTAGTTGTTAAAACTTTATCATTAACAAATTTATTTCTCGGCACTAAGTTAAAATACTTGGGTTCAGATTTTTCTTCTTTAAGGGAAACACTAAAATCACTTTCGCGTTTTTGCATTTCAATTTTTGCACCACAAACAATAGTTTTTTCCCAATCAGCAGCAAAACTATTCATTGATAAAATAAGTACGAAAGAAGAAGCAACTCCAAATAGTTTCATAATACACTCCTCAACATCAATAAAAACTTAAAAATTGACCTTGCATTACGAATAACTTCTTTACAAGTACATTGTAAAATTTACCAAAAAAAAATGGGTACTGAGTAAAAACTAATTCGAGATGGAAACTATCCTAAAATTTTCCTAGTTTGTATTGGCTTTCGGGCCTCAATTATTGCTGATTGCACATAGTCTTCTGCTTTACTTCCAGGAATCCAGTTCTTAATAAAATCTTTGCTCTCATCTTTAGGTGTTAAGCGTATTGCTTCAAAACCAACTTCTTGTAAAATTTTTTCAATATCTTGTACCGTACTTGCGCCAGACACACACCCGGTATAGGCTGCCATTTGCTCCGACAATTCGCTTGGTAATTCTGCAGTTTTTACCACATCTGAAATTGCTAAGCGCCCACCAGCTTTAAGCACACGAAATGCGTCCTTAAAAACTTGCTTTTTATCTGGTGATAAATTAATTACACAATTGGAAATGATAACATCTATTGATTCATTTTCTACTGGTAAATGCTCAATTTCCCCTAAGCGAAATTCAACATTATGGAAATTATTATTATTTCCATTTTGCCTTGCCTTGCTAATCATTTCAGGAGTCATATCAACACCAATGACGCGGCCTTCTTTACCTACTTCTTTTGCTGCAAGAAATGAGTCAAAACCACCACCACTACCAAGATCTAAAACAACTTCTCCTTTTTTTAAATCTGCAAAAACCTTTGGATTACCGCAACCAAGCCCCATGTTGGAACCAACGGGAACAGCATCTACATCATTTTTTGTATAACCTAAATCCATTGATCTTTTTTTGACATCTGTAGAATTTGGGGTACAGCAAGATGGCCCACAACCACACCCACTTGCGTTTGTAGCGACAAGGGCATAGTTTTCACGCACTTTTGTCCTTATCAAATCATTGTGCACTGATTTCAGTCCTTGAAATAAATAAATAAATCGCTCTTTAAGTTCATCTCGAATTTTTCGAAATGAATCAAGGTCGTGAGGGTCTGGCATGCCCCAGTGATATTTTTTCGCTTTGCTTAAAAAAATTGGACAAACTTCTTCTGCGCATAACGTAATAACAACCTCAACACTTTGAGAGTCAATCACTTCAGTGCCTTTGGAAACATGACTTCTTATATCAATATCAATTTCTGACAACACTTCAATCGCTAGAGGATTAACTTTTGATGGCGTAGAGCCAGCCGATGATATTTTAGTGCTAGAGGGTGCAAGTGATCTTGCAATTCCTTCTGCCATTTGACTTCGTGCGGAGTTGGCAACACACAAAAACAAGATATGTTTTGGATTCATTTTTTTTATTTCAAGAGCTTCTTTTTTCCAGTTCATTTTTATATCCATCCTTATTTAGTGGGTTTGGTATTATTTGCAGGAAACCAATGTTTAGTGTTATTCGCAACTTTCACCAACATAAGCATGACAGGAACCTCAACCAAAACTCCGACAATAGTTACCAGCGCGGCAGGAGAGCTTGTTCCAAAAAGAGAAATGGCCACTGCAACGGCAAGCTCAAAAAAATTAGAAGCTCCAATCATTCCGGCCGGTGCAGCGATATCATGAGATAGCTTTAAAGTTTTACTCGCATAGTAGGCAACAAAAAATATAATGATCGTTTGAATTGTCAATGGAATTGCAATCAATAAAATATGCAGGGGGTTGTTTAAAATTATATCGCCTTGAAAGGAAAAAATAATAACCAGTGTTAAAAGTAATCCAACAATCGTGATATTGTTAAATTTAGGAAGAAACTTCTTGTTAAAATAATCTTCGCCTTTCTTTTTAATAACAGAGATTCTTGTGAATGCCCCAAACCCCAATGGTATTACGACGAAGAGAAATACCGATAAAAGCAAAGTATCCCAAGGAACAGCAATGCCGCTTACTCCAAGCAAAAATGCTACATTTGGAGTAAACGCAACCAAAATTATCAAATCGTTCGTTGCAACCTGCACTACTGTATAGGCCGGATTTCCTTTGGTAAGATGACTCCAAACAAAGACCATCGCCGTACAAGGTGCCGCGCCCAACAAAACCGCACCGGCCAAATATTCTTTGGCCAAATCTGGTGTTATAAAATTTGCAAATATAACATAAAAAAACAAAACAGCTATGCCATACATAGTAAACGGCTTAATGAGCCAATTAGTTATCCAAGTAATATATAGGCCTTTCGGATTTTTTCCGACATTTTTAATACTTTGAAAATCGACTTTCATCATCATTGGATAAATCATAAGCCAGATAAGAATTGCAATAGGCAGAGAAACTTTGGCATATTCGAATTGACCAAGGAAAGAAGGAATCTCAGGTAAGTATCTTCCAATTAAAACTCCAACGATCATGCATAAGACAACCCAAAGAGTTAAATATTTTTCAAAAAAACCGATTCCAACTTCTTTTTGTTTTGCCGCACTCATTTTCCATTCCTCATTATTTTTTCTCATTAAAATATTTTAAATATATATACCAAAACAAAATAGACTCCGATGACAATCATCAATATCCCCATAATTGTGCTAATCCAGTATTCCACCTTTCCAACTTGTTTAAATATTTTGCCCATCCCTTTAACTCCTAATGCAATCAATATAGCACAAAC
>CAZCDT010000119.1:0-4271 GCA_964497525.1 uncultured Bacteriovoracaceae bacterium
AGCCAAAGATACAAAATGATTGGTAATGGCTGGACAGTTGATGTAATATGTCATATTTTTTCCTATATGGAGCTATAAAATGCAACTGACTTATGCTCATATTAAGAACTTTAAATCTATAAAAGATATTGAGATTGACTTTTCTCCGCTTGCGAATAAAACTGTTCTTGTTTCTGGAGAAAATAAAGATGAAATAGGAACAAACTCAAATAGATCAGGAAAGACTTGTTTTGTAGAATCTATTATATGGGCTTTGTTTGGTTCTCAGCTTGTAAGAGGAGTCACAGAAGAGATAACAAGATATGGAGAAAGAGAAACAATTTGTATTTTAAGATTTGATAATGGAGTTGAAATAGAACGAAGACTAAGAGGTAAAATTCAATCTTTCTTTTATAGAGTCAATGGTAAAGATAAAGCGGAATCAAATGCAGACAGCCAAGAACTGTTTCTATCTGATATAGGGCTGGCTAAAAAGAACAGTACCTTGATAAAGAATGGTATATATCTAAACAACAATACAGGTACTTTGCTTACTGCTACACCTGCTGAGAGACTGAAAATTTTCTCTGAGTGGTTCTCTCTTGACAGATATGATAGTGCTATTAAACTAACCAGAGAAAAAAGAATTGTATGGCAAGCTGAGTTAGAAGAACTGGATGATATAAAATTTAATAAAAATGAACTAAAAGAACTGCAAGATAGTGTATCTGTATTGGAGAGTCAAGTTGAGCCGTTGCAGAAAGAACTAAGTGAACTAAGAGATAAACAGTCGGCATTTAAACAGCAGTATCAATATAAAGCAGAACTGCAAGGTATAATATCTGATATAACTCGGTATAAGAAAGAAAAAGAAGAGATAGAGACTGCAAAAGAATCTTTAGAGAAATTGAATATAGATGAATTAGAGAAAGAGCTAAATAAAACAAGAGAGGAAAATGAAAACAAGTCTGTTAAGAAAAAAGAACTGGTATCTGAAATTGCTTCGTTACAG
Source organism: uncultured Bacteriovoracaceae bacterium (assembly GCA_964497525.1). Taxonomy (GTDB): domain Bacteria; phylum Bdellovibrionota; class Bacteriovoracia; order Bacteriovoracales; family Bacteriovoracaceae; genus CAZCDT01. Next base: position 992 of record CAZCDT010000119.1, read on the forward strand.
AATCAGATTGTATCGCCTTTGTATTGTCCAAAATGTGGAGCAGCACTGGTTAAGTTGTCTTCTGGTTTGTCTGAAGTATCGGTTCAAGTTATCAATGAAGCTAAACAGCAAGTAGAAGAAAAAAGCAGAGAACTTTCTTCTATCAGTCTTACAAGTACGGATTCTATTGAAAAACAGATAAAGATTTTTGAACAGCTTGAAAGAACAGCAGAAAGAGTTTTGCCTGACATAAATAATAAGCTAACAAGAGGAAATGAATTAAAAAAACTTCTTTCTTCTCAAGTTGTAGATTACACAGAAAATATCAGAGCAAAAGAGACTGAACTGAGCAATGTTAATAAGCAAATAGGTTCCACTTCAGCTAAAATTGATATACTAAAAGAAGCGGAAATTAAATTTAATGCAACAAGAGATAAGATAAAAGAACTTGAAGAAAAAATACGGCTTTGTAATCTTTGGGCTGGTTGGGGAATAAAAACAGGGCTGTACCATGAAATTAAGGCTTTTATTCTTAGTAAAAATGTATTAAATTTAGAGTCAATTACTAACTTGTTATTAAAAGAAAAGTTTGGAATTGACAGTTTTATTTCTTTAAAAATAAAAGACAGAGGGATAGAGTTATTAAGGGATGGAAGATACACTATTGATACTGTTTCAGGCGGAGAGGGGGCAAGGATAGCTTTTGCTATTGCTTTAGCTCTTAAACAAATCTATTCTTCTTCTTTGGAAATATTAATAGCAGATGAATATTTTGGTGCATTGGATCAAACCGGAATGGAAACTGTTATGGATGTACTTAAAAGTTTTTCTGGAATAAAATTTTTAATCAGTCATGTACCGATAGAGAATGATACAGTAATAAATTTAGTTAAAGAAAACGGAGTAACAAGATGGATAAACTAACCAAAGAATCAAAAACAGCTCCTGAAGAAAGATTTAAGATTTTTACCGAGAAATTTGCTGATGCTTGGGAAACAGAAAGATTGTTGGCTAATAGCTCGATAAAAAGAAATAATTGGGAGTATGAAATAACACCAAATAATATTTATATCTATTATCACAACAGGGCGAATATGACAGCCAAACTAAGTATTTATAAAGTATGGGCTGATGATATTCGTGTATTGGAATTGCTTAGAAGAATTTTGCCTGATTTTCTTGATTATTTTAATAACAACATAGATTTTGTAAAAGGATACGAATGTCTGTAGATATATACCAAATTGAGAGAGATATTAGCAAAGAAAAGAAATTAGCTACTATTCCTCCGCCTGTAGAAGAAATTTCAATCAAAGAAGTATATCTTTTGGATGAAAATAAAAACAGGCTAAAAAGAATTTGTGGGCATGTAGACAAAGAAACCAACTGGCCTTGTCTTAGAGATTCAGGGGAAGGAACGGTTCATGTTGGAGTTGGTAGGTGTTCTTCACATGATGGAGGAACAGGACAAGATGAATACATGGAAAGGCTCTTGAAGACTATTGATAAAGAATCAGAATTATATGATTTTTTAAGTGATAGTTCAAAAGCAAACGAAGACTTTTTTGATGTAGAAAGACTTGTCAGAATTTTGGATGCTTTTTTAAACCATTATATTACTACTAATCAGTTTAATTGGGCTAAAAAAGACATTGACAGGTTTTTGAGTATCTTGGAACAATACAGAAAATTAATAGATACTCAAATCAAAAAAGAACAGAATAGAGTCCTTTCATCCACTGTTTCTTTTATCATAAGAGCCATACTTGGAATTATTATTAATAACGTAAGCCAAGACACTTATGCAAAGATAGTAGGTCAAATAGGATCAATCAATTTTCCAAAAGAAGTCAGTGATATTGAATTTGAAGAAGTAAAATAAGGAGAATTAAAATGAAAGAATTAGAGCCTTTATTGGAAGAAGAGATTGAATTTTTGAACAATAAAGACAATCTCAGTTTAAGCGATGTCGGTTATGTTATTGTCTCTTTGACTATTAAAGCAGCTACTACCAAAGAAGTGTTATACCATGCAAAGGTCTTAGAAAAAGGAGATTTTGATTCAGAAGGGTTTATTTATTCTCTTTGGCTTACTCTTGATGAAAAATTCAAGATTGTAGACAAGCTTTGTGATATTATTAATTTTTCTAAAATCTTTGGGGCTTGGGGTGCGCCACTGGATTTGGTTAAGAAGAAAGCTATTCGTGCTTTGATTCGTTATATTATTATTCCTATGATTTGTGGTTTGTTTAAAATGAAAGAGCTGGAAAAGAAAGAAATTCCAAAAACCAAGAAAGTAAAGAAGTAATAAAAAAGTTAGGCGGATTTAGAAAGAGAGACAGATACAATGATTATTAAATTTATTGACCACATTAATAATAAGGTTCATGGTTATGAGTGTTCTCAATATGAAGTTAAGAGAATAGAAGGTGTCACGCATGAAGGTTGTTATGACATAATGCGGGTAAGGCTTTGTGATGAAGACGGGAAGACACCTGATCAATATGGCATTGCTTGTGTTGATGGAGAGAATACCGTAACCATTTTCCGCTTATTTACAGACAAGTGGAATGATGTGATTGTTTTCGGAAAAGATGTGGATATATATGTAATGAACCAAGACGGTAAAACGATAGATAAACTTAGCTAATTTAACTGAAATCCGCCTAACTTTAAAATTTGGAAAAAAATGGGGATAAGTGTTTTAGAAAAAACTATGGAATTTAAAGATAAAAAATGTTTATTTTGTGGGAAAATATTTACTCCTATCGCTGGGCCACAAATATACTGCAACTATTGTAAAACACACTGTTATATTTGTGGAAAAGAAAAATCTGGAATATCTGGCAGTATAAGAATGTGTAAACTTTGTGTTATAAAAAATAGACAATACAAAGATGCAACATGTATTATTTGCGGAAAAACTTTTAAAAGTACTAATGGTATTGCAAAAAAATGTTCTGTTTGTAACCCAAGAATACCTTTTTGTCTTGATTGTAAAAAACCAATAACAAAAGGGAGACTGAGGTGTAACAGTTGTGAAAGAAAATATGGGCACAAAATAGGAAGGTATAAAGAAAAAGGATGGAAAAAATATAAATTTAATGGTATTAATTATAGAAGTAGTTGGGAAGTAGACGCAGCAAAAATATTTTTTGCTTGCGGTGTTAAGTTTGAGTATGAGAAATATGATAAAGAAACAAAAACAACGCCAGATTTTTTCTTACCACAATTAAATAGATATTTTGAAATTCATCCAGATGCTTATGCGTATTCAGGATGGAATATTGATGATGTAGAGC
>CAZCDT010000120.1:0-4249 GCA_964497525.1 uncultured Bacteriovoracaceae bacterium
CCATCGGCAAATATGCTTTTGTAGGCGCAGGCGCGGTAGTTACCAAAGACATCCCCGATTACGCCCTCGTAACGGGAAACCCCGCCAAAATAAAAGGTTGGGTCTGCCAATGCGGAGTAAAGCTTGTTACGGGCGAAAAATTAGAGCAAAACAAAGAATACAGCTGTACTAGCTGTGGTAGTATTTATTTAACCAAGGATTCTTTAAAATTAGAGGTGAAAAGTTGAATAAGAAAGTAGTGCATATAACTTCAGCACACCCCAGACACGATACACGTATCGGTAAAAAAATGTGTCCCAGTCTTGCTAAACAGGAATATAATGTTTATTTAGTGGTTGCTGACGGCAAAGGGGACGAAGTTGATAACGGCGTTAAAATTGTAGATGTTGGTAAGGCTAAGGGGCGTTTTGCCAGAATGCTATACAGTGCGAAAAAAACGTATCTTAAGGCTTTAGCTTTAGATGCAGATATTTATCATCTTCATGACCCAGAGCTTTTGCCTTATGGGCTAAAATTAAAAAACAAAGGTAAAAAAGTTGTTTTTGATTCTCATGAAGACTACCCTAAGCAGTTTCTTTCTAAGCCGTATTTAAATAAACCATTATTAAAACTTGTTGCTAAAACATTTGCTTGTTTTGAAAACTACGTTTGCAAAAGATTGTCTGCTGTTGTTGGTGCCACACCTTTTATAACCAATAAGTTTTTACAACTCAATAAAAACAGCGTAAATGTCAATAATTACCCCATACTAGGTGAATTAGAGGCAAATACCGATGCCGTGTTGCCTGAAGCAATAAAAAGCAAAGTTTGTTACGTAGGTGGAATCGGACCCGGTCGAGGGCTTTATGAAATGATTCAAGCTATGGCGTTGCTAAAAAATGATTTAAGCCTGCATTTAGGTGGCAATTTTGGTGAAACCGTAGACAAAAACAAGCTAAAAAGCTTGCCTGGCTGGAATAAAATAGTAGAGCTTGGTTTTATTAACAGAAATGACGTAAAACATTTAATGACAGAGTCGTTAGCAGGCCTAGTAGTCCTGCGACCTATTATAAATTATGTAGATTCATTACCGATAAAAATGTTCGAATACATGTCAGCGGGTTTACCTGTTATAGCCTCAAACTTCCCCCTTTGGAAAGAAATAATTGAAGGTAACAATTGCGGAATTTGCGTTGACCCACTTAACCCAGAAGAAATTGCCAGGGCAATAGACTGGTTATATGAAAATCAAGATAAGGCCAAAGAAATGGGTAAAAACGGCCAAAAAGCCGTCTACGAAAAATATAACTGGCAAAATGAAGAAAAGACGTTGTTGCAACTGTATGAAGATTTGCTGTGCAACTTCCCAGCAAACTGCCCCAAATGAACTTTATAAACTCCCCGCACATAAAACCAAACCTGAAAAAAACGAAAGCCACTATCAATGAAAGAGAGAGATAACCATGTTTGATAAATTAGCACACAACTCTTATATCTTATGTAAAGAAAGGGTCTCCCAATTTCCAAATTCTGTTCAAATAGAAAACTACAATTTTCAATACGGAAACGCAGAGGAAATTGCTATTGCTCAAAAAGATAACAAAAAAATTATTATCTTTGGTAACTTTGTCGATTCTCATGACACTAATTTAACAAAGGATGACATCGCATCGGCTTTGTTACAAACAGCCAATCTCGAAAAGTTATTAGAAAAAAGCAAAAGCATTGCGGGCTTTTTTATTATAATTTCTTCTTCAGAAGAAGGCCTGTTCGTTATTCCAGACGCAACTGCGATGATACAGGCTGCATATAAAATCAGTGGCAGTGGCCTTTATGTGTCATCAAATCCTGTGATAATAGCTGATCTTCTAAATTTAAAAGAATCGCCACGATCGAAGAAAATTAAATCGGCAGCAGCACAAACTCACCCTCTGCCGTATGATTTAACTATGTATGACGAAATTAAATGTGTCATCCCAAACAACTATTTAGACTGCAAACAGAGAGTGCCAAAAAGATATTATCCCTTATACAGGCAAGAATGTATTTCAGTTGAAGAGGCCGTTAACAAATCCTGTAGGCTACTTAAAAATATTGCTGCAGCTTGCCATCGTAAATACAAATTGTCCATTCCACTTACATCTGGCATTGATAGCCGAACCGTTCTTGCTGTCTGCCGAGAATTTGTTGATGATATTCCACTCTATACATTTGCGCATAAGCACTTCAAAGAATCTACCCCCGACTTGTTTGTTCCTAAGAGTATTAGCGAAAAATTAAACCTAAATTACCATGTATTTAAAACTCTTGAGCTGCCCAATGAAATTTTAGAATTATATAAAAATAAATTTGGCGGCAGTAGAAATGATTTGCAAGCTGCAAACGCCTACACACTCCGTCAAAGCGATTTAGCAGACAGATTTTATTTAAGTGGTGCCATAATGGAAATGGCCAAGAGTGATATTGGCAAGAATTTGCCAGAAGCTCTTGCCCGACCTTCATATCTGGTAACGAAAACACACAATTATTCACAAGAAAATAAACGCGAAGTAAAAAGATGGATTAAAGATATAAAGCCCTTCTCTGATTCTAGCGCTATATCTAAGTTTGATTTGTTTTTTTGGGAGCACCGATGCGGAAAATGGGCTACAATTAGCCAATTAAATTCCAGTCAATTAGTAAAATCTCTTAATCTCTTTAATTGCCGAGAGCTGTTAGAAATGTGGCTGAGAGTTCCAAGAAAAGAGAGAATGGATTATCAGCTTCACATGGGCATAATCAAAACAAATTGGCCTGAACTACTAGACTTTCCAATCAACCCCGGCTCAGATTATATAAGCAAGTTCTTTACAAGCAATTCAATACTGTTTTTTGTTGGCAGCTACATCAAATACATACTTCACAGAAACAAGTTTTAGCAGCGCAAAGCGGCAAAGTAACCACTGCCCACTGCCCACCTAGCTAGCCGTTTAAAATAAAACAGTTCGTTGAAATCAAAAGTCATTATGTAAGAGAAAAAATGCTAGATAACAATACAATTGCACGACTAAGCGGAGGTATAGATCGTTCATATCTGGTAATAGAAATAATAAATAGTGTTTATGTAACAACATTAGCTAGGCGGCACACGAATTGTTTGGTTAGGATTTGATGTTTTTATCTTAAAAGAAATAATACAGAGTGCCACAAAAATTAGCCAATTTACATTTGTTAAAAATTCACCTGCTGAAACATATAAACTAATATTGCGTGCACAAAACAGCAGTATTAGTTGTTTTAATATCTCGTTTTCTACAAAAAACACTCTAAATATGAGACATATAGATAAAAAGCATATAATACCACCGAATATATAGCCAAAAGCTAGCAAATAACCGACAAGCATGTTATGGGGGCCGCTACCCTCGCTTATCCATCCACCATATAAACCCCAACCGAATAAGGGCTTTTCGCCTATAAGTTCAAAATAATAAGCCCATAATGTGTTTCTACCAGAGGTTTGTGTTATAGTATTGCTTGCAAAGCCTTTTAAAGTTCGACTATGTATGTCATATGTTTGTATAAACTGCATTACTTGAGCTTGAACCACATTTATATTTAAAACAAATAATATTATTAATATAAAGCCCACAAGACTAGCTATAGTTTTGTTTAGTGTAAATTTAGTTAAAAAGAATCTTAAAATAAAATACATAATCAAGCCTAATAAGGGTCCTCTAGCACCCATGAGTATTATTACTAAACCAGAAAAAGTAAAAAATATCAAATTAATAACTTTTTTTTTGTTTAAAAACTCGTTTAATTGAAAAAGACAAGGTAACAATATTGCATACGATGTACTCATACTATAATAGTTATCTCTTCCAAAGTTTTCAAAAAAGACAAAACCTAATATAATAATTAAATAATATGAGCCTTTTAACAAGGTATTATAAAGTATTTGTTTATCTCTAACAGCAATTACATAGAATGCAATAGGAATAGAAACTGCCAAAGATCTAAAAGCTGTTTTAAGTAATAACATTTCAGCGGCATTTCCTTGTAAAAAACTACAAAAAAATAAGCCAGCTACAAATATTTCAATAAAGATAAAACTTTTAAATGTTCTTTTTAAAACAGGTCTGATTGAAACTAATAATAATGTTGCTAGTAAAAACATAAAAAAATTGCTAAGCAATTCCCATAATTGATCAGTTATGGGCAAGCATTGTTTTATTGTCATGTTTATTGCTTCAATTAAGTAATAGACTACAATAAAATTACTAAGTCT
>CAZCDT010000121.1:0-4133 GCA_964497525.1 uncultured Bacteriovoracaceae bacterium
GGTTGGAAGAGGACTCATTTATAACTGTGTCGGTAAGCACTGGGCATGTGTTGATCGAGCGCCATATACACAGTGTCAGGCCTTAAAAGAGTGGGCGAAAGCAAACAATAAAAAGAAAGAGTGTGTTGATTTAAATGTCTACTCTTCAATACAGGATTGTCAGACGGTTCAAACTTATAATATTAATACAAATGTTCCAACAGCCTTTTGCGATTAATTAAATCCTTGAATGATTGTAAAATCAGATGGCCCTTGAGGCATCATTGGCATTTGAGGCATTTGCATTTGTTGAAAATTGTTTGTTTCTTTCTTTTTTTCTTTTTCATTATCGTTTTTGTCTTTTTCTTCAATTACGTCATCTTCGGTTGAGATATCTTCATCATCTTCTTCGTTAGTATTTGCAATTTCACCAAATGCTTCATCAGTTCTTTTTATCGCGGCCTTAGTCTCTGTTTCTAAAGGCTCTTCTTCTTTTGCTTTTTCTTCTTTTTCTTCTTTTTCTTCTTTTTCTTTGTTTTCTGATTTTTTTGCGGCCTCTTTTGCTGTATCCATTGCTACTTTTTTTGCTGCATTACTTGCATCTTTTGTTTTTTCTTCTACATCACCACCTGGAGCTCCCTTGACTTCTGACGTTGGGCATCCTTCTTGGCAATCATTATCTTTTGCTTTCTGTTCATCTGCTGCCCAACATAGCGAGCATACGCAAAACAAAACTATTATTTGTAAAAGACCAATAATTTTTGGCATAAAATGCCCCCTAACTTTAATATTATAAAACCCTTTCGGCTTTTTCTTTAAAAAAACATAGCAAAAAGATCAGATAATATTGTGATTTGTAAAGAAATTAATGGCTTAGGATGCGTTTAGCAAATTCACAAAATCCATTTCCAGATCTGTTTTTTGTAATCCAAGTTGGCATATTATCAAGGTCTTCTAAAAATTCATCAAGGTTTGCAACACCAACACTGTATTTAAAAAATTTAAACATGGGAGAGTCATTTGGAGAATCTCCTATAAAAATAACTTCATCTAATGAGAGATTTTTAAATACTCCAGGGCAATCATTTAAAAACCATTTTTTTATACCAAGTGCCTTGTCATAGTTGCCGTACCAGGTATTTATATGAATGCTTGAAAGCTTTACCTGTGCTTTTTGTTTTTTTAAAAAATTGATGATACTTAGAACTCTCTCTCTCTTTAATGGAGCGACATCTTCACACACATCTATTGCTAGATCATACTCTCTATAGTTTTGATCTGAAGAGAATTTTATATCTGGAAATTTTTGTAAAAGTTTATTTTGCAATTTTTCAAGTCTCTCTTTATTTTTTTTAAAATTTATCGGTAGTGTATTAAAACTAGAACGTTTATTTTCTTTCATAAAAAAAGAGAATGCACCGTTTTCACCGATAATAGCGTCAACAGGCCAAAAGCGAATAATATGATCACACCACGCGGCAGGCCTTCCTGTTACTGGAATTAATTTTATATTTGCCTGTTTTAGCTTCCAAAGATAGTTGTAACTTCTGGCCTTCAGTTTACCATTATCTGTTATTGTATCATCGATATCAAAGAAAACGGCCTTTATGTTTTTAAGAATTTTTTTAGGAGCATCTTTAAAAGGTTTAGGATATTTTTTTTTTGATTTTGTTTTCATAATCTACATTGTATCCTCTATCTTTTATAAATAAAATATTAAGCTAGGAAAAAATGACTCATCTTTTAAGTTTATTAATTTATTATTTTGTTAGGATACTTAATCTTACATATCGATACAGGTATGTTGATTTAGAAAATGTCAAAAAGGCCAAGGATTTTTCTTCTAAAGGAAATTATCTCGCGGCACTTTGGCATCAAAATATTTTAGCAACATTAATGGCCCATAAAGATATCGGACGGCATGCAATGATTATTAGTCGTTCAAAAGATGGAGAGCTTGTTGCTCGAGCAGCGGAACTTTTAGGTAATATTGCAGTTCGTGGAAGTTCTCATCGAGGAGGATTTGAGGCCAAAACAAATATGGCCAAGTATTTACAAGAAGGAATTTCTGGAGCAATTTCTGTTGATGGCCCAAAGGGGCCAGCTAAAGAATCAAAAAACGGCATTGTTGAGCTAGCAAGAGATATACAAGTAGCGATTTTGCCAATAATAGCTCTTCCACAAAGATATATTTCTCTTAAAAGCTGGGATAGATTTAGAATCCCTATTCCATTTACAAAAATCTTAGTTGCTTACGCAGAACCAATTATTGTTGATAAAAATTTAGAGAGAGAACGATTTGTTATAATCAGAGAAAAAATAAAGCATGAATTGGATCAAAAAGAGATTTATCTGTTTACACAATTTTCGCATTGGAATGAATTTTGTAAAAAAACAAAATATTTTTAGCGTTTTGAGTATGGAGATAAAATAATATTACCAACAAAAATACCAACGTTTGCCTTGCTTTGAATTTTTGTCGTAATTAGTTTTTCAACGTTATTATTATTTACAATGACAGAGTCATTCACTTTATAATTATCAACATCTCTAAAGTTAAATTCAGTTTGAGTACCTGCTGATATATAAGAATCAAGAGAATATCCACCAAAAATATTATATATATTATCATCTGTGATAATAGCACCTATTGTTTTTGTAGATCCACCACCAATAACTGTTAGAGTGTGACCTTTACCAGATAGTTGCATTTTAAAAGTAAAAGTCTCTAATTTATCATCTGCGTGATTGTAAAATAAAGCAGAGCAAGTAGATGATTCTGAGTTTAGAAAAACCAGAGAAATTGAAATTCCATCACATATAATAGGATAGAAATTTTTTTTATCTAGCGCATCCGATACCTCTTTTAGACTTAAAAGCTCAAGTGCCTTTTGATTGATCTTATTGGCCATACTGCGATCTGCTTTCTTGCTTTGAACATCATACCATTTTTGTATGTCGCTAATATTTGGTCCAGTTGTTTGAGCAAAGATTTGAAAGCTAATAAAGGTCAAAGCAAGAACTAAGAGCTGTTTCATATAATTTTATCTCCAAACAAGAAAAGCCTTAGGCTTTACTACCAAAATTTCCCCCCTTTTGGTATTTACAATTTTTGGTACTGTAAAAAGGTAAGACTTATTTGGTAATTTTTTCAAATTTGCCTATTGCATTTTTTTTAACAATCGTTTAAAACACTTGTATAAATATGAGAAGAGTAAAGAATCTACCAACAAAAGAAAAAATTACTGAAGTAGCAAGAGAACTTTTTGCTGAAAAGGGTTTAAATGGTGTTTCGGTAAGAGATATTGCAAAAAAGGCCGGTGTGAATGTCGCATCGATAAATTATTATTTTAATTCGAAAATAAGATTATATGAAGAAATTTTAAAAGATGGTTATATTTACTTAAATAGTAGAATCGAAGAATTAGTTAGTGGTAATGAGAAGGATTTTGTAGATGTTTCAGTAGAGATGTTTAAAATTTTAATAGAGTATCGTTTCGGTGTTAGAGATTTTTTTAAGATGATGATGTCGACAGATGGTGAAGATATACTTCCATTTTCGACAATCCCAAATATTAATACTTCGCAGACGATGATGCCTGGCGGAGATGCCTTACTTTTAAAATTATCAAAAGAATTAGGCGTTGATATAACTAATGAATCTCTACTATGGGGAGTGCGTATTATTTTTTCGTGTATGATGCACTCTGTGTTGATGCTTAATTGCGACAATGCACAGATAAAAAGTAAATGCACGCTAGAGCAAAAGGAACTTTTAATAAGCATAAAGCGACTTTCAAAAACAATTTTAAATCAATTAAAAGAAGAGAAATTAGAAGGGAAATTATGAAGAAGAACTTTTTTATTTTGTTAGTAATGATTTTTTTAATTAATACTCAAGCATCAATAGCACGTGGAATAGAGGTTAATGTTGATCAGGCCATCCAGATGGCAATTCACACGAGTGAAGAATTAAAAATTAAAGATAATCAAATCGAAAGGACAACATACCAAGAAAATGAGGCCAGATCATATATGTTGCCTCAGATAAATTTAAATACGACATGGCAAAAAAATATAGATATTCCAAATCAAGTTTTAGCTCTGCCTGGAATGCCTGCAATAACAATGCCTCTTAAAAAAGATTATGAAGC
>CAZCDT010000122.1:0-3832 GCA_964497525.1 uncultured Bacteriovoracaceae bacterium
TGGAAATTATCACATAAAATTGAATTATAAATCTAGTTTCTATCAACCTATATGGAGGAAACTGCTGTTATTTAAAGCTTTTGGAAGAATAGGCTATATGAAGAGTTTAAATGACAGAACGATCCCAATTTATGATAGATATTATCTTGGAGGAGCCTACGACCTAAGAGGTTATTATCCAAATTCAGTAGGTCCCGCTCTAAAAATTCCTGTTTATGATAGTGGTGGAGAAACCTTAATAAGATACGGTGGAAACAAAGAGTTACTTTTGATAGGTGAGCTTGAATTTATATTAAGTGAAAAAGTTGGTATTAGTGTTGTCTCGTTCTTTGACGCTGGAAACACTTATGCTGAAACTGAAAATTATTCTTTCAGGAATTTTAGAAAAGATTACGGATTTGGTTTCAGATGGAATTCTCCAATGGGTCCTTTAAGATTTGAGTGGGGTATACCTCTCGATAAAAGACCTGATGACGACGATGTAATGTTTAACTTTTCAATTGGTAACAGTTTTTAATTTTGGGTAAAATTATGGCAAATGATATTAAAAAATCTATCGAGATATTGATTAAAACAATAGGCGAAAATCCTAAAAGAGAAGGGTTGGAAAAAACACCAGCCAGAGTTGATGAACTCTGGAAACTTTTATCATCAGGTTATAAACAAAATCCCAAAAAAATAATTTCAGAGTCACTATTTACAACTGAACTTGAGGATATGGTTTTGGTAAGAGATCTTGATTTTTATAGCATGTGTGAACATCATCTTCTTCCTTTTTTTGGTAAAGTACATGTGGCCTATCTGCCAAACAAAAAAATAGTTGGTATTTCAAAGATAGCTAGGCTTGTTGAGGTGTATTCAAGACGATTACAGGTTCAAGAAAGAATGACCCATGAAATTGCAGATGTCTTAATGGATGTTATGAAACCTAAAGGTGTTGCAGTTGTGGTTGAAGCAAGACATCTTTGTATGGAAATGAGGGGTGTTGAAAAATCTGGAAACGATATAGTTACATCTTCAATGCTCGGAGCGTTTAGAAAAAATCCGGCAACAAGATCAGAATTTTTGGCGTTGATAGGTGGAAAATAACATTATGCATTATGTTTATGTATTAAAAAGCCAAAAAGATAAAAAATATTATATAGGTGCAACAAATGATATTCAAAGAAGGCTTGCTGAGCATAATTCTAGATGTACTAAATCGACAAAATCGCGTGGACCATTCGAATTAATTTACTGTGAAAAATTTGACAAGAAAGAGATTGCAATTAAGAGAGAAAAGTTTTTTAAAACGGGTGATGGTAGAAAAGTTTTAAAAAGTTTAATACTGCCCGCTACTAAATCGCCAGCGGGCTCCCCCGCCAGAAATGGTTGAGGGGGCCCCGACGAAGTAGTAGTGGCGGGGGAGAGATGGCCGAGTGGTTTAAGGCGCACGCTTGGAAAGCGTGTGTACTCACAAGGTACCGTGGGTTCAAATCCCACTCTCTCCGCAAAAGAAAAGTCCCGCTTTTTGCGGGGCTTTTTTTTGCGGAAAAAGTAGGTGAAGAAGTCACGCGGGTTCCGACGCGCTTTTGAGCACTCATGCGACGCATGAGTAAAAGCGCTAGTCCTTGAAGTGCAAAAGCACGAAAAGGAAAATCCCACGAACATAAAACAAAATTGTTTGGCTGTTATTTTCGCACGTGGGTTCCGACGCACTTTCGGGTACCCATTTCAAAGAAATGGGTGAAAGTGTTAGTACCCGAAGGCGATAGCCGCAGGGTAAAATCATACAAGTATAAAATGAAATTGAAACATTATTCTTCGCAAAGAAAAAGGGAGCTTTTAGCTCCATTTTTTAATTTTTTTTAAACGAGTTATTTATTTTACCGTAAAACTCCAAGATGTGCTCTCTGTTTTGTCACCAGATTCGTTGATTGCAATAACTTTCCAAAAATATGTAGTATTTGATTTTAAATTAGAAGCCGTAAAAGATATTTCTGTGTCTGTGGCTGAAATGTTAGGAATAAAATTATTCAAAAATGATTTTCCATCATCGCAAGACACAAAAAAAGTTGAAAAAAGAATCATAACAATCAGTAGCCCTTTTTTCTTTTTAACAAAAAAGAAGGGGACTAAAGTTCCGGCCAAGAATAAATAGTTAATATTCTTTGCGCCTATTAATTCTAAATCGTCGTGTCCAATTTTCTCTATTACACATTCTTCCATTTCTTCGTTTTCACAATAAAACAAATAATAGTCGATTGGCTCGCCATTTGGATCTATTGATTTTTGCCATCTAAAATTTACTGCTTCACTTTCGACAGTTGAATCATCAGTTGGTGATATAAGATCAAATTCAGACGGGGAATTATTTACTGAATAATCAGGATCCGTAATGTCTGGTTTAGTCTCGCTTGCTTTAACTGCACTTGCCTGAATTTTAATTTCAAGAGGACTCGTGTAATAAGTTCCAGGATTATCAGGTAAATCTTCATGATATCCGTTAGAAGGTACGTATAAAATACCTTCAAATTTACCTTCAGTTGTAGGTTTAAAAATAAGAGATATTAAACAACTATTTCCCTGTTTTAAATCTTTGTTTGAACAGTTATCTTCTTTTATTTCAAAAACAGTATTATCAATATTGACCTGATCTATAATAAGTTTTCCATCGTTGGTATTTAGACATTCACTTACATTTTTGATTATCAGATTTTCAGAACTTGTTTGTCCAGCTGTTGTTTCTTGAAAAATGATTTCCCTTTCCGAATCAATATCAGGGTAACAAATTGCCATAGCGTTGTTACTAGAAATTATAGAAATTAAAAAAAATACCGAAAAGATAAACAATTGTTTCATCTGCAACCCCTCCAATCTTTGTAATCAAAGCATTAAAAAGGTCATTTTGCAAGTTTCAATATAAATAAAAAACCCACAATTTTTTTATTGTGGGTTTTTTGATTTCAAGATTTGACTATCTTTAGTTGCAAGGAGTTCCGCCAAGTGGTCCCAATTCTCCTGGCCATTTGTTATCACATTGTGAACAAACGTTATCACATTTTTCACCTAATTTTTTTACAAGTTTTATGAATTTTTTTCCAGTTGGGCACTGACTTTTAAGATCTTTAACCTTGGCATTTGCGTCAGAAAGTTTTGTTTTGGCATTTTTTGTTTTTACGCTGGCATCATTACCTTGTAAACCTTCAAGAGCGTCTATTACTGACTGATGCATTTTAGCCTCGGCCATTGCGCCTCTAAGTTCATGACAAGCTTTTATTGGAGAAGCCACTTTCAAGAAATCATCATAGGCGGCTTTGCAATTTCCTACTTCTCCCATGTCTGGGAAACGGTTCTTTAGACTAATAGGACCGATAACTTCATCTTGGCTTATTGCATAACCTGAAAACAACATGATCGAAAATACCGCTACTGACAATACTAGATACATCTTTTTTAACGACATATTACCCCCTTTTGTGTTGTAGATATACTATTCATATAAAAAATCAACTTTTTTGACTTGTAGATTAATCAAACAATTGGTTAATTGACAAATTGACCAGTGTTTATAGACCAATTGACAACCTTGATGCTTAAAAGGTAGGTATGTTTCGACCATGGAAAAGCTTATTCTTTCAGATAGATATAAAGAGGTTTTGGCCGCTATTATATCCGATTATCTTTCAACAGCCGATCCTGTTGGGTCAAAGATTGTTTCTTCTAGACTATCTGGTCATTTGTCGCCGGCAACAATAAGACAAGTAATGGCTTCACTAACAGAAATGGGTTTTTTGTATCAAACTCACATATCTTCTGGGAGAATGCCTACTATAAGTGGACTTAGATATTA
>CAZCDT010000123.1:0-3720 GCA_964497525.1 uncultured Bacteriovoracaceae bacterium
TTATAACACTTTTTCCGAAGAAAAAGTCTCCAAAGTATATAGGGGGCTAGAAAGTGCAGTATAGTCTAAAGGGATGCAGGCGATTAAGGGTTGAAGATTGGCGAATTATTTATCAAATTGATTCCAAAGAAAATACCATATTAGTTGTGAAAATTGGCCACAGGAAAGAGGTTTATAAATAAATCCTTGGAGCCCCTTCGTCAGCGATTACAAAAGAATATATTTTACGCTACTTTCGAAATCCTCTTTTTTGTAATTAGTTTTTCAAATGAAATATCCAAAGCAACACAAAACCGAATTAAGGTTTCAATACTACAGCGAAATACTGCATCATCAAACATTCTTTGAATTTAAGAATTACTGGTATTCATGAGTGCCGCTAATTTGCGAACAGACATTTTTTTCTTTTTAGCGATTTCTTTAAGTTTTCCTGCCAAATCTAATCTACTTTTTCGGCCTCAAGCAATGCTTTGAAATCTTTCGATACTGATTCTTCTTCGATCCAACTATTTAAAGATGATCCAATACTCGGATTATTTTTCTTTTCCATATAACTCCTCCATTAGCTCAATTGTCCGCTTTCGTTCCTGGGCCAACTCTAAATCATGAATTGTTGTTTTCTGTGTTTTTTTGAAAAAAGCGTGCACAAGAAAGCAATATAGTCCAGTTTAACATAACAATAAAAAACTCTGATTCCTCTAGGAGCAACAATCCGTAATTCCCAAATTCCCTTGCCAAGATTTTTTACATGAGCTTATGAAAGTTTTTCACCATTTTGTAAAACTAGGGCAAATAAGAATAAATTGAATATTATTTTTACGCTCAAAAATTATAAAAATCACTCCAGTTTCGTCATTTTTGCCGTAAATTCGACGAAATGGGCATCTTTTTTCAAGCCTTTAAATGTTTTTGTAGCGTGCCCCTCGACCTTTCCCTTCAAGTTTTATTTCACCTTCGTTTTTCAGTTTAAAGAGAACTTTTTTTATAAGCTCTCGTCCAATTTTAGGATGAATATTTTGAATATCGGCCAGGCTGAAAGAAATTTGAAATGACTTAATCGTTTGCAAAAGAAGAGAACTCTGCGAATCCCCATCTTTAGATAACTCTACTCGTTCTTTTAAATCTTGATATGCTACTTTTAAGATGCTCAAAAAATAATTAATCCAAGGTAGTGTATCATGTTTTCCTTTATGCCAATTTTTAGATGATTCAGAAAGCACACGGTAATAATCTTCTTTAGAATTTTCGATAATCTTCTCTAGACTCACATAGCGACCAACTTCAAAATTATTTTGATACAAAAGGAGAATTGTCAGCAATCTAGAAACACGGCCATTTCCATCTCTAAATGGATGAATACACAAAAAATCAAGAATAAAAAACGCAATCGCTGCAAGATCAGGAATATTTGAATTTAAAATGACATGATTGTAGCCAAGACAGAGTTGCTCTATGGACTTTTTTGTATGTGCAGAACTTACGGGAATAAATCTAATTGATCTTTCCCCATTTGGCAAAACTTCAATAATATCATTATCACGTTTTTTCCATTCTCCAGCATCAGAGATCATTCCCCCCTGAGCAATAAGATGTATTTTTTTTATTACCTCTGGAGTGATCGATAATTTATTATAATTTTTATGGATAAAAGATAAAGCTTTACGATAACCAGCGATTTCTTCTTCCGAGCGATCTCTTGGTCTCGCCGTCCCGAGTACAAGAGGAATGAGCCTTTTTTTATCGACTTCGACACCTTCAATTCTATTTGATGACTCAGTACTTTGAACAATAGCAGATTCTTTTAGCTTTTTGAGAACTTGCGGACGAACTCTTTTCCACATCTCCTGCATTCCTCTTGCTTCAGTACACTGGGATAAATACCAAGTCGTACTTGGATGAAACATAAAGGAATTTAAATAGGTTTGAGTAAATGATTGCATATCTTACACATTATACCCATTTTTTACCCATTTTAAAGAGATCATTCCCCATTAAAACAAAAAAACATCATGGGTCGCTGGTAGCTTGAATTATATCTTTCTCTTGGGCCTTTTATTTCCACCAAGTTTTTTGACTCTCTTTATATTATTATCTACTTCTTGATCTTTTTTTTCCCAGTGCTTAAACCATTTAGGCTCTTCTCTCACCTGTTCTTTACTATTATCCACTGCCTTCTCTTGCTCTTGATCGACTGGAATTTCTGTTTTTTTCTTTAGCTTTGTACTTTGCTTTACTTGAGAAAAAAATGCTCCAGACTTTTTATCTAGTGCTTCTTGATCTTTGGTTCTAATATGCATCGAAACATCAATGGTGATATCGCCTGTGGGATACGTCTGGCAAGCAAGTCTCTCTTTGGTTAGATGAAAAGTATTTCCAAGATGCTTTAATTCTTTATAATCCATTGGGGAAAGATTGTGTTCACCACTTAAAATCTTTATCACACAGCAAGCACAAACGGCATTTCCACCGCATAATGATTTTATATACACACCACTCCCTTGCAGTAATTTAAGCAATGAAACTGTACCATCCGTCTGTAAAACTGTACCTAAAGGCCAAAGAGTGATGTTATACATATAAAAAACCTTCTCTTATAATAAAGATTCTAATTCTTTTGTAAGGGTTGTAGTAATTTTCCCTTTGAGTGCTTTTAGTAAAAATGAAAGATCTAGCTCTACAGATGTTTTATCATCTTTAAAATTAAGAGCTAAAGAAAAACCACTTCCTTTTGCTGAAATCTTAAATTTTTTTTCATCAAATTTTGTTTCAGCAGAAATTCCAAAGCCTGCTAAATATTTATCATTAATTTTTTTTGACGCTTTTTTATATGCATCTTCTGCTGACTTTACTTTTTTATAAGCTACTTCAAATTTTTCCATAAATTTTTCTCCCTGCTAATTTGTTCCTGTCGACCCAAATCCTTTGGCCCCTCGTTGTGTATCATTTACAAAATCTGTTTCAATAAACTCTGCTTGATAAATAGGAGCAATAACCATCTGTGCAACTCTTTCTCCATGATTAATTATGAAATCTTTATCAGATAAATTAACCATAATAATTTTTATCTCTCCACGATAATCAGAATCAATTGTTCCTGGAGAATTTGCAATCATTATTGGAGTTTTAAAACTCATTCCAGATCTTGGCCTAATTTGAACTTCAAACCCTTGCGGAATTTCAAAGATAAGACCAGTAGGAACTAAAACTCTTTCAAAGGGTTTTATAATAAGTTTTTTATCAGAATAGTTTGTAAGCATTGCATAGATGTCAGCACCTGCTGCAAACTCTGTTTGGTAAGATGGTAAAGCTAGAGCACTGTCATAATGCTCTAGCTTTAGAATTTTAACTTCTATTTTCATTTATCAAAAATTATTTCTGCTTTCTTTCTAATGGTTTTACCGCTTTAGCAGAAAGTTTAATTCTTCCAGTTCTATCAATTTCCATTACCTTTACTTGTACTCGATCTCCCTCTGATAGATATTCATACACATCTTTTACGCGATCATTACTTAGTTCAGAAACATGTACAAGTCCTGACACTCCAGGAGCTATATCAACAAACGCACCGTACTCTTTTATCGTTACAACTTCTGCATCATATATTGAGTCAAGTGCAGGGCCGTTGATTTGAAGATCAACTAAAGTTCTACAATTCTCTAGTTTCTCTGGATCAACGCCTAAAATTTTAACCAATCCCTCTTCTGTACACTCAATTGTTAC
>CAZCDT010000124.1:0-3709 GCA_964497525.1 uncultured Bacteriovoracaceae bacterium
AAGTTTTTGTTGAATTTGATAAATCAGTAAAGCTTCGACCAGGTGATAATTTTTCTGTTTATAGACCACTTGGAAGAGTTGCTCATAAAGTGTCAGATCGTAGTGGGTATGCTTATGTTATCGTGGCCCAGTTAAAAGTTATCGCTCCAAAAGATAATCTTTGGCTTTGTGAAGTAACTGATCTGTCAGATCTTTTTACTCGTGGGGATCGTGTTACTGTATATCAGTCAAAAATAAATAAAATTTTAAAGACATTTAATGATAGAAGCATTGAAGCTGCGATTGTTAAGCTTTGGGGAGAGCAGTCTACGCAAATAAGTCCTGTCACTTATGGGGATGTTGTATACCTTGACCGTGGAAGAGCTGATGGTGTAGAGATTGGTAATATTTTTGAAGTTCATTCAAATATAGATAGAGAGACAAATAAAAAATTAACAACAAATCCTGCTTATAAAATTGGTGAAATTACGGTGATAAGTTTATCCGATAATTTTGCAACAGGACTTGTTACTTCTAGTTCTAATGAAATTTATGTAGGGAATATTGCTATCACAAAAACCAAAGAGCAGGCAGCTCTTGCAAGTAAAGTGCATAGTACAGGAACTCTAGATCATGTAAAAAAGCTCGAGTCTAAAGCACTTGATGAATTAGATATCGAATTAAATCTTGATGATTTAAGTAAAGATATTTTAAATAAGGCCGATCAAATAGAGTTAAGTGAGGATGAATTAGAGGAACTTGATCGACAAGAGCAAGAAAAATCTATTATAAAAACTCATGAAGCAGACTTAAAAGAGCTTGAGCGTTTAGAAAAAGAGATTTCTGATGCCGAAAAAGAGCTTAATTCTGCAAAAATCAATGAGGATAAATATTTAGAAACTCAAGATCTAAATGTTGTGGAAAAACAAAATAGTGGTAAAAAACTTGATTCTTTTGAAGCGATAAATGATCTAGAAAAAGAAATAGGGCTAAAATATCTTGACGAAGACTTAAACTCTAAAGAAAATCCTTACGGTCTGACTGAATTTGATCTTGAAGAAATTGATGAGTTGTTGAATACTGGTTCTAAGTAATTCTTTGTACTTTTTGTTTCAATAAAAATCTTAAAGGTTTTTTTAAGCAGCAGGTAAAAAGAGATCGGACTTTAGGAGTAAATCTATGGCAAAACGGATTGCCTCAAAAAAAAGTGCTAAAACTAGCGGTAAATCAGTGAAGGCAAAAGAGGCCGTAATCTCAAGTGCATACGATCTTGTAATTGTGGAATCACCTTCAAAAGCAAAAACTATAAAAAAATATTTAGGTAGGGGATTCCAAGTCGTTGCTTGTAACGGTCATATAAAGGATCTTCCAAAATCAAAGCTTGGAGTAGATGTAAAAAATGGTTTTAAGATGGATCTTGTTCCTGTTACAGGAAAACAAGATAAGCTTCAAAGAATTAAAGATTTAGCAAAAGGTGCAAAATCCATCTATCTTGCTCCCGATATGGATCGAGAAGGGGAAGCTATTGCTTTTCATTTAGCAGAAGAGATAGGGAAAAAGAGGGTGCATCGAGTTGTTTTTAACGCTGTGACAAAAAGCGCAATAAAAGCCGCAATTGATTCTCCATCGCAGTTAAATGAAGCGATGTATGAGTCTCAAAAGACACGAAGAATTCTTGATAGATTAGTTGGTTATAAAATTTCTCCAATTTTATGGGAAAAAGTGCAAAGAGGAATTTCTGCTGGAAGAGTTCAATCGGTTGCTCTTAGAATAATTGTTGAAAGAGAAAAAGAGATAAAAGATTTTGTACCAACCCAGTGGTTTTCAATTCAGGGTGGATTACAAAAAGATAAAGTACTTTTTCCATGTTCTTATTATGGAGAGAGCATTGATCAAAAAAGAGAGCTATTGGATGAATCTTTTGTCCTAAAAATTTTAAAAGATATTAAAGGAAAAGATCTTTTAGTTTGTGATGTTAAAAAAAGAGAAAGAAGACAGTTTCCAACAGCTCCTTTTACTACTTCTAAATTACAGCAAGAGGCGGCAAATAAGCTTGGTTTTTCTACAAAAAAAACAATGATGATTGCTCAGAAATTATATGAGGGTGTTGATCTCTCAACACATGGTGGACCCCAAGGTCTTATTACATATATGCGTACTGATTCGATGAGAACTGCTCCAGAGGCCTTAGACGCATTACGAGATTATATCGGTAAAGCTTACGGGAAAGATTATTTGGCGTCTCAACCTGTTTTTTATAAAAAGAAAGGGATTGGAAAAGTTCAAGACGCGCATGAGGCAATAAGGCCAACGAGTTTAGAATTGCATCCTGATTCTGTAAAAAAAGATTTAGAACCAGATGAGTTTAAATTATATGAGCTAATTTGGAATAAGTTTATTGCAAGTCAGATGGCGCCAGCAGTAGTTGATCAGACAACAATTAGTTTTGAGTGTAGTAAACACTTTTTTAGATCAAATGGGTCTGTTGTAAAATTTTTGGGTTTTCGTCAGGTCTATTTAGATTCAAAAATCGATAAAAGTTATAAAAATAAAAAATCAGTGGAATCAAAAGAGGAAGAAGAAGAGGATAATGAAAGTTCTTATGGTACAACTCTTCCAGAAATTTTTGTTAACGAAAAAATAAAAGTAAAAACACCTTTTGATAAAGAAGAGCATTGGACTCAGGCGCCTCCAAGATATAACGAGGCATCTTTAGTAAAGGCCTTAGAAGAAGAAGGCATTGGTAGACCTTCCACTTACGCTTCAATTGTTTCAAATATAACAGAAAGAGGATATGTTGATCGCATAGAAAATCGTTTTGTTCCAACAGAGCTTGGAACTGTTGTAAGTAATCTTTTAGTTGCAAGTTTTCCAGAAGTAATGGATGTGGCATTTACAGCAAAAATTGAACATCTTTTGGATCAAATTGAAGATGGCGAGATCGAGTGGAAGAAGGTCTTAAAAGATTTTTGGCGTCCTTTTGAGGTTACTTTAAAAAAGGCCCAAGAAGAGATGAAAAACCTAAAGCGCAGTTCTATTCCTACAGGAATGAAGTGCAGGCGCTGTGACAAAGGTGAGTACCATATAAAATGGGGAAGAAATGGCCAGTTTTTAACTTGTTCAAATTATCCAGAGTGTACATCTACTGAAGATTTTAAAAAACATTTAGATGGAACTTACGAAATAATTGAGAAAGATTATGCTGAAGGTCCATGCCAAGAGTGTGGTAAAAGAATGATTGTTAAACGTGGGCGGTACGGACGGTTTATTGCTTGCGAGGATTATCCGCATTGTAAAAGTACTGGGCCATATACTTTGGATATAACTTGTCCAGAGTGTAACAAGGGAAAGTTTACTGAAAAACAGAGTCGTTACGGGAAGCTTTTTTATGGTTGTTCCAATTATCCAGATTGTAATAATGCTGTTTGGAGCAGGCCTTATAAGCAGGATTGTCCAAAATGTTCATATCCTGTGATGTGTTTTAAAGAAAGTAAAAAGCATGGGAAGCAACTTATTTGCCCAAAATGTTCTTCGTATGTAAAGTGGGAAGATACAAAATATGGTCAAGAGTCTTAATTTTTTTGTTTTTGCTTTTGGCAAAAGTCTAATGATTGTGTTATATATTTTTTATTATAAAGAATTTCTTCTAAGCGGGGTTAGCTCAGCTGGATAGAGTAGCTGGCTTCGAACCAGTTGGTCGGGGGTTCGAATCCCTCACTCCGCGCCATTT
>CAZCDT010000125.1:0-3431 GCA_964497525.1 uncultured Bacteriovoracaceae bacterium
TGCCTTGTTACAGACAAAAGATCATTTACCACTATTCAATTGTTAAAAAACTATAAAGTCCAAAAAAACAAGCGACAAAAAACCTGAAACATCCTACCCATTTCTAAGTTTTTGATGTTTTCAGAGTTTATTGCTTGACCCTATTTTTTATGCCGGACAAAGCGGGATGTTACTACTACAGTCCGCAATCGTCAAGCATTTTTTTATTTTTTTTACATTTTTTTTTTAGTCTGTAAAAAAGTATGTAATTTTTTTACGATTTTAGATCAAATCCTGCACTTTTTAAAACAAAAACTACCTCATCCTCTAAAGATTTTATCGTCTCTGGAGTAAGGCCTTTTTCATTGTCATGAAAGAGTGTTCTAATCGTAACCGCACTCCTATCGGCATCCAGTGAAAAAATATCAACAACTTTGTAATCCAAAACTTCGACTTTTTTCATGTTTTTTAATGTTTTTAAGATGTTAGCAACATAAATATTCTTTGGTGCAACAACAGTACAATCAAATTCTACAGGATTAAATTTACTAATTGGTGAATACTTCACTTTATTTTTTAGTTGCTTGTCTTCATGCTCTGTTAAATCTATCAAGGCCACAGATAAATTACCTCTTAATTTATACTTCCCAAGAAGAAGAGGATGAATACTAAAGACAGCTCCCGATATTTTTCCCATTATGCGAATATCTTGATACTCGTGTGGATGAAGTCCTTGATAATCTTTTGGAAATAGTGGGTTTAAAAATTTTGGATTTTTATCAATGAAATCTCCATTCAAATTTGTATGCCCTAAAAGCATATCAACACTATCTAAAAGATTTAAAAAAACACTATTATCTTTTGAATAAAATGCCACCGCCAAAATAGATCTTTCTTTAGAAAAATCACTCTTATCGACAAGGTAACTTCTTGCTAATTCAAAAAGACGAAATTCTCTATAGTATTTTTGATTTTCATATACAGCGTTTAAAATACTTGGAAGCAAAGAGTTTCTCATCCTATCATGCTCTTTTGAGATCGGATTATAAATTTGTAATGTCTCAAGAGAGTTAAATCCTGCCTTATCTAAAAGATCTTTCCCTACCATTGGATAGGTCATAATTTCACAAGCACCGCTTCGCAAAACTAAAAAATCTCGAATTTGACGATGGAGTTTTTGCTTTTCTGTTAATTTTACTGGGGCAATTTTTTCTAGTGGAGAAACTGGTGTAATATTGTCATATCCAATGATACGACCAATCTCTTCTACAATATCGGCCTCAACACTTATATCTTTTGTGGCCCGATATGATGGAACTTCGATAATCATCTCTAATTCTTGTTTTACAACTTTAAATCCAAGGCGTGCGAGAATATTTTCAATTTCTTCTGAAGATATTTCTTTCCCTAAGATGGAAGATATTCGCTTACTGGAAGTTTGTATTTTTCTACATGATACATAATCAATATGTGGGCCAACACTTGTAATTTTACCAACAACTCTTGCTTGTGGACAAAGCAATAATACAAGCTCTAGTGCACGAAGCATTGCAATATGCGTTTGTAAACTATCTAGACTTTTTTCAAATCGAAGAGATGAATCTGTTCTTAGCCCCAATCTCGTAGATGTTTTACGAACCTCATGTGCCTTCCAATTTGCAACTTCTAAAAAGATTTTAGAAGTTTTTTCACTAACACCACTAGACACTCCTCCCATAATTCCTGCAAGAACCAATGGCCCTTTGCTATCACAAATAACTGTATCGCTGTGTAGCAGCT
The DNA here is from genome assembly GCA_964497525.1 of uncultured Bacteriovoracaceae bacterium. GTDB lineage: Bacteria > Bdellovibrionota > Bacteriovoracia > Bacteriovoracales > Bacteriovoracaceae > CAZCDT01. The sequence continues at coordinate 1,759 of CAZCDT010000125.1, forward strand.
CTCTTGTTTGTTCATCAAGAGTTATAAGTTTTTCTCCTGTATTAGCATTGCGAATTATAATCTTATCACCTACTATTTGTTCTCGATCAAAAATATGCATTGGCGTACCGATTTCTAACATCACATAGTTACTTATATCGACAATATTATTAATCGGTCTAAGACCTACAGCAACTAAACGCTCTTGCATCCATTTTGGACTTTCTTGTATTGTAACATTATCTATGGAGAGGCCAGAGTAGATTAAGCATGCATTCTCACCTTCAACAAGAATCTCTATCGGTGATTTTTCATCTGTACATTTAGCTTTTAATGAAGTTTCCCACTCTTGGTTAAAACTTTTTTTAAAATTTCGCTTAAATATAGCAGCAAATTCTCTTGCAATTCCCAAATGACCCCATAGATCTGGACGATTCGTTAAAGATTTATTGTCTACATCTAAAATAACATCAGAAGATATTTTTAAATAATCCTCCATCGTTTGACCTAAATGCGCATTCTTATCTAACTCAAATAATCCATCAGATGATTCTTTAAGTCCTAATTCTTCTTCAGAACAAAGCATTCCTTCGGATAAAATATCTCGAATTTTTTTTGCCTCTAAAACTAACCCTGATGGCAGTTTTGTTCCAAGGGGGGCGTAAGGGATCTTCATTCCTTCTCGTACATTTTGAGCACCACAAACAACTTCTTTTTCTTTTCCTTCACCATATCCAAAAGTCACTAAGTTCAAAGTATCTGCTTTAGGATGTTTTTTTATCGCTTTGATTTGTGCAACAACAATTTTTTTTAAAAAAGCATTACTTTCTAAAACATCTTCAACTTCTGCGCAGCTAAGAGTAAATTTTTGTGCTAACTCTTTAGCATCAATATCTTTTAAATCTACAAAATCATTAATCCAATCTATCGAAATTTTCATTTTTACACCTGTACTTTTTTTTAATAAGCTTTAAATTGAGAAACAAAACGAAGATCACCTGAATGAATGTGGCGAACATCATCAATTCCGTATCTCATCATTACGAGACGATCAAGTCCTAATCCAAAAGCAAAACCGTTATATTTTGAAGTATCTATTCCTCCGGCAGTTAAAACATTTGGATGTACCATTCCGCAAGGCAAAAGCTCCACCCAGCCAACGTGCTTACAAACAGAGCATCCCTTGCCTCCACATATAAGACACTTTATATCAAGCTCAAATCCTGGTTCTACAAACGGAAAGAAGCCAGGTCTTAGTCTTACCGTAACCTCTTTTTTAAAAATTTCAGATAACAAAACTTTCATAAAATATATCAAATTTGCAACAGAGATATTTTCACCAACAAACATACCTTCTAGCTGATGAAAAACCATCTCATGTGAGGCATCGGTCTCTTCACAACGAAAAACCTTTCCAGGAGCAATAAATCTAAATGGTGGCACCCTTTTTTTCATACCACGTACTTGCATTGGACTTGTATGTGTACGAAGTAAATTTTTAAAATTTCCAAACCAAAATGTATCTTGCATATCTCTTGCGGGATGTTCTTTGGGGATATTTAAAGCTTCAAAATTGTGATAATCATCTTCGATATGTGGCCCATCTAAAATTTCAAATCCCATAGATAAAAATATATCTTCAATCTCTTTTTGAACTATTGTTACTGGGTGATATCCGCCACGAAAAACACCTG
>CAZCDT010000126.1:0-3424 GCA_964497525.1 uncultured Bacteriovoracaceae bacterium
TATTGTTATATCTATCGAAGTTATTCATCTGGAACGATTACTGCGACTGGTGGTAATTTAGTATCTGCTTATGTTTCTCCAAGTTTTTATCAAAATATCAATAACTCTTTTGCCACCAGCAATCTATACGCGAACTCAGCATCAGTACCCGCACCGTTTCCCACAAATTCGGGGACCGGATTGTATCACTATTCTGGAGCAACTTTTGAAAATATAGCAGGACCTGCCTTTAACTTAACAGGATCAACTCCTATTGCAGATATCAGCTATTTTTACTCTAAAGAAAATCCTCCTTTAAACAGTTGGGATTTTGATACGATTTGGCATGAGAATCCAGGAGCGCTTCCAACTCTTTTAACTGGTGGAGCGGTAAGAGTAAAAATTTATGACAAACCATTTGGAGATCCAGCAGGTGTTGAGGTTGATTCTTTAAAACTTGCAAGAGGTGAGGTAAAAGAGTTTTACTCCATTTCATTTGACGTTGATGGAAATGCTTTAGGGCCAGCTCCTTCGCGCTGGAGTGTTTCAAGTTCGATAGGAACATTTTTACCAGCAGATGCTGGAACAGTTGCCGTTGATAGTGTCACTTTTACGGCGAATCCAACAACAAATGTCGTTGGTGTGGTTAGTATTACTAATTCATCAATGAATGGAGATTCCACAGGAAATATTCGCGTTACAAATGGAGTTGCCACAAGACTTGCAATTGTTAATGCATCAGGAGTTGGAATATCTGGAGAAGTGACAACTGCAAATATGATGAAAGGTAATTCTAGAAATTTATATGTGGTTGCGGTGGACTCCATCGGTGAGTGGGTTAGTAATGAATCGACTGGAGTCTCGTGGAGTCTTTCTGGTGGTATAGGAGAGTTAGATCCTATAGTTCCAGCAATAGATTCTCATAGCGTAACATTTAATGCAACAACTCTGGGTAGTGGAACAATCTCTGTTAGTCGAGCAGGAATCACTGGAGATAGCACTCAAACTTTTACTGTGGCAAAAGGCCCTGTTAATAGCATTAAGATATTTGATAATATAACTGGAAGTGGAGTTGAGTTTGCTGGACTAGCGATGATTAAAAATGATGAGCAAACTTTTTATGCGGCCGGATTTGATAGTAATGGTGATTTTATTGGTAATGTTAATGCAACATGGAGTTTAGTTGGAGCTCAAGTTGGAACATTATCTAAACAGACGGGAACATCTACAACTTTTAAGGCCCAAGCTTGGGGCAGTGTAAAAGTACGCGCAACTTTTTCTAGTATCTTTGTTGATGAAACAGAGAACTTAACTGTTGCAATTGGCCCTGCTCATAAAATTTTAGTTGTTTCTTCTCAAGGTGGTTTAAGTAGTGTAGATGCTCGAGAGTTTAATGTTGGTGAGTCTCAAGAAGTTCATGCCGTAATTGTTGATGAAAATGGTGATTATATTTCAGATGCAAATGATGCTGTTTGGAGCGTTGATGGTGGAATTGGAAGTTGTTTGCCGGCAACAGGAGAGAGTTGTACTTTCTTGGCCGAGGCCTTTGGAGAAGGACGGGTTGTTGCAACGAAAGTTGGCCTTGCATTTTCTGAGTCTTATTCTGGTAATTTTTTGGTTCGAAAACCAGCGTATAAAATAACAATTGAAGATCAGTTAAATGGTTTTGGTAGTGAAGTTGATACGATGACAATGAATTACGGAGATCAGGTAACATTGTATGCGATAAAAAGAACTGATGGCCCACCTTATGAATATATGGGAACGGCCTTGGTTGATTGGACGACAAGTAGTAACCGCATTTTTTTATTACCAGGTTTTGCGACAAGTAAAGAGGTGACTGCATTTGAACTTGGCAGTGCGACAATTTCTATCAACGATCATGGGCCGCTTGTTGATTATACAACGGGTTTAATCACTGTAGTACCATTTTGTAGTGGCGCAACATTAACCAATACGCCATACGCCAATAGTGGAGATGTCGGAGTTGATGGACTAAGTTACGATGGAGCATACAAAATATGTACAGCAGCGCAATTAAATAAATTGGGAGAAACAACGACAGATTATAATAAGTTTTTTAGGTTGATGAGCGATATAGATTTACAAGGGGTTGACTTAAATTTAATTGGTAATGTCACAACACCTTTTAGTGGGAAATTTTATGGTAATGGTCGAAGATTGATGAATTTTTCTTACAACGGTTCAAATCTTGATAATATAGCTTTGTTCCCATATGTTTCAACAAATGCGCTTATAACACAACTACAAATTTTAAATGCAAATGTTAGAGGTCAAAACAATGTTGCAATTTTAGTCGGGCAAATGAATGCAGGCGTGATTAAAGAAGTTTCTGTATCCGGTGAAGTTTTAGCAACAGGTTCAAATATTGGTGGAATTATTGGCCATCAATTTCCAAATGCTACGATGATGGATGTAAGAGCAGATATTACTGTAACTGGTCTTTCTAGTGTAGGAGGTTTGGTCGGATATAAAGACGGTAACGTTTTAAGAAGTTATGCAAAAGGAAAAGTTGTTGCGACTAACGATATTGCTGGCGGTCTATTTGGATCGCTAAAAAGAAACATTGCCAGCTATAATTTTTCGATTACCGATGTCTTAACCGCAGGTCATAATTTAGGAGCAATTTGTGGTAACGTTACACCATCGGTTGTTACTGCTGCAGGAAACTACTATAGCTCTAAAAATTTAATTGCAAATACTAACTACTTACCAATTAATAGTATCAACCAATTTGCATCAGTTGTTAATTTTAGTAGTGGTGCAGCGGCAAACTATTTTTATAATGTATCAAATGCTCCAATGTCATCTTGGGATTTTAATCAAATTTGGACATCACGAGAAAAAGATTTTCCTGTTTTAAAAATGGAGAATGACGATAAGTTTACTTTATCAAAAATCGAAGTTCCATCTACAATGGATGAGGACTCTTTTGAAGTGTTGATAAATTTTTATGGAGATATAAATTCTAATGCAACTGTTTTACTTTATTATTGCAATGACGGCATTCCTCCAGGCATTAATTGCAATCCAATAACAGATGGCACAGCTGTTCCAATGATCCGTAATAATTTTTATTACCATCTAGATGTGGATGGTCTTGATGCCGCTTTTTCACAAAAAAAGATTAATATCAAAGTTGTTGCAAGCGATCCTGATGGTGTTCTTGAGCAAGCACAATCAACAAGTTCTCTTATTTTGAAAAAGAAATATGCTAATTCAAATAATGAAGGAATTGATGGTTCTTCTGCCGCGTCGGCTTTTGAGATATCTACAGAAGAAGAGTGGAATAATATCGGTTTAGATGAGAGTGATTTAGATAAATTTTTTGTATTAACAAACGATCTTGATCTTAGTGCATACGATAAAACAAATTATAATGTTGTTGGAAAAAATTTATTGAATCCATTTCGTGGTGTTGTTA
>CAZCDT010000127.1:0-651 GCA_964497525.1 uncultured Bacteriovoracaceae bacterium
CTGTTTTTAAAACTTGGCCATCTGACCCATCAACAACAGGTAAGACATAGACTTTATTAACGGTTAAACTATTTGGCGCCTTTAAGGCCACATAGTTTGTTCCATTAACAGTTGCTTCAAAAAACCTAAACTCATTGGCGTTACTAAGTGATGTTGTTCCTTCTAAACTTGGTGAGGCCTTTACAACAACTCCTGTAAACTGTGTTTGAATGGCAGAAGTAACTCCATTAAGATAACTAAACTCTGTATTATCTACAACACCAGTTCCTATTTTTGTTGCTGCAATCGCCGCAGACGCATTAACGTCGGCATCAACAATTGTTCCATCTAAAATTTTTGCAGAATTAACCGCTCCTTCTGCAATCGTTGTTGCAACTGCTCCTTCAACTGTTGTTACATCTCCAGTCAAATTTGGCATCCTTGCATCAGGTAAAATTCCACTTGTTAAATCTGCTGCACTCTTTGTTGCAAGATCCGCAAGTGATGAACCTGTCTTACTTAGCTTTGTCCATGCAATCGCCGCCGATGCATTTACATCTGCATCAACAATTGCTCCATCTAAAATTTTTGCAGAATTAACTGCTCCTGTTGCAATTGTTGTTGCAACTGCTCCTTCAACTGTTGTTACATCTCCAGTCAAATTTGGCATCC
>CAZCDT010000127.1:751-3355 GCA_964497525.1 uncultured Bacteriovoracaceae bacterium
TTGCATCAGGCAAAATTCCACTTGTTAAATCTGCTGCACTCTTTGTTGCAAGATCCGCAAGCGATGAACCTGTCTTACTTAGCTTTGTCCATGCAATCGCCGCCGATGCATTTATGTCCGCATCAACAATCGATCCGTCAGCAATTGTTCCTCCTGCACCACCAGAAACCCCGGCAGTTACCCATGCTAGATTTCCTGCGCCATCTGTTTTTAAAACTTGGCCATCTGACCCATCAACAACAGGTAAGACATAGACTTTATTAACGGTTAAACTATTTGGCGCCTTTAAGGCCACATAGTTTGTTCCATTAACAGTTGCTTCAAAAAACCTAAACTCATTGGCGTTACTAAGTGATGTTGTTCCTTCTAAACTTGGTGAGGCCTTTACAACAACTCCTGTAAGCTGTGTCCCATCGCCAAGATAACTTGTTGCAGTTACGGTTCCATTTACATCTAATGCACTTGATGGAGTATTAGTCAAAATACCAACCCTTGTTCCATCATCAAAAATAATTCCATCCACAAACTTGGCGCCATCCCATCTTCCAACATAACTTGTTGTGCTCATCGCAACTTGCGGATCATCTTCAGATACACACAGCCAAGAAAATGTAGGACCGACGGTCATAAAAAGTTTTTCAAATGTTAAACATGATGGCACAGAAGACCTTGTAAAAGAGATGATTCCTGAACCATCGACCGATAAATCTGTTCCTACTTGCACAACTCCTGTTGTTGTCGTTGTTGCATTTGCAATAGAGATTTGTGGCATCGAAGTACCATTTACAACCGAAAGAGGAGCATTTGCAGAAACATTTGTCACAATAACTGATGGCACCCAATTAGTTCCATCAAATTGCAGCACTCGACCAGCAACGGCCCCCATACTGTTTAGTTTTGCAGAGGTTACCGCTCCATCTATAATTTTACTTGTTGAAATAGTATTATCTGCAACTATTAACTCTCCGTTACTTATTTCAAAAGAAGGAATGTCAATGCAGGTAAATCCGCCACTACCATTTGTTGCAATAATTTTTCCATTAGGACAATTTGCATTTATTCCTTGAAGTTTTATATTTGTGATCGCACCTGTTTTAACCGTTGTAGCATAAAGCGCAATTGGCGTTGATAAAACATTTTGCTCTGAATATGTAAGAGGATTTCCTGGATCATTAACATTTAAAATTTTTAACTTCAAAGAGTGGGATGCAAGTGTTGCATCATCTATAATTTGGGCAAGAGTCTTTCCTCCACTACAAGTATCTAAATAATTAATCTCCACACTAAAAAGACCATTTGAGTTTGGTTGCACATCTTCAATCACCTTAGCACATACCTCGACATCATCTTCTAAAACTTGAAACTCTAAATCTGTTGCACCAACAACAGGAGAACCATTGTCATTGGCCATACGACCGGCGACACCGATACTTTGAGCGTTAATAGATGATGACAAAAAAACAAGAAGTAGAAAAAATAATTTTTTACTCCACATACGTACCTCACTTCGTAATAAATAAAAGTCCAAACTCTATTTTTATTCCAGGTTGCTGGGTTTGATAAATTCCACCAGAAAATGGGACAAATCCTGCCTGAACGTTTGAGGCAGGAATACGATTCACCGACGCATTGCTATCAACAACGGTAAAATCTCTTAAAACCACTAACTGGCTTGGACAAGATAAAAGATGAAAATCCAAAAAGTTAGTATTTCTCATCATCGATACAAGATAGTTTGCTCCATAATCTAAATTAACTCCGGGGCGAAGTGGAATTACAATTTCGCTAATTCCAGACAAAAGTCCTAAGTCTTGTAAAATATTGTTATTGTCTGCCTGCATTCCATAATCACCATATGGATATAATTCCGCAAGCTCTTCACATGATGCGGATGGCACCGCCGTGCCCATATTAAACTGATAAAAATAAAATCCAGAATCACCAAAGTTTGGAGTCTGAATTGTTATTGACTGATCTTTCTGCGTTGATTGTAACCACGTTGCAGAGTATGTAGATGTCACACTTGGAAGAGTTCCATCAATAATATATTGCATTTGAATCACTTGCGTATAATTTAAGTTTGTATCTTTTCCTTTATATGACAGGCAGTAGTTGCCATCATTTACACCGATTGCAAATGGAGCTGTATAAATTTGTCCGCTTGCAATTGGATCACAACAAGCATTTAGGCCAACACAGTAAAAAATTGTCGCAGCTTCTGAAGATGTAAAACTTAAAGTAAATCCATCTGCATAACTTCCAGAACCATGACTTGCTGTTATAAATGGTGGAGTTGTGTCATAAGATGGACCTGGTACAAATGGACCTGGAGGTGGTGGCATTGGTGGTGGGACAGGGTCTGGATTTTCTGGCCCAGGAGGAGGTATAGGCACAGGAATAGGTATAATCGGCTCAGGTATAGGTGTAGGATTAGGAGTTGGACTCGGTCCAGGTTCTGGAATTGGGTCTGGGTCCTCTGGGTCTGGTGTTGGACTAGGTGTCGGAGATGGGTCATCCGGATCTGGTGTTGGACTAGGTGTCGGAGATGGGTCATCCGGATCTGGTGTTGGACTAGGTGTCGGAGATGGGTCATCCGGATCTGGT
>CAZCDT010000128.1:0-3285 GCA_964497525.1 uncultured Bacteriovoracaceae bacterium
AGTATTGAAAATCAAGAGAGTTAAGAAAACTTAAGCAAGCAGGAGAAAAGAATAACAAAAATATATTTAAAGTTTTGAAATTGCTTTTTTTGGGCGTAGTTATGTCGAGTATTTTGGCAAAATTTTTAAACAAAAGATCATTACAAATCGCCATTTAAAAACCGACATTATTTCGTATATAATCTGTTTTTATTATGTGAAAGTTACGCAATGCAGGCACTTTACACCGGAATTAAGAACTTTATGAGAAAAATTATGCTTTTCTTTCATAATTAAAATTTACTGTAACTAAAAATATGGTAAAATGGTTACAATATTAAAGAGGTTTTTGTGGTGCAAAGTATTGAAAATAGAGTAAAAAATAGGATTTATGGTCACGGGAGGGGCTGGTGCTTTACTCCCAAGGACTTTACTGACTTAGGAAGTGATGAAGCTATAAAAATTGCGCTTCACCGAATAGCAAAAGAAGGTCTCGTAGAGAGACTTAAAACAGGCTTTTATTATTATCCAGAAATAAGTAAACTTTTTGGAGTTACACCGCCAAGCATAGACAAGATTGCAGTCGCACTAGCGAATAAATATAAAATCAGAATTCAACCATCGGGTGCTTATGCAGCAAATTTACTAGGCTTGAGTGATCAGGTTCCTGCAAAAGTTGTTTATCTCACGGATGGTGAAACAAAAAAAATTATTATTGGTAAGAGACAAATAGTTTTAAAAAAAACGACTCCCAAAAATATGAGTTTGGCCGGAAAGATGTCCGGTCTTGTAATTCAGGCACTGAGATATTTAGGGAAAGGTCATATTGATGAAAAGAAAATTTCAATCATAAAAAAAAGATTAAGCGATAGCGATAAGAAAAATTTGCTAAAAGATGCATCCTTTGCCCCAAATTGGATTATAAAAATCATTCGTGATCAAATTCTAGGAAATAAAAATGGATAGATTTTTAAAATTAAATAATACAGAAAAAGAAATTGCGTTCAGAAAAACAGCGGAGTTTTTAAACCTTAGCGAAGACATTATCGAAAAAGATTTTTGGGTCTGTTGGATTCTAAAGGAACTTTTTCAAATGGATGAGATCAAAGACCATCTGACTTTTAAAGGTGGAACATCTCTTTCAAAAATCTACAAAGTGATCAAAAGATTCTCCGAGGATATTGATATATCAATTGAAAGGACATATCTCGGCTACAAAGATGAAAAAGATCCTGCTAATGTAGGTTCGAAGCAGGCGAAAAAATTAATTGAAGAGCTAGGGGATGCTTGCGAGAAGTTTGTGAAGGTTGAACTTTATGCTCAGCTTGTAAAAGTAATTAAATCAAAGATTGGCAGTGATGGATGGAAATTAGAGATCGACGAACATGATAACGATGGTCAAACAATTCTTTTTACTTATCCAAAGTTAACGTCAAAAGAATCAGAATATGTAAGACCAATTGTGAAAATCGAATTAGGGGCAAGATCAGATCATTGGCCAGTTAGTATGCAAAAGATTTCTCCATATATAGCAGAAGTTTTGCCGCCTCCGATGAATCAGATGGATGAGGAAATAAGAGTATTAAATATAGAAAGAACATTTTGGGAGAAAGCAACGATCTTGCACATGTTTGCACATTTTCCAGAAAATAAGATGGTTCCCGAAAGACAATCAAGACATTATTATGATTTTTATTTTCTGCTAAAGTCTGAAGGAAAAACTAAGGCGGTGATGAATGCAGAGCTGCTTGCAAAAGTAGCGGAACATAAGAATCTTTATTTTAAAGTAGCGTGGGCAAATTATTCGAACGCAAAAAAGGGCACTTTGAAATTAGTCACTCATGGACAAGTTATGAAGCAACTGGAACAAGACTATAAGGCAATGAGTGAAATGCTGGCCGGAGAAGTTCCTAGCTGGAATGAGATCATTTTTGAAATTAAAAAATTTCAAGAAGATTTTAATCGTTAGTTGTTATCGATAGCGTGGACATAATTGCCAAATAATCCTCTTGGAAAGACCGACTAAATTTGCTCCAGAAAATACTCTTCTTGTAGGAAAAAAGATTTTTTTGTGATTGTGAGGTCTATTGTGAGGAATGATTTTAATCAAATCCTAAGACAGACCTTATTTCGTGGATTTGGTATAACAACGTTAGATGGCAAGGGCGGTCTCTTTTTACCTCAGGGCAGGCCATTTATCCATAAACAGAAATAACCCAAAAACTACTAAAAACATACAGAGTTAAGAAAACTTAAGCAAGCAGGAGAAAAGAATAATAAAAATATATTTAAAGTTTTGAAATTGCTTTTCCGAGAAGGATTTTAGCTAACAAAACAGGGAAATGGTGGCATATGCTTTGCACACACACACACACACACACAATATACATATAGCATATTAGCATTTCTTTATATTTTTACACCTGCCTTATTCTTTACAAATCATACTGATAAAATCAAAAACTTTAATAAATTTTTGAAAGAGGTTTCTTATGTGGCCACATATTAGAAACCTTGCAGTATTTCTTGCTGGAAAACTTTTGTCGCAAAGTTTAATGACTCTGCTTGGTCTTGGATTAACTCTTGGTCTTACTGCTGTATCGATTTATGTTGGCACAAATAAAACAGGTGATAAAGATGCAGGTTTTTTTGGAAATATAAAAAATGCGATTTTTACTTCTTCTGATAACAATGAAGATGATTTTGATGAATATTATGACGATGATGATGAGTATTTGTCACAAGAAAAAGGATTTTTTTCTAAACTGTTTGGAGGAGAAAAGAGTAAAAATACTCCAATAGTTGCTTCATCTAAAACCTCAGAAGAAAAAAATGTTGATAAACAAAGTAAGGCCGCAAGAAATCCAGCAGCATCTGTAATACATGGCGGTGGAGCACGATCTTTGCAAAATTTAAAAGATGAGTCAGCAAGAGAGTCTATAAATCGTGACACAGGTAGCAACACGAGCAGCTATAATAGCTATAATGAAGAACATCGCGATGACCGTTATGATAACTATAATTATGATCAAACATCTTCTGCAATTCCTGCACCAGTAATAGCTTATGATGAACCATCCGAAAGTAGTTATAGCGACACCTCTTCAAGCTCTACAAGCGAAAGTAGTTCTGAGAGCACAAGTAACGCAGACTCTGATTCTCAAACAGATTCAGATTCTAGCACTACAACAAACGTAAGTAACAATGAAACAACAGATACAAACTCTAGTACTGGAGGATCAAGTAGTACAACAACTGGCGGAAGTTCGACTGGAGGAACAAGTGGTGGAGGTAGTTCAAGCAGCG
>CAZCDT010000129.1:0-3205 GCA_964497525.1 uncultured Bacteriovoracaceae bacterium
TTCTCCGCCATAATTTATTGAAATTGTTGAAGAAAATCCCTCTCGAAAAAGAGGGATTTTTCGTTTTTTAAGGCGAAAAAAGGCCTTGCACGCAAAATGCACGCAAAATTTTTTTCGAATTTTTAAAAAAATTTCCACGACACTTCTGTTAGGCGTGTGACCAGATTGTTGAGTGCAATTGCGTGCAAAATCGATGCGTGCAATGCGTGCATGGTAGATTTAACATCTCACTTAGGCGTGTGAGCGGGGTTCTAAGTGTTTCCGAGAGATTTATCATTTAGCGTAAAGCTAGCCTGAAGCAGCTTAAGATTTTTTTCTTTATCAGCAATTGTAGCAAAATTAAAAGTAAAATCTGGAGCAATTAAAAAGAGTTGATTTTTCTTCCCAAGTTTTTCGAACATATTTTCAAGGATCATTTTAACTTTTCCATATCCATCAGTAGCAACTGTTTTGGTATAAAATTTTAGAGCGATATATGTCCCCTTTTTATTTTTAAAGAGCGCATCGATATCAAGATCACTTGGTATTTTTTTTATTGGCAGTAGATCTTCTTCAACAAGGTGATGATTTTGTAAGACATGTTTCTTTAAATAATCTTCACTTTGAATTGTTGTCTCAATTCCCGTAAGCATTTGAACAGCGTGATCCCATCCTCTCCAAAGAGGAGATGCCTTTAGTTCGATCAAGGCCTTGACTATTTCATCCGGATTACAGCTTGAACTTCTAGCAAGAACGATAATAGTTTTATTCATTTCATGAAGATTATTGAGCTTCTCGTTAGAAATGGTAACTTCTTCATTGATCCAGCGATGAATGGTTGTGGGACTAACATCTAAAAGCTTCGCAAGACTGCGAGTTCCGATACCAAGTTCAGAAATAATATTTTCAACCAGTTGTGATGTCTTCATTCTTGTTATTTTAAATGATTATTTAAAATTTAACAATATTGAAGGTAACAAGATTGTAAAAGCATAAAATGGGAACAATTTTGTTTCCATTTTGTTTAAAATTATGTTATGATTGAATCATGGAAGTTAAAAAACAGATTTATCAAAAAGCGACAAAGAAGATTCCGACAGTAGTTCATGACTACTCGCAGGTCGTATTAATGCATGACTTTATAGAGGCACTTAGCGTTCCTAAAACCGCTTTTTCAGAAAAAGAGGCGGCCGAATATCTTCGAATCGGACTTCAAACTTTAAAAAACTACGCCAAAAAGAAAAAAATAACATGGAGTTTAATAGGAAAAGAGAAAGTATATCTCAAAACGGAATTGGATGACTTTCTAGAGCGAAAATCTCGGTTTCATCGAGATTTTTAACTAGGAGGCCCAAGGTGGCACTTGTAAATGGTATCTACTTAAATGGTAATGATTTTATTAAAACATCGTTTTCATATAGCGATTTAGCTGTGCTCAAATGTGTCATTGAACCATATAGAAACAAATATCGAATTACTTTTACTCTGCCAAATGGAAAGCGTGATCACTATTATCGCCTCATGCCTGATAGCTATAAAACTGAATCTGTTAGAAAAAATGCTTGCAGGGAATTTGAATCATTTATTAGAAAAGGATTTTTTCCTAGAACGTCGATTAAAAAACTAGAGAAATTCATTGTTGCTTCAACCAAAAACTTCACTTCATTTTTTGATGCTCTTGAAAAGTATTATACTGACTTTAATAAAGGTCGATACTATAAGCGCCCAGGCAATATTAAAAATCAACGACCAACAATCACATATCTATTAAAGTTGTTTCAGAAAAAAACAGGGAAAAAATTTCTGGAAGAAGTTACTACTACTGACCTAAGAAATATTGAAGACAATATTCAACTTTGGTGCGAAGAAAATGGAAGGCCAATCAATATCGTAACCACTGCTTCCTACAAGCGAATGCTGAAATCATATTTTAACTGTTTATCAAAAAAACTAAATCTAAACATGAATCCTCAAGTAATGAGTTCTTCTCCAGAATCAAACGGACATGAAAATCAAACGGTAGGAGCAAGAACAGTTATTATTCCAGAAGACCTTCTTGATGCTGTTGACGAATTCCCATTTATTACCCCCGCTTGTTATCCCGATCGAAAAGAGATGATCCATCTTTATCGAACAACGGGGATAACTAAGGGAGAGATGGCAACTCTTAGTGAAGAAAATCTTTATCCTAATAAATTTAATTTCGACAGCATTCAACTAATGGATAAGCCAGATTGCCCGACCAAGATTGGCATTGGCTTTCAAGTTAAGACACATAATCGTCACAAGAGAATTATTCCATTGACCGACAGAGCGATAAAGTTTTTAAAATCGCAAATGGAAAAACATAAATACCATGACGTTTATGGATATATTTCAGTAAATGGTGATGAACCTGAAAAACTTGTGAAGTATCAATATCTGCTTCCAATCTATAGAGATAGCAAGTGGGTTCGCTGTGATGATTTTATCGGAGGTATTCAAAAGTTATTTGAACGTGTGGGCCAACATTTTAAGCTTGGTTATTGCGGAAGTGATTATACCGTTCATGATTTTAGAAATACTCTCAACGAGAGAATGGGTGATGCTGGAATATCAGCAGAGGATAGGGCCTATATCTTAGGGCATAGCAAAGAAGTCAATGAGCGCAATTATATGAATGCGGAGAAGAGAAAAGAGCTTAGAGCAAAAATGGCACTGCCAACCTTTAGAGAAAAAATGTTAGGTAAAATCTTGCCCCCCCAAGATACAGCTGCGCAAAAGACAAAGGCAGAGTTGCACTTAACAGTTGAGCAATAATTTCTTTGTCAAAACCACGTTGTCGGGAAATTTGACCACGTAGTCGGAAAACGACTGAACTTAAATTTAAAAGATAACGATAATAATGAACATGGCCGAGATAAAACTATCAAAAGTTTTGCAGCGAGAATTAAAAGACGAAACGCTGGCAAGCTTGGAAAAAAAATTAAAGATACCCAAAACGCTGCTCTCAGAGTGGAAGCAGGGCCGTTTGCCTGCGGGAAAATCGTTGTCACACCTACGAACACTAGCGAGGTATCTGGGTCTTAGCGTAGAAGAATTACTTTTTGATAGCGAGGGTTCTGAAAATGAAACAATTTCGTCGATGACATTTCAACATAACGGCAATGTTTATCGAATTAATATTGATGCCGTGATTGCAAAGAAAAAGTGAGGAGAAAATGAAGAGTATAATTTTAATAATTTT
>CAZCDT010000130.1:0-3168 GCA_964497525.1 uncultured Bacteriovoracaceae bacterium
TATGAAAAAGATAAAAGCACTGGAACAGTAAGACTCGATTTTGACTTAACGCAACCTATTGCCGGCAAAGATGTGTTACTTGTCGAAGATATAGTTGATACAGGTGTTACACTTAAATATCTCTTGGAATTACTTAAAGCGAAAAATCCAAAATCACTTAAAGTCGCAACATTGCTTCATAAAGAAACAGGAAACGGAAACAAAGAGCTTGTTGATTATATCGGATTTGATGTGCCAAACAAATATGTCATTGGTTACGGACTCGATTCAGAAGGATTATACAGGTCACTTCCCTACATCGGAGTAATGAAAACATAAAATGGCTGATAAAATAAAAAAACAAAAACACGTAGTCAGAATTTGTCTGATAGAAGGTTGTAATAATAAAGCCACAACTGATAAATTTTGCAGACTTCACTATCTAAAACATTGGAAAAAAAATCACTCTGGAGAAAAACTAACAAAGAAGAAAAAACATAAATATGATGAAAAAATGGATCTTTGTGATTTAGAACTTTCTGATTTTTTCACTGGAGATAATTTTGACGAGGATGTCGAAGAGATAATCCACAATTTAAGAATTGATGATTAAAAAATTGGCCGATTAGTCATCTTAGTCTAGGAGTCGATTGGCCTTATATTCCACCACCAAGTGCTTTTAGCTTAAATTTTGCGCCTGAAAGTTTTTTGTTAAGAGAAAAAGCTTTTTCATAACATTTCTTTGCTTCTTCGATATTCTTCTTTCTTTCAAAAATCTGTCCTTCCCAATAATATGTGTATGATTGCCAAAGCTTATCAGGCTTTGTTGACAAAAATTTTCTAAATTCGGAAAGTGCACGATCCAAATCTTTATTCTGCATCACAAAGCTAAGACCAATAAAATAAATCGGTTTTTTTAAATTTGGTCTGATTTTTAAAGCCATTTCAAACTCTTTCCTACTTTCGTCAAATTTTCTTAATGATAAATAAATTTTGCCCAAAATAAGTTTTATCAACGGATTTTCCGGATATCTCAAAGCAAAGTCTTCAAATATTCTGGAGGCCTGAATATTCTCACCCATTTGAAAATGCATTATTCCCAAGTTAATTTCAGCAAGATCTTTTGAATATTTACCTTTTTTTATAACCTCTTTTATAAGAGCCATACCCTCTTTTCGTCTATCCGGGAAAAACTTTAAAAACCACAAATCCTTAGCGTATACGGATCTCCAAAAAATATACATTCCATCACCGAAATCAGCATCGATGAAATTTTTATCCAATGCTTTTACATGATGAAAAATCTGTCTTGATTTTACTCCGCGAACATAAGCTTCAATCCATTCATGTTTTCTAGCTTTGAAAAAACCATCCAATCCATATATGGAACCAGAGACAAAGAGATCGAACAAATCGGGATTTCTTTGAGCTTCGATTTTTTTTGCTACCTTAAGACCCTTTTGGATTACTTCGTCTGCTTCCGGACTGAGCTTAAAATCCTCATCCTCAAGCATCATTACTTCATAAACTGCACCTTCTCCAAAATATCCAGCAGGACTATCTGAATATTCTTTTTGTATTTCTTTAAAAAGTTTAATTGCCGATTTATAATCACCAGAAAATATCAATTCCTGACCTTTGAGTGTCTTGTTTTGAAGTTCTTCATAATTTACTGCGATACAAAGATTAAATGGAAACAGATAGAATACAGACAAAATAAAGAAATAAAATAATGTTGATTTTATATTATTATTTTTCAAAGCTTTTCCTTGAGTCATTTTATTAAAAACCAAGAACGACAACAATTCTTTCGCTCTGATGAACATGATTTAAATATCATTTTTACTTAATAACTCGTCCGAACTCATGCCATCTAATTTTCTTATTAATTGAATCCCAAGGGAGCCATACAAACAAAGCGCCACCTTTAATAAGTCCTTGAGGAACAAAACCCCATTCTCTACTATCGGCACTATTGTCTCTATTGTCACCCATCATAAAATAACTTCCTGGTGGAACTTCAATCTTATAGTTAGCTCTGTATATATTTTTATAATACTGAACAATATGAGTATTATCACCTATCTTTTCTTCGAAGAAATCATAATCTTCCCAATTCGGGAATGATGGGATTGTTTTAAAATATGCACTACCTGAAACATTCAAAAGTGAATCGTTATTTTCGTTTTGTACAACATCCAACTTTTTCTTCTCAACAAGTTGTCCATTAATGTAGAGATCTGTATTCACGATTTCTATTTCATCATCTGGCAAACCTATCGTTCTTTTTATATAGTCTTTACTCCTATCTTGTGGATAAACAAAAACCGCAACTTCACCTCTTTTAGGATCACGCCATTGAAGAAAATGCCCTTCTGTAAATGGGAGTCTCAATCCATAAACAAACTTGTTAACAAAAATATGATCACCAATTGTAAGAGTTGGTATCATTGAACCTGACGGGATTTTAAACGCTTCGATGATAAAGACTCTAATAATAAGAGCAATACCAACAGCTATTAGAATCGACTTTAAATTTTCTTTAAATTTTTGTGAGCCTGACATTTAACCTCCGATCAAACAGTTGTTAGTTGTTAGTTTTAAGTTATTAGTTAAAATCAATCTCTAAATTCAAGTTTCTAGTTTTTGTCTGATTACTAATAACTAACTACTAATAATTATTTACTATCTCCATCCTTTTTCAAAACAGCCATAAAAACTTCTTGAGGAACTTCAACTCTACCTATCATCTTCATTCTCTTCTTTCCTTCTTTCTGTTTTTCGAGAAGTTTTCTTTTTCTTGTAACGTCACCACCATAACATTTTGCAGTCACATCTTTTCTTAACGCTTTAACAGTTTCACGTGCAATAATTTTTCCACCTATTGCTGCTTGAATAGCAACATCATACATCTGTCTTGGAATAAGACCTCTAATTCTTTGTAAAACATCTCTTCCTCTGTAGTATGCTTCTTCTCTGTGTAAGATCATTGAAAGTGCATCAACCGGCTGACCATTCAACATGATTGTCATCTTAATCAAATTTGCTGGTCTATATCCTTGTATTTCATAATCAAGCGAAGCATATCCTCTTGTAATAGTTTTTAGCTGATCATAAAAATCACCCATCATTTTTGCGAACGGAAGCATATATTTAATAACAGCTCTTGCACCTCCATAATATTCGATG
>CAZCDT010000131.1:0-3150 GCA_964497525.1 uncultured Bacteriovoracaceae bacterium
AGCTAAAAAGCAGGGATAATTTTGAGAAATTATATTTAAAACCTGCACTTGAAAATGAGCTAATTGAAATGACCATCCCCGATAAACCCAATAGTAGACTTCAAAAGTATCGTTTAACAGAAAAAGGGATAGAGGCGAAGAAGGGAAAATAGCAATGAAGCAAACATCCTCTGCAAAAAGCTTTTGGGACAACATTCCAGGAGCAATTCAAGTAAAGCTACTTAACAATGTATGGTGTAGCACTTGCCGTGATGTGACGGGTATTGCGGTAGAAGCGATGAGCATTGAAAAAGGTGACCTTATTATAAAAGGTAAATGCACCAAATGTAGCAATGCTGTTGCTCGATTAATTGAAGGAGATGGATCTAATCAAAAAAATATTAAAAAAGTTCCAGCGTCTATTGGAATCTCCAGTGGGCCTTCAGATATTTTTAAACTCGCAAGTTTTAAGCCTGGCAGTAAAACCGCAAAACAAATAGAAAATGTAGGGCTATTGAAAATTGAACCTTTTGGTACATGGAATCCAAGAGAGGAATTATTTGATGATGCAGATGAAGAACAAGAAAAGCTCCCGCACCCATTCGATAAAATTTTAGAGGCAGGAGAGAGGCCTTGTTGGGAGATGGAAAACGTTATGCCAGGATTTAATCCAGAAGATTTTGATTGTCCTATCGGCATAGGTGTAGACATAATGGATTCCGGTGATTGGCATGGCGCAATCAAGCATATGAAAAATCTAATTGCACTAGATGAAAGATGCCTAGATGCTTACTCTCATCTTGGATGCTGGTATTTTGAAGATGATGATTTGGTAAAGGCGAAGAACTTTTATAAGCTAGGAGTTGCTATTGGTCTTAAATCAATTTTCAAAAAAATTAACGACGTATTCCCTTGGGGAGTTATTGATAATCGACCATTTTTGCGATGTTTGCATGGACTTGGAATTACCCTTTATAGAGAACGAAACGTCGTTGATGCAATGACGATATTTCAAAAAATGATATGGTTAAACCCAAGAGACAATCAAGGAGCAAGATTTTTAATAGAGTCGATAGTTAACGGTGTTAAATGGGAAGATTGCACTCCGTAACCGCCTGAAAACACAAGCCAGCACCGTTTGACATCACTAAAAACATCACGATAACAAAAATATGTTACAGTGACGATTTTTGTGTTACAATAAGTCATGGAAAGCATAACTAAAAAAACAATAAACAAATATCTACCAAACCTCAAATTGAGCGGAAAGAAGATTCAACTTAAAAATCTTCCGGCACTTTACCTTGGACTTTATGATTTTGAAGAACTGCTTATTAACGATATTCGGTTCTTGCTTCTTATTGTTAAGGATAAATCATTAGGCCCTAAAGATTTTAAAAAACATAGTCGAAAGTTCGCGGAAACTTGTGAGTATTATCAACTCTGGTATCTAAAAGAACTACACCCTCATAAAGTTCGTCGCATGATAGAAAACGAGATGAATTTTGTCATAGAAGATAAACATATTTATCTTCCGACTCTTAATCTTTCAATAAAGCCGCAATCTGATAAAATCAAATTATCTAAAAAACTAACGTCCCTAAGTATAAATATTTTAATTCGAGAAATTTTACAGGCAGATCTTTCTGGTAAAAGCAAAACGATGATTGCTGAAATTTTTAAAACAACAAAAATGAATGTTGTGCGTGCTATAGGGCCGTTACTTGCCTACAATTTATGCGAAGAGAGTAAAGTTGGTGCTACGAAAATTGTTAGTTTTAAAACAAGAGAAGAATTATGGAACTACCTTAAGCAAAATATAAATTCACCCGTTCAAGATGTTGTATATCTAAGTGATGTTCCCAAGGGCCTTATCTATTCAGGCATTAGTGCTCTTTCAAAAAGATCAATGCTAGCTGGTGATGCAATTGAGACTGCGGCAATGTACAAAAAAGCTTTCAATAAAATAGGTCATAAATTTAAAACAGTGATCGAAGAAGATGCCAAAATAAAAGTTGAAATCTGGGATCGTCCACCAGCTCTTGTAGAAGACGGAATGATAAATATCATAGATTGCTATTTGGTGTTAAAAAGCAATAGAGATGAACGCGTCCAAATTGAACTAGAAAAATTACTTGATAAAATTGGCATAAAGGAAAATATCACATGATAAGAGGATTGGAACATTTTAGAGAATATTTTAAAAATTATTCGGAAAACTTTATTTTAGTTGGCGGAGTTGCCAGTCATTTGTTGCTTGACGAAGCAGGTGCAGGCAAAGTGAGACCCACTAATGATTTAGATATTGTTTTAATGATTAGGCCACAAGCTGATTTTGTAAAAGCGTTTATGGAATATATTAATCTTGGCGGATATGAAATTCAGCAAGGGAAAAAGGAGCAAGCAAATTTTTATCGTTTTCAAAAACCAACCGATGAAAAATTTCCAATAATGATTGAACTGTTCTCAGGAGTAACAAATGAGCTAGTGCTTTTTGAAGGACAACATATTATTCCAGTATCTGATTCAGATGGAGCAATCTCGCTGTCTGCCATTCTTTTAGATGATGAGTATTTTGCAATTATAAAAAAACATGTCGTTCAAAGTGGCGGCATCAATATTATAAATGAATTGGCACTAATTCCGTTTAAAGCAAAAGCATATCTTGAAATTAAAGAGCGCGGTGAAGATTCTAAAAATTGGAAGAAGCATAGGGCAGATATTATCAATCTAGCAGTGACGCTGCTGACAGAAGAGACCAAAGAACCACTTACTGGTAAAGTGAGAGGTCACTTTTTAGAGTTCATGCAGCAGCTAAAACTGGAATTGACCACAGATATTATTATGGGGGCATGTAACCAGAAAATTGATAAAGAGGCAGTTATTTTTCTTCTTGAAAATACTTTTTTATAGAATACTTTTTTTAATTTTTGGGGAACATTTGGGGAACATAAGGGTTAAAAACAGCTAAAAACAACCAAGATTAGTTGAGAGAACCAAGACAACAACTGCTTGAAATTTTTGAAAAACCTTTATTTTGCGTTGTTTTCAAAATCGCCAAAGTCTGCTTGGAAAGCGTGTATGGGGGAAACTCCATCGCGAGTTCAAATCTCGCATTCTCCGCCATAATTTATTGAAATTGTTGAAGAAAATCCCTCTCGAAAAAGAGGG
>CAZCDT010000132.1:0-3059 GCA_964497525.1 uncultured Bacteriovoracaceae bacterium
TTCGCCCATTAATCAAGAGCAATTAACGCATAGGTTTAATGAAAACGACCTAGCTATTTTTTATAAACTTTTGGCCTTAACTTATTGATTGAGGCCGGCTAAAATCATCTTTAATAATTTGGAGATGATAATATGGCACGTCCACCTAAAAAAATAAAAATTGAAGAATGCTTAGATCTTTTAATGGAGTCTTTTTCAGCTTTTAAAGATCCAAGGACTGGATTTTCTGAAATCCCGATACAAGACTTTCTTCTATCGAGTTATGCTATTTTTGCATTAAAATATCCATCCCTTCTAAGCTTTGAAAACGATATGGTTGATGAGAAAAAATTTCACAATCTAAGAACTCTTTTTGGAGTAACAAAGGTTCCATCAGATACTCATCTGCGCGATATTATGGACAGGATTGATTCACGTCAATTTAGAAAAATTTTTACAAAGCTGTTTGCAGAAGTCCAGCGTACTAAACTTTTTGAAGCTTACGAATTTATTAGGCTCAAAGATCGTCCTTATTATCTTATAAATGGTGATGGAACAGGTTATTTTAGATCGGATAAAATTGATTGCGATGGATGTCTCCAATTAACAGGAAGAAAAGCGGATAAAAATATTAAAAAATTTGGTCATAATATCTTTGCGGCAGCACTTGTTCATCCAGATCAAGGAGAGGTTTTTCCTTTTTGCCCAGAACCAATCGTAAATGGCGACGGAGCTACAAAAAATGACTGTGAACAAAATGCTTTTAAAAGATTTATTGCTGACTTTAGACGTGAACATCCAAAACTTGATGTTGTAATCAATCTAGATGCTCTATTTGCAACAGATCCGCCAATCAGGCTAATGATGGAGAATGATTGCAGCTTTATTGTTGGAGTTAAAGAAACAAATGGAACAGTATACATGCAAGTAAACGATGGAGAAAAGGATGGCACGACGAAGCATCATGAATATTGCTATGAAATAGGAGATAAAATTAAAAAACATGTAACGCATAAATATCGTTATCGAAGTAATGTTAGAATTAATCAGAATATGGAAAGCTCTCGAGTCAATTTTGTTGAATTTTGGGAGACAACAAGTTGGATAGATGCCAAGGGAATATCGCAGAAAGAAAAGCGGCATTTTGCCTGGCTCACGGATATACCAGTAAACAAAGAAACAATTATAGCAATTGCAAAAGGAGGTCGTGCACGCTGGAAAATAGAAAATGAAGTTTTTAACACGCTTAAGAATCAGGGATATAATTTAGAACACAATTACGGACATGGGAGTGACAATTTATCTGTTAATTTTATTATGATGATGTTCATTGCTTTTTTTATAGATCAAGTTCAGCTTTCGAGTTGCCATAAATTTAAAGAAGTAATGAAAAAAAAGATTCGAATTTCCTATGTTTGGAATGAGACCATTGCTCAAATAAGACAATTATTTTTTGAAAGCTGGGAACAATTTTATGGACTTATTACCGGCAATTGGAAACTAAAAGTAGAAATTTATGAGAGCAGTTAGTCGGTTAATCTAAACTATAGTCCGAAATGAAATTAAGCGTGAATTCAATAAATATTTTTACCTAATTTGTCTCAAAGCAGTTTGAGTAGATTGATTATATCCCTAAAAAAATAGCTGTATAAATTAAAATGACGTGAGGCCGCGGCCGGAAATCGCTGCAAGCCATGTAATTACTACAGGCCCTCTTGCAAATTTTTCTAGAGCTGCTAAATTGACTCCACTAAATTTAATATTAACTCTGATCCGACGCAAAACGGGACATACAACAGAAAATTTTTATTAGGGAGTCAAAAATGAAATTATTTTTAGCAACTATTTTATTGTCTATCACCATGAACTCTGCTTTCGCAACCGGCGGCGTTAACTGTACGTTCGCTCGGGGCGAAAACACACTAAGTTCAATGGATTTATCGTTCGGAACCGCACATATTGACGGTTCCCCAGTTATTACTGATATCAAACTTGAAGGCAATGGTGCCGTATATAGAAATGATTCGATGGATATTCCTTTAAAAAGAATTGTTAATTATAAAAACCACAAAGGAGATTTGTTTGTACTCGCACTTGATGAAAACATAGATCAAGTTGTTTTAGAGCTCTCTTATAACTTTAAAACAAACAAAGGAAGAGTGACATACAAAACCGAAGATGGTCGTACCGTTTCTCCTCGCTTCATCAAATGCTCAAACGAGTAAAACATTATAAAATCCTTGATAAGCTAAAATTTAAGTTTATCAAGGATTTGAATTGCGCACTTTTTTATACGAGTTTGTTTATTCATTATGGTTAACATCAAAAAAGGATATTGTTTATGAAACGTTTACTTATTTTAACGCTTGCTATTGCCACCTCTGGAATTCTCTCTGCTAATGACGGCGGTGTTGCCGTTGTTGAAGTCAATTCTTTAGAAATTAATTCTGATTCTCAAGCCAGCGTTGCTACCTTTAAGGGTTCTGATGCAACAGAATTTATGAAAATTCTTCCAGCACAATCATGGGTATTATCTAGCGTAGTACCTAATTTTAATGATAATTTTAAAGCATTAACAATAGGAACAAAAAACAGAGAAGGTTTTGTTAGTATTGTGTGTCAAAGTGGTGAGCTATTCTATTTTGAAGAATTACCATTTAATGAAAAACCGCTTTATGAACCTTATGAACACGGACCAGAATGTTCAATAACCATTAGTAAGGGTACTAGGTACAGCGAAGGCGATGAAGAACGATTTAATGCCGATGAAATGGTCTTAAAAAAGAAGAAAAATTAATTTTTTTAGTATTTTATGCTACGGCCGAAGAGTTAAAAAATATCTCTTCGGACTTTTTCTTAATGAGATATCGGGGTAGTGTCAAATTTTATGTGTAAATTCATCACTGAACCAAGGCAATGTTTTGCTTGAACTCAGAGGTTTCCCCTTCCAAAAATGTTCCATTCTTAAACATATTACTGCTAACAGGTTATAGCAGGATTGTTCCCATGCAACTATTTCCATACTTCCTGTCAACCCCCTATAATTGGATAACTATACTTCGAGAGTCGGATATTTTATT
>CAZCDT010000133.1:0-2986 GCA_964497525.1 uncultured Bacteriovoracaceae bacterium
AATCGCAGGCCCTTTTTTTTATAAACAGGATGTTTTGTATGCCGACGAAGCATGTCCCGACTTCCGCATATTTTTAAAAATAGTCTTTTATTTTGAGTACTTAAATCGCGGCGGGGTCACTACCGCAAAAGTCTAGTTTTTTCATTTATCGACAAATCAAAGGCACGATAGATTGCTCTTTGAGTTTCTGTGACTTTAGAAGGCATAATATATTTTCTTCCTGACTTTTCTTCTTTTAAAATACTGGCCTGCATTTGTGACAACTCTTCTCTTAATGCATCAAAACTTATTTTTAAACCAAGTTGCTTGAGCTTGTATCGAACCTGAGTGGCAAGCGTGTAAGATAAGAAACAGATTAAAATATGGGCCTTAATTCTGCGTGCATTCCAATGAAAAATTGGGCGCATTTTTAAGTCGTTTTTGTTAACTCGAAATGCAGCCTCAATCTGCCACAGGTTTTTGTAGTTTTTTAAAACTTCTAAAGTATTAAGCTCTTCTGATTTGTGATTTGTTATTACTCCGTGGATACCATCCCAAAGAGAATCTTCTTCAATTTTTTCAAAATTCAATGTGGCCTCTTTTTTATTGAGGCGATCAATTTTTAAATATTTTTTTGTTCCTGTATTATTAATTAAATCGGCCAGCGCAACTTTATCATTTTTCATTTTTTTCTTAATTCGATCAACAAGTCTTTCTCTATCTTTTAGATCTTTATCAGCGCGTTTCTGACAGTAACTGACCACCAGTCTTCTGCCTTCATAATCTAAATCAAAATTAAATGAATGTTGTTCTGGATAGTTCTTAATCCCTGTCTGAACAGTCGTAATAATTTGGTTTTTTAAATCAGATTTTAAAGTTTTTAATTTTGCAGCAACTATGAATTTAACACTCTTTTCATCAAGGGCATCAAGGTTTTGCCGCGAAAACATTGCCCGATCAGCAACAATAAATGTATTTCGGAGATCATAATTTTTTTGAAGTTCATCAACGACTTTAATAAGTGTGTTTCCTTCGTATGTGTTACCTGGAAATAGCTCATAGCCCAAAGGAAGACCGTCTACTGTTGTAATTAGCGCAAGCATCACTTGTGTCTCTTTAAATTTATTATCCTTGCTAAAGCCAGCATGCCTTAATTCATCTGGAATAAAACTTTCAAAGTACAAAGTCGTAACATCAAAAAAAGCGACATCAACTTTTTCTTGAAAAAGACCTAATGTTGTACTGAGTATTTTCTTTTTTATCCCATCGATATTTTCGTATACCTTATCCATCAAGCGATAGATTGTATCGACATGAACGTCTTCATTGTAATGTTTCTTAAGCTCTTTTACTGACTTGTTTTTACTCGTCGGATTGTGTAAACGAGATAGAACAAGTTTTTTTAATAAATCATTAGACTCATCTAGTTTATAGCCAGTTTCAATACTGTCTAGGAGATTTAATTGTTCATAGGCCAGACCAAATATATCTTCTATCCCGATATTTATTCGTGCTTCTTCTTTTAAATTTGAAACACAATCAACATGATCATTTTTTTCAATTTTTAAAGGCGTATCTTCTGTGGTTTTTATTTTTTTCGATTTATTAATGACTTTGGGGGAATGTATTAATTCTTCCATACCTGGGAGGGTAGGTTTTATTTCATTCTTCATTTTGACGATTAATTCGTACAACGTCGTTTGACCACGTCTTTCCAACATCACAGTTCCTGTCATAGTAGAGATAACGAATTAACAAACACAGGAGGTGTTGCAATGGATTTTACAATTTTGAAAAAAAAGATCAGTTCTTATCGTACAGAAAAAGGTAGTTTGACAAAAGTACCTGACGAACTTGCCATGGAGATTCTTTACTGTTGGGAGCAGTGGAATGGCCCTGCCAGCGGTTTTTACCAAGCAATTGGTATCAATCATGTCAAAATGGCAGGATTAATGGGAAGAGCAAAAAAATTAAAACGTGAAGGATTTGGGGTATCAGAATTTAAAGAAATACAGGTTGAGACTGGGACAAATACTACTGGTAATACGATGTCTCTCGCACCATGTAGTGGTGCGGAGGTTGTTTGGAATGATGGGCGAGTTATTCGATTTTCTCAAGTTGACTTACTCCTTGAATTCCTAAAAAAGGCAGCATGATTATACAAAATCTTAGATATTGATTTTTGGTGATTAAGTGGCGAAGACAGGAAAAAAATCTTCTTCGATGTATATTTACTGCAAGCATCTAAGTTTTTTTATCCATCCTGTAAGCATAGGACGAAAAATGCGGCTGGCCACGCTAACTGCTTAAGCCTTTTCTGGTAAGCTAGATTTGCGTAACATCAGTTAGTAAAGTAAATTGTGTTTTTGCAGAGCTCAATGAATAAAAAAAAATACGATGTTTTGTAAATTGAACTCTTACGGACAGCTTATTTGCACGGTCCATATCTCCTCTATTGTTTTCTTCGCCATAGGTAATCCCTGGGGAACTGAAAGCCAGTGGAACGAGCCATCAGCTATATCTTTATCGTAGGTTCTTACATAATAATTACCACTCTCAAATCCTACTATTTTAATTATGGATAAATCTTCTGAGTTAATAGTATTGCTCAAATTCTTCATCCGCCAGCAGCTATCAATTTTATACTTGTTCGAATTACAGCTTGCTACAAATATGCTTACAAATATGCTTACAAATATGCAAAATAATAAAGACGTTCTAGTCATAAAACTTCCTGCGTTAGCAAATAAGCGTGAGTGCATTATTCTGGATTTTATATCTTCTTCAGGTAATCATTGTATAAAAAATCTATCTGTTGTAAAGTATAACAATATACTCTTTCTTCTATTCTCGTGTAATAACTTTTTTCATCAATACGGATGGAAATGTAAATTTCTCGACAAAATATGAAGTAATAGCTAACCATTTAATACCACAAGAAAATATGTTTCTTCCTGACTTCGACACTTAATCACCAAAAAACATTTCTAAAAACTTCAAAATTCCA
>CAZCDT010000134.1:0-2867 GCA_964497525.1 uncultured Bacteriovoracaceae bacterium
GCCTTAATTCCCTTTTTGTCAAAGTTTTTTTTAACCACCCGAATGGATCCTCATCACCCAACGGATGTTTTTGGCCTATTTTTGCAAAAACCGCTTTAATTGTATCTTTAATCAACTCCATAACTACCCAAGCCGCATAGGCAAAACTATATAGACATAACCATCAACTCTGATTACGCCCGGTTTTTCGCTGTCGCTCAATTCAAAATTAATATCTTCATCGCTTAAATTCTTTAATACATCTATTAGATAGCTGGGGTTAAAACCAACCACCAGCTCTTTACCGCGATACTCTACTTTTAACTCTTCTCTGGACTCACCCACATCAGGCGTAGACTTAGAAACAACTAGTTTATCTTTAAATAACTCAAGTTTAACCGCCTGATAATCCGGGGTAGACAATAACGCTGCTCTTTTAACCCCCAACAAAAATTGCGTCCGATTAACTTTCATTTTATTTTCCGAAGACGCAGGAACAACCTGCCGATAATCAGGAAATTCCCCCTCTATCAGTCGGGAAATGATTACCGCGCTACCTAAATCAAATAACACCTGGTTATTATTTAAAACCAAAGATAAATCCCCATCGTCTTTTAAATTTCTATTTAATTCATGTATTGTTTTTATAGGCACTATCATACTTAAACTACCACCTGCTGCATCTTTAATCTTTCTCTCTATCAACGCCAGCCTTTTTCCATCAGTTGCAACCAAAGTTATATTATTTTGTTCAATTTTAAAAAGTATCCCATTTAAAATATACCGAGTTTCATCAAAAGAGGCCGCAAAAGATGTTAATTCCAACATCTCCTTTAAAACTGGCTGCTCAATTTTAATAACCCCCCTATCTTTAAACTCCGGCAATTTAGGGAACTCTTCGCTAGATAACCCCATAATCTTAAACTGACAAAGCTCTGTTTCTATAACAACTAAATTATTCTTTTTACTCACAAAACTAACATCATCTGCGGGAAGTTCCCGTATTATATCCCCAAATCTTTTGGCCGGGACAGTTATTGCACCGGGTTCCTGAACATCCACAGATAATACACAGCTTATACCTATATCTAAATCGGTCGCGGTAAGTCTTATTTTATCCTGTTGAGAACTAATTAATATATTAGACAATATCGGTAAAGCGGATTTTGGCGTTACAACATTCTGGACTGTTTGTATTCCGTTTAATAAATCGGTTTTATTAACCTTAAACTTCATTATTCTTTCTCCCTTCTATTTAATATTTAATTAAAACATATAGTCTTAGAAGTAAAGCACTTTAGTTTCTGTGGGAAAACCCACAACTCCTTAATATTTAATAAATTACGCCGATAATTACCTGTAAATTATTGTTGGATAAGCTGTGCGATCCTGTCTATTTTATTTTTCAGCTCCATATTATTATTTATTTCTTCTTTTATCTTATTATAAGAGTGTAAAACCGTAGTATGGTCTTTGCCGCCAAAAAAATCCCCTATCTCAGGTAATGATAACTCCGTTAATTTTCTGCTTAAATACATTGCTATTTGTCTCGGGAAAACAATATTTTTATTGCGCCTTTTTGTTTTTAGGTCGTGTAATGATAGCCCGTATTCTTCAGCCACGCAGCGTTGTATGAAATCGACGGTAATGAGTTTTTTTGTCTCTTTAAGCAGGTCTTTGAGCACCCCTTTAGTTAAATCCAGCGTAACTGGTTTTTCTTCAAGCAATGCATAGGCGATGGTTCTAATAAGAGCCCCTTCTAATTCACGGATGTTGGTTTTGATTAGTTGAGCTATAAAATATATTACATCTTCGGGAATGGCGATAGGCTCCCGCTCCACTTTTTTCTTTAATATAGCGACCCTTGTTTCGAAATCCGGGGGTTGTATGTCAGTAGTTAGCCCCCAGCTAAATCGGGAGACTAGCCTGTCCTGAAGGTTTGATATTTCTTTCGGCGGGCGGTCCGAAGATATGATAATTTGTTTATGCGCGTCGTGTAATGCATTAAAAGTGTGGAAAAATTCCTCTTGCGTAGATTCTTTGCCAGCTATAAATTGTATGTCATCTATAACCAGGACATCTACATTACGGTAGCGCTGCCTAAAAGATGCTGTTGAGTGGTGTTGTATAGCGTCGATAAGCTCGTTGGTGAATCTTTCGGAAGTAATATAATAGATTTTTGGATTTGATTGGCTTTTATTTTTTATATTGTGGCATACTGCTTGCATTAAGTGAGTTTTTCCCAGTCCAACACCCCCGTATATAAACAATGGATTATAAGTTTTTGCCGGAGCTTCAGCTACTGCCATAGCATAAGCATGGGCATGCCTATTAGATGGTCCAACAACAAAATTATCAAATGTGTAGCGGGGGTTTAAATTATCTGTTTGTGAAGCTTGTTTTACAGGGGGATCTTTTTTGGGTATAGATTGCTCAATCTTGGTAGTTGTCCCTATTTCTATGGAGAAGTCTATTTTTTCCTGGCAAGAAACATCAAGGGCCTCCTGTATGAGCTTTCTGTAGCGGTTTTCTATCCAGTCACGGAAGAAACTATCAGGAGCTTCCAGTATAAGCTTGTTTTTGTCCGAAGTTTTGTATTTTAGGGGAGCAATCCAGGTTTCATAAGCGGCCTGGTCCATTTTATCATGCAGGTAGGGTTTGGTTGCTTCCCAAATATTTACGTTTTCCATAGCGATATCTACAGTATCCACAATTTATGCACAACTTGCATAACTCTGTGGAAAACATTTCTTCAATAAACAACAGCGGGATTTATTATACAATGTTTTCTATGCCAGTCAATAAAAATAATTAAAAGCCTTTTGCTTTGGGGTAAAATATTTATTATTACAGGAATGTAACTTTATAGATTGACTTAAGTTAAATTT
>CAZCDT010000135.1:0-2816 GCA_964497525.1 uncultured Bacteriovoracaceae bacterium
ATAAAATATCCGACTCTCGAAGTATAGTTATCCAATTATAGGGGGTTGACAGGCTGCAAAGGTTTTCCAAAACCAATCGGATCAAGTATTAATTTTTCTTCAATGTTTTTTTTTATTCTCTGCTTTTCAGCGCTGCCAAGTTTTTTAATATCTTCCTTAACGACAGTTTCAAGATAGATAATTTTAAACATGAATTATTCCCAAGCTTTTTCGTGCGAAATTTTCTTTGTTTTTTTATTCTTTAGGCGTTCATCGGCCTTTCTCGAAAAAAAGATGTCTTCATTAATCTCGAGAGCTTTCTCAATAAGTTCTTGTCCTAATCCAGAAATTGTTTTTTTAGTCTTTAATGAAAGATTTTTTAAAGCTGCATAAATTTCATCATCAAGAGTGATATTTACTCGCTGTTTAGCAGTTCCCATAACCCCCTCCCATAAAAGAGTGCACGCCTATTAGAAGTGTAGCACTTTTACATCACCTTTTCAATATCATCTTTTCAATATCATCTTTTCAATATCATCTTTTCAATATCATCTTTTCAGTTTTATGTAAAAAAGCTAAGTGAGTGGTCAGAAGTCCTCAGTATTTCAGTTGTTTATCTGGGTTAAATGCTAAGGTTAAGGAGGTTGCGACACCAAAGTTTTATTTTTTGGATACAGGTATAATACCTGCACATCTGTTTTCAGAGTATTTATGTTCTAATAATCTATTTACTTAGTTCCTGATAACAATAATCCCGCGCTTGCTTGAAAAATAAACTGTTTGCTGTATAAAATAGTAATTTAAAGAATATTTTGAAGGAGCTTTAATGAGACTTATAATTATAGTGTGCTTAATTGTTTTAACTTCTTGTAGTAGTAAAAACAGCTTAGAGAATAATGAAAGAAATAATTTAATTGTAAAGATTGAGCAATACAAGAAGTCTTGTTATAAAGATGGTGGTATGGACTGTGTTTATCTAAAAATTTTAGAGGACAAAAAATCTTGTCAAGACGGCGATCTTCGTGTTTGTAAAACGGCAAGAAAAGTCAAGTCCTCAGATGAGCATGATGATACATATATAAAGCCATTAATTGAGCCGGATCTAATCAGAAAAAAGCTATTAGATAATTATGAAAAATTTAACTCTTGCTATACAGGAAAACGGGATCAAGCAAATACTTCTTTTGAAGTCGCGATTTTCGAATTTTCTATTGAAGCTTCTGGGCATGTTACTAATGCAAAAATTTATAATGATACTGATGATATCCCTGATCAGCTTGCATCTTGTTTGCTTCGTGCTATTAAAGATATACATTTTCCTTCTTTTGCTAAAGGGGGTGTTATTTATGTAAATCAACCGATGAGATTTAAACTCAATTAAAACAACTGGCACTTTTGGCGTGAATCTGCGCTATAGCCGCCGCACGCAGCGGAAGCCAACGTGTATGTATGAGTCGCCTGGCGCACTGTATAAATCGAGTGTAAATAATCCCGTGTATGATCCATAGTTCCAAGCCCCTCCGCGCCGAACTCCGCCACCACCGACACCATAAAATTGTCCTAACCCATAATTTGAGTTGTAGTTATTTGCTATAATTCCTTGAGGATTTTCTGGCATATAATCTGCGATAGAAAGGGCGCCACAGGTAACCAGTGGAAACTGTGTCCATCCTTCCGCACAGATTGTTGGACCAGTGGTCAAACCTCCTCCAAGACTCCAATCTACCCAATCATGGATGTTGCCCGCAAAATCCCATATCAGTTGAGAGTTAGATAAAGTATGGGTGCGCTTGTGTATATGAGTGGGGGCAGCAGTAGAACATCCGATGCCTGTTGTGTATTCTCCTGCGGTGGCAGCACAGGCACTATCTGAATCGGAATTTCCTCTGTTTATGTAACCATTTCCCACTGAGCCACCTGACCAATTAGAAGCAGTGTTTTCAATTTCATGAGCAATCGCCATCCACTCGGGATTTGAAATCAAATCAAACCCTGCTCCGATCGCTTCACAAGCTTGTTTGGCTTTTATTTGAGAGATATTTACCCAAGGAGTTGTTTCTGGTTTTGATACTGCAGATCTACCAGCAGTAACGTCACAAGTATTATTACAACTAGCTCCACAATTAGCCCCTTCGCACTTCATCTCATATTGGGCAACACAAAATGCTCCAAGTCCTACTCTTGCGGGAACCAAAACGTAGTGCAAAGGACAAGGGTTAATTACTTCTAAAGAGGCCGTAGTATTAGTTGAGCCTTTAGAGTTCGTTATTGTTATTGTAAACTCTGTGTTTGCAAGTGCCTCAGTCGGCGTTCCACTAATAATACATGTTGAAGCATTAATCGTAATACCTGCGGGAAGTGCAGGAGCAATAGCACAACTTGTAATTGCTGTGCCATTGTTATTTAGCGTTGTTGGGGTGACAGACATTGCAGTATAAATTGTTCCCAAAGTTCCAGAGGCACCAGCAAAACTTAAGCTTGGAGCAGCAGAATTTTCTGGGGGAAAAATCTCTTCAATTTCAAATTTTTCCAAACTTTTACAAGATATAAAAATTGCAAAAATAAAAACAAAATAGATAATTTTGTTTAAAAAAATCATTTTGGTTCCTTTTTTATTTTCTAGATAATTGTATCACAATTAAGTCTGTGATTTCAATAGATGAAGGAGTTGTGTGTCTATCTATAATTTTAGGGTGTAAAAAAATAGATATTAGAAATGTTATTAAAAATGTTTTGTATATTTTTTTATCAAATTTTAAGTGTGACTCGATTAAATGATGGTCATTGTTTTTTTATATGTTTATCGCCGACTTTCGCGCATCCTGCGCTTCGTCGGC
>CAZCDT010000136.1:0-2807 GCA_964497525.1 uncultured Bacteriovoracaceae bacterium
CATGCAGAGCGCTTGGCATCAATTGGAACCATGGCCGCCGGCATTGCTCATGAAATTAACAATCCTATTACAATTATTCGTGGGTTTGCTCAGCTTTTAAAGCAAGATCGTGAGGATAAAGAAGCTTTGATAGACAAAATTTTAAATGCAACTGATAGAGTTTCAAATATTGTCAATGGTCTTAAAAATTATGCTCGTTATGATGCTCAAGATATTCATACAGTAGATATTCACGAGATCATTGATAATGTGTGTATCATGGTTAGAACCATTTATGAAAAAAATGAAGTGCTGATTGAGGTTTTAATGAAGGCAACATCTTTTGAGGTGAGGGGTAATGCCGGAAAAATTGAGCAGGTCTTAGTTAACTTTTTATCAAATGCCAAAGATGCTATAAAAAATATAAGAAAAGAAGGAGTCATAAAATTAGAGACAAGCTCTGATGAAAATTTCTTTTGGTTAAAAGTTTCAGATAATGGTCAAGGTATAGATGAGGATAAAATGAAAAAAATTTTTGATGCTTTTTATACAACAAAACCTCCAGGAAGTGGTACAGGACTAGGACTTTCAATTTCTGAGTCAATTATTCGAGGATACGGAGGAGATATTTCGGTTGAAAGCAAAAAAAACATAGGGACAACTTTTACAATTAAACTTCCTCTTTGTGTATAAGATTGGTCTTAACATAAAAAGCCGCAGCGATATTGATTATACTTAGCACGGCCGCAACGAAAAATACTGCTTGATATCCACTATATGCCCATAGCATTCCTCCTAGAATTGGTATTGTCATTGAAACTAGATGATCAATACTGATACCAAAAGAGATGGTTGTTGCGATGTCTTCTTTTTTTAGAGCAATTTTTTTTAAGTAGGTGGTCCTGGCAATTCTTGTAGCAAACATTAGATTATCAAGAATATAAAGAGCAAATAATATTGTTACATTTTTTAAAAGAGCAAATCCTAATGCGATAAGTAAAAATAATAGAGCATCCATGACAAGCATTTTTTTTTCACCAAAGTAGTCGGTTAGCTCGCCAAATACTTGTCTGAAAAAAAATCCTAAAATGGAGGCAATGAAAATAAGCAAGGCCATTGTTTGAGTTGGTGTTTGAAATTGGTTTATTAACAACCATGGAGCAAAAGTTAAAAAGATCTGTTTCCTTGCTCCAAAAATAACATTTAAAAAATAAAATAAAGAGTACTCTTTCCTAAAAACAAATTTTTTATTCTCCCCGATGACTTCTTTTGAAATATTTACATTTTTAAAAAAGAGAGTTGATATGAGTCCAATAGATGCTCCAATAATAAACAGTGGGGTATAAGAAAGATTAAAAATCTCAAAAGAGCTCCACACTAAAACAGTTCCAATAATCATTGCAAGATGTTTTGCTCCTGCAATTTGGCCAAGGCGACGTCCTTCATGATTCTTTTTAGATAGCGCAAGACCAATTGTGCTTTCAATCGGCATATATAAATGCTCTCCCACACTCCATAAAAACATCCATAAAACCAAAGTTGCTATATTTGGAGAGAAAAATCCAAGACCAAGGATACCAATTGACGAAAAAAGACCGACTAATATAGACCACGATCTGAGAGAATAAGAAGAAAGTATGGCCGTGATAAAAATTAAAAGAAAGCCAGGAGCTTCGCGTGGGAATTCGATCATACCGCGTTGTGCAGCGTTTAAGTTGTGAACATCATGAAGAAAATTATTAAAAATTGGAATTAGTATACCGGCATTTATTCCGATACAAACAGATCCAAGTAAAAAGTTTTTATAGTTTTTATCTGCATTTTTCCATTTGATGATAAGTGAATTTAAACCATTGAATGGTGTCATCTTGGCCCCACATTTTTTGACTTTGTAATTTTTTGTAAGAGGAAGTGCTTTGTAAGCTTTCTTGGAAAAGTCAAAAGCAAGAGCTATAATAAAATATGATCTTGGTAATTACTAGAAAAATGTTATACTATAACAAAAACTAAAGAATCCAGGAAAGGAGAGAGAAGTTATGAAAATAAAAGTTTTAGTCGTTTTTTTAATGACCGTTTATGCAACAAGTTCTTTTGCTTTTCATATGAATCGTTGTTTTAATAGCGATTCTGATACTCTTTCAACTCGTTTTGTAAATTGCGTAAATCAAAATTTTGAAAAGCTTGCAAAAATTTTAACGATTAGAATTGAAACATGTGAGCACTATAACGATGGTGTTGACCCAATTTTTGCATCATGTGTAAAAGATAATTTTAAAACAGTTGCAACAAGGCTTCATACAACACTTCCTGCATGTGATGATTTTGACTATGAATCTTTACCTCTAATATATTCTCGTTGCGTAAATAATAATTTTGTAATTATTGAAACAGAAATGATGTAAAGATTTGATAAGGATAGTTTTCAGTTTTCAAAAGTTGGTGGTAGATGCTAGGAGCCTAGAAGCGAGCCGCCGAAGCGTATAATTTTACGTTGCAGGCGGCGAGACTTTGTAGCGATATAAACAGGACGTTTTGTATGCCGACTTGCACAGGAAGTGCTCAAGTCGGTCAACGCAGATGCCACCTAATTTTGAAAACTTATTGAAACAGAAATGATGTAAAGATTTCTCGTTTTAATTCCCGACTATTGACCTGTATAAAAAAAAGAAGTAGAAGGTTATATCTGCATCGAAAACCAAAGTAATATGGGGGACACGATGAAATTAAGTTTTGTAGGCCTATCATTGATTGTTTTAACCATGTTTTCTTTCTCTATTTGTGCAAAGACGCCAAAAGCTTTAAATGCAGGTAATGTTGTTAAAGGTTGT
>CAZCDT010000137.1:0-2718 GCA_964497525.1 uncultured Bacteriovoracaceae bacterium
TAGGCTACACCAAACTCGACGTAAACACCATCATAAACAAAGAACTCACCAAACTAAACAGCAAAAAATCGCAGTGAACGTGACTCCTCGATTTTATGAGCGTTGTGCGGCCTCTCGAAGTTCACTGCCGTTGCTACCACCCAAAAAGCTTTAAACAAACAGTAAGATATAATCTGCTCATCCAATTATTATCATTGACAAAAAAATTATGTTCGTATAGTATTTTCTCTTATATAAAAACTTGGAGTTAAAATGATTTCTGTAGTTATTGCCACATACAATGGCGAACAATATATAGTTGAGCAGCTCAAAAGCATAACCTATCAAACTCTTTTGCCTGACGAAATAATTATTGTAGACGACTGCTCGTCGGATGAAACAGTAAATCTTATAAATGATTTTGCAAAACAATCGAAAGTGCCCGTAAAAACCTATATTAACGACAAGAATATCGGTTCAAACAAGTCTTTTGAGCGGGCAATAACATTGGCTTCGGGAGACATAATTTTCTTTTCAGACCAAGATGATTTTTGGGTTCAAAATAAAGTTGAACTTATTATGAAAGAATTTGAAAACAATTCTGTTGTTTTGGTTTTTTCAGATGGAATCATCTGTGACAGCAGTTTAAAGGATTTAAACATCACCAATTGGCAAAAGATTCACATTACGCCCGCCCGCGTAAAACTTTTGCAAAGCGATGACGCCTTTTTGATTTTGTCCCACAAAAACTTCGTAACCGGTGCCGCCATGGCAGTAAGACGAAAAATTGCTATGGCGGCATTGCCTATCTGCGAAAACAATTGGCACGACGAATGGATAACCCTTGTTGGCATGACACTGGGTAACATTAAAGCCTTGCCTGATAAACTTTTTTATTACCGCCAGCACGAAAAACAACAGGTTGGAGTTTTGAAACAACCTGCAAAACGCAACATATTTTCAAAAGAATATCTTGCAGACCATTTTTACCAACAAAAAAGGGTAGGGAAGATAACAAGAAAAATTAAAAAACTCGAGTCTTTGCTCTCCTATGTTGCACAAAAACCGGATGTTAAACCCGCCCCTCTGTCTTTAATTGAGGATTGCAGATCATTTTATTTGACTCGCCTAAATTCTTTTCATAAAAGCAGATTAACTCGATCTTTTGTTCTATTTAAACTCCTATTTAAAGGTGCTTACAATCGCTGGTGTTCCCGCCCGTTCGAAGAATTTTTTTACGATTTTTTGGCCAACAAACGATAATTTGCCTTGTTTTATTTTTTTATATTGTTTAGAATTACTACCTGTTTTGATTATCTGCCACAGAAAGGTCTAAAATTTTGTTCAGTTTTATAAAAGATAAATTAAAATCATTACCGCCTGCAAGGCACATTCTGCTTTTTGTTTCATTAGTATTATTATTTTTGGCGCTGGGCTTAGACACAAAACGTTACGAATCTCTTCAATTAGCAGGACTATGCTCTGTTTACTGCCTTTTGCGCGAAAAGCCCTCTTTAAAAAGCTTAAAAAATCCCGCCATATACCTACCGTTGATTTTTATCTTATACGTTATATTCCGCCCCTTTAACTTTATGTTAGACATTCACCTGGGAATAAAAATGCTTCTAGCCTTTTCATGCGGCATAGCACTCATAAAATTCTTCCCGAATCATTATCATATACCCATTTTGGTTTTCCCGCTAACTTTAGCAATAATATTCATAAACTCATATTTCAACAATTTCGAAGGACAATGGATAGTAGACCGAGGTTATAAGCGTTTTTGCATGCACGTTCTTCCTGACCCTAATCTATTGGGCTACACCTTGGGCATATCCTTAGTATTTTTAGCAAGCCTTAAAGACAAGTTTTCCAACTTTGGCAAGCTCTTTATTTACGTTATTGCAATACTTAATTTCATTCCTTTAATGATGTGTACTTCAAGATCTCCCTTGGCCGGTCTTGCAGCATTCATTATTTTTTCTATCATTTCACCGCAACGGAAACGATTTATTTTTTTGCATATCTTTATAGTTTTAATTTTATTTGTCTCATTCTATTTTATGCCAGATTCAATTATTGACAGATTAAGTTTATCGTTTCAAGAAAAAGATAAACATTTTTCTAGCAGAACTTATATTTGGGATATAACCTTAACCGGCATAAAAAATAATTTATATTTTGGCGATAGTTCTTATGTTAATTTCTTTTCCGACTATCTAAAAAAATATCCTAATAAATATCCAAAGCTCGTTCACGACCCACATAATTTTTTACTTGGTTTCCTTTTTAAATATGGAATAATTGGAGCAATATTATTTTTACTTACACTCCTATATTATTTAATATATGCACAAAAAAATGATATATGGTTTATGCTTTCTGCATTAGTAGTTTACGTTTTCTTTAGTGGACTTGGTGCTTATTATTTTGACCACACAATCGGCATAATCAATGTGTTTATTCCACTAGGAATATCCGTGTTTAAAAGAAACAGATAGTTCTAAATACATACTTTGTCAGCTAGTATCTAACAATTTTCTGTAAAATTCAGCGGTAAATTTAATTGTTGATTTATATTAGATTTTATTGTATAATAGCGCAACTTTAAGCGAATACGCAGCGAAAGAATAATATAGTATACAATGTTAGATATAGCGCCTTGGCCACAGTTTTCAGATGATGAAATTTTAGCCGTCGAAGATGTTTTAAAAAGCGGAAAAGTTAATTTTTGGACAG
>CAZCDT010000138.1:0-2683 GCA_964497525.1 uncultured Bacteriovoracaceae bacterium
TGTCTGATAAAAAAGAGATTACCGCCGAATTTTGCCAGGTGGCAGACGGGCGAAAGATTATAACCATATCTGGTTTGCCCGGTGATGGCTGCGAATTCACCCCGGCCGGCCTGAGAGAATTGGCAAAGGTTCTATCCGACATGGCCAAGTTGGCAAAACAAAGCCAGATAAAAAAGGCAGCTAGAACTTTTGCCCCGCTGAAACGATAGATGCGCCGCAACTTTGCCTGCATCGATGCTATCTTTTAAGGCGCAGTCATGGTTGGCGATCGGATTTGCCGACAGGAAAAAGAAAAACTCGAAAAAGACAACCCCGGCAAATCCGTCTTCATCTCAAAAACCGCCTGGTGGACTGACCGCTTTATCGAACGGAAAATCTTCCCGGCTACGTCAGAAACCTCGGAGTCACCGTCCCGGCTCCGAACAAATCTCTGCCGACTTATGAAACTTTGTCACCGCTCGATGACAATAAAATGAGATATACATCTACTTTTTCTCGTTTGCCTTCGCTTTTTCCGCACTCTCTAATGCCCTGTTCATTGTTTTATAGCATGTCTGGGCTGCAGCATGCTCTTGGTTGGCAGTGTCTTTATCCCCATTTTTTGCTGCGGCACATCCTTTAGCATAGTGCCTGTCGCCTTTTTCTTTAAAAGTTTTTGCAACAGCCTCATAATCTTTTGCAGTTTTAGCCATTCTATTCTCCTTAAAGACTCTTAAATATTAATTAACCTTGGCTTTCCAAAAATTATAAGAAAGAATAATTATCAATACTAAAACACATTGTTCCAATGAGCTGAGATCTTTGTAATTATATGCCTCCGCGATCACATCACTTTCGGCACCATCAATACGACTTTCTTTTGTTGGTGGGAAAAGTTTAGAAAACCAATTTAAAGGATTCCACATGGATGAGGCCTTTATCTCTTTAATTTGATTCTCCCATACAAAAACTGCCATTGCTTTCCTCGTAAGGATACTGTCCCGTAAATCAAAATAGTAAGTCACAAAATGCTTAATAACATAATCAACTGAAAAGTCTTCAACAGATTTCCACAACAGCCTCTTGTTTCTAAAAGGTGCTCCCTCTTCCCATATCTGGTTAAGCCTTTTATCAATTTGTTGTATTTCATCTTTAAGGAGGCCTTTTTCTCCCAGAATATCCGGCCATTTGGATTTTTTTAATTCTTCAATTCTTGCTTCTTTTGTTCGCTTTTCATCCTTAAGATTTTCAGCCTCTTTATTTAAGAGTTTATAATCTCCCAAAACCTTTTCGTAATCAAGTTTGTAAAACTTTGCGTTTTCAATGAAAAAAAGAATTTTCTCTGCAATTTCGTAAATGTTACCGTTAAAATTTTTATGATTAAAAATTTCGATGCTTGTATTGTTAATGAGTGTAGTAGTTTCACCGCGTAGCGAATAAAAATCATCTGAACGAGAGTAATATTTATTTGGCTCTATTTGTTCTAAAATCGGCTTTATTTCAGAAGGTGATGGCAACCAATTGCTTTCTGGTTTTATGTTTTCAAATAAAAATTTCAGTTCTTCAAATAGCGTTTTATTAATTATTTCCATTACTAACATCCTGCTTATCTTGAAAAAAAACCTGAGCTTCTTTAAATAACTTAGTGAATCTCCTAACCCAGGAAACGTATTTGTTATATTCCTGACGAGTAACCCCGAAAAGTTCAGCTACCCTAAAGATTAGAAGATCCTCTTCTTTTGCAAAATCCCCATCAGAATAGGCTAATCCGATTAACTCTATCAAGAGAATAATACGAGTTGGCTTATCTTGATAATTATCCAAAATTAAATCATTACTGGGTTTAACGACAAGATCATCACTCCCTATTTCATCAGATAACTGTTGCAAATAAATTTTTTCTTGTAATAAGATTTTGCTATCTGCTTCAATAACCTCTTTAGCTAAGCCAAGAAAAATTTTCTGCTGTATACAGCTTAATTTCTGCAAAAACATTCAGTCCACCTTCCTGTCATTGCGATTCTTAATTATTTTTATGGCGGCAAGCTTTTCCAGAAAAGTGCCGTTACCCACAACTTCATTTAAGGTTTCTGGGGTAAATTTCTCAATTTTCTCAATTTCTTCTCCAAGGCGCTTTTCTAAAATTTGCCCTGCAACAACTCTATCAATCATATCACTGCTTTTAATGTCCTGTCTGAGTTCTTCGTTTGTTCTATTGTCTTTTTCCATCCAGGCCTCATCATATCTTTCTTGCAATATTTTTTTTGCAATTACTCTCTCCTGTATATCTCCGCCTTCCATGATAGTTTTCAATCTTTCGGATGAATAATTTCTGAACCTATCCTCAAGATGTGCCAGTTTTTCATTAAAAGAACTTGCAGCTTTTTCTGCTACTTTCATTCCTTGTAACATTCTTTTCCCAAGCGTATCCCAAAAGCCCATATAAACAACCTCTCTAAAAAATAATAAGCCATATTGTAAAGCAATTTTCTATTTTTCACTAGATTTACATTTCATCAACATTATAGACAATAGCATGAAAACTTCTATTTGAAAATGGTAGCCAAATTTTCTGTTTAAATTCGCAAGCCATCAAAGAAGCTCATCAATGTGACTGATAATACTAGCCACGTTAGAACTGTCTACGTATGATAAGCAAACCGTAAATAACGATTTAATCGATACTTACACGAAACACTTTTCT
>CAZCDT010000139.1:0-2681 GCA_964497525.1 uncultured Bacteriovoracaceae bacterium
GCATATTTACTTACAGCATAAGGTGATTTTGGGTTTGCAGGCATAGTTTCAATTTTTGGAAGCGTAGGAGTATCTCCATATGCAGAAGAAGATGCCGCATAAACAAACCGCTTTACACCAGACTCTTTACAGCATTTAAGAAGCATTAAAGTCCCCGAGATATTTGTATTATTTGACGATAAAGGATCATCTATTGATCTTTGCACAGAAGGAATAGCAGCTTCATGGAAAACATAATCAACTCCACTCGTTGCCTTTTTTAACAAATTCAAATCTGTAATATCTCCTTCTATAAAATCAACTTTATTTAAAAAACTCATCATATTTTTTTTACTACCAGTTAACAAATTATCAATAATTCTGACTTTTAATCCCATTTTCACCAAAAACTCAGAAATATTTGACCCTATAAAACCAGCCCCTCCAGTAACAAGATAAAGCGCATTTTTAGGTAAAGTTATATCTTTATAATTCATATTTATAAACTCCCATATTTAAACCCGCATAAAACAACATCCTCTTTAGGAAAAACCCCTTTAACATCAAAAAATGGTATTCTCTTTGATAAATTAAAACTCTTCTTAATTTTTTTAATTCCAAGTTTTAAATATTTTTCATGCGGTACAGCAAGAATCACAGCATCTATTTTTACATTACTATTTAAATTATTGATATCTACTCCATATTCTTTTTTAATCTCTTCGCTCCTTGCAACAGGATCAGTTAAATAAACAGAGATCCCTTTAGAAGTTAAAAACTTGTAAATATCAAAAACTTTACTATTTCGCACATCTGGAACATTTTCCTTAAAAGTGACCCCCATAATTAAAACATTACATAATTCCAACTTCGATTTTTTTTCTTTTAATTTAGCTAAGACTCTTTTTCCTATATACCTGCCCATTCCATCATTAATTTTTCTGCCGGCTAATATTACCTCTGGATTGTATCCCACCTCTTGTGCTTTATACGTTAAATAATAAGGATCAACTCCTATACAATGACCTCCAACTAAACCCGGAGAAAACTTCAAAAAATTCCATTTTGTTGAAGCTGCTTTAAGAATCTCGTAAGTATCAAGCCCTAAATTATTAAAGATAATCGCTAGTTCATTCATAAAGGCAATATTTATATCTCTCTGTGTATTTTCTATAACTTTAGCTGCTTCGGCAATCTTTATTGAAGGGGCTTTATATGTGCCAGCGCTTATTATTTCACCATAAACATATGAGATTAATTCTAAAGAATTCTTGTCTATCCCTGCAACTATTTTCACAATTTTATCAACAGTATGCAATTTATCCCCTGGATTTATTCTTTCTGGAGAATACCCTATTTTAAAATCAATTCCACACTTAAGCCCAGAACTTTTTTCCAATATAGGCAGACAAATATCTTCTGTGACACCAGGAAAAACAGTTGACTCATAAACAATTGTTGAACCTTTTCTCATATTAGACCCAACAATCCTAGACGCACTTTCAACTGGAGATAAATCTGGTTTATGATTATGCTTAACGGGTGTAGGAACCGCAATAACTATAAAATTCGCATCTGCTATTTTTTTAGGATCATCAGTAAAAAAAAACTTTGGTTTTTTTTAATCTATTTCTACCAACTTCACCGGTAACATCAATACCACGTTTGTAATCCATAATCTTCTTACTATTAACATCAAACCCTATAACAGGAAACTTTTCAGAAAAAGCATCAGCTAAAGGTAA
The DNA here is from genome assembly GCA_964497525.1 of uncultured Bacteriovoracaceae bacterium. Lineage (GTDB taxonomy): Bacteria > Bdellovibrionota > Bacteriovoracia > Bacteriovoracales > Bacteriovoracaceae > CAZCDT01. Next base: position 1,725 of record CAZCDT010000139.1, read on the forward strand.
TCCAACATATCCAAGGCCAACAACTGCAATTTTTATTTTTTTCTTCATATTATCTATAAACATCCTTCTTTTTTTAAAATATCTAAAAAAATTTCAGCAATTTTGTTAGGACAATACTTTTTCCAAACGGTTTTTTGCGCAAGAGATAAATAACTTTCCCTTTCACTTCGTGTCGACAAAGACAAAATACAATCACACAACTGTTTTTCGTCAGAAAAAACATATTTTTCTATATTTGCCTCAATGGCTGTGCGCCTATATTCTGGAGTATCTGAAACAATCGCTGGGACACCCCATGTTATACTTGTTATCATCTTATTATTACTTTTCTGTAAATCAAATTTATCTCCATCATGCATCAAAAGTGCAAGATCGCATGACCTTAAATTTTGAATAAATTTTTTTCTATCCCAAGGAATAAAATGAATTTCCGGATATTTTATAGACAAGTCGTGAATATATCCCTTATGAACAATAACAACAATTTGCACATCCCTCAATTTCCGCAATGCAAAAATATATTTCTCAAAAAGCGAAATATTAGAAGAACTTCCAAACCATAGGACCTTGAGTGTTTCTCCTTTCAATAAGGGCAACTTCATTGTCTTCTTTGGATAATAATCTATGGCATCAGGTAATAAATAAATATTTTTATTCCCATATTTTTTTTTAAAATACTCAATTCTTGGAATAGTATCAACAGTTATAATATCTGCAATATTAAAAATTTTTATTTTTAATTCTTCTGATATCCAGTAATCCAATCCTGGGCCAGAGTCATCAACATCATATATAATAATTTTGCCCTTCTTTTTTTCTTTTAAGATCCTCTCGTACAAAACATTATCAACTCTTTTTTGCAAAAAAATAACGTTAGAATCATCATTAAAACCAATAGAGACGCCCAATCCCATGCGTTTAATTTCTTTATAAAGGGTAAAAACTCTTATTCTTGAG
>CAZCDT010000140.1:0-2669 GCA_964497525.1 uncultured Bacteriovoracaceae bacterium
TCATAGATAAACTAGTTCAAAAAAAACTAATTAAACGATCTTATGACGATAGTGATAGACGTATTGTATACAATTCATTAACGCAAAAAGGTGAAGAAGCATATCTAAAATATAAAGATTGCCGCGCAAGACTGGTAGACTTTTTTTCTCAAGAATTAAAAAACCAAGATAAATCCCTATTTATTGCCAACGTAGACCACATTATTAATAGTTGTAATAAGTTTTTAAATAATACCAGTCAATCTGCAAGGAATTAAAGTTGAACTTGCGTTTTTTATTCTGCTATAATCTTAACTCCTAAAAAAGAACAATATATTATGTTTTCTATGGGGTTTTCTATGGGGTTTTCTAATGAGTAAAACTATGGATTTAATTGCAAAAAAATATAAAGATATTTTAGAAATAACAGAGCCATATCTTTTAACCTATCCAGAAAATGTCAGCGAAATGAATTTATCGCCTTTTGGTCTAGAGATTCCAAAGAAAAATATTTTTTCTTGTATCGATGCCAAGAAGGCGCATTTCTTTGATAATCTGCAAACTCTTGATAAACACTCTTTTGGACCTGTTGGAATGCCTATGGAAAAGTGGGTGTTTTTTGATTGTGGTGAAATGGTTGGTGGTATCTTTGGCCTTGGCATTCGTGGAAAAAATTTACACCCAGCAGGTCGCGCTATTTATAATATTGAAGACGGTAGATGCGATGATGATCTGATTCCAATATCTATGTATATTGCAATTCCCATGGCAAAAAAAGGTAGTTGGTTTGGCCATAATTTGTGCTCTGCTAATGCATTTTTAGGAGATAAATATCCTTTGGCAGGCCTTGCACTTTTAACAAAGGCTTTTGGCGTGAAATGTTTTAACTATACTGATGCCTATGGTGCAACTCAGTGGGAATCAGGTTCTTTAAATATTCATCTACAACTTGCAGATATGGATGTTTTAAGTGCCTATACACCGGCCCACTCATTTTCTAAAACAATGACTTATCACTCTGTCTATACCGATGAAATACTACTTGCCGCACTTTCAGGAAATCAGCGAACAGTTAAAAAATGTGATATTTGGGTTGATGCAAGTAAAGATGGTGGAGATGAATACTTTATAGATCTACAAAAAAAGATTGAAGCAGGAGAAAAGTTTAGACTTATCGGAAGACCTGTCTTTGAAGGTAAAAAAACATTGCTTCCAATGAATAAAATCCAATAAGGATATTTGGTGAGAAAATAAGGAGGAATTTTATGAAAAGAAAAAGAGTATTAATTATGGGTGCAGCAGGAAGAGATTTTCACAAATTTAACACCTAGTTTAGAGACAAGGAAGAATTTGAGGTTCGAGCATTCACTGCAACACAAATTCCAGATATCAACGATAGAAAGTATCCTGCAGAGCTTGCAGGTAAATTATATCCTGCAGGTATTCCGATTTATGATGAGAGTGAATTACAAGGCCTAATAAAAAAAGAAGAAATAGATACCGTTGTATTTGCATATTCTGATGTTTCTCATGAATACATTATGCATAAAGCATCTATTGTAAATGCTTGTGGGGCAAACTTCACTCTTTTAGGTACGAAAGCAACACAAATAAAAAGCACAAAACCTGTCATTTCAATTTGTGCAACAAGAACAGGATGTGGCAAAAGCCAAACAACGAGACAAGTTGAAAAGGTTTTAAAACAAATGGGGAAACGAGTTGTTGCAATTCGCCACCCAATGCCTTACGGAGATCTAACAAAGCAAATTGTACAAAGATTTGCAACTCTTGAAGATCTAGATAAGCACGAGTGTACTATTGAAGAGAGAGAAGAGTACGAACCACATATTGCAGCAGGATTTGTAATCTATGCCGGAGTAGATTATGAAAAAATTCTAAGAGAAGCAGAAAAAGAAGCGGATATCATTTTATGGGATGGTGGAAATAATGACTTCTCATTTTATAAATCAGATTTAGAGGTTGTTGTTGCCGATCCTCATAGAACCGGTAATGAATTAACATTTCACCCTGGTGAAACAAATATCAGAAGTGCTGAAGTAATTGTTATTAACAAAATTGATACAGCAAAGCCTGAGAACGTAAAAAAGCTAAGAGAAAATATTGCATCAGTTAATCCAAAAGCTACTATTATCGATGCAAACTCTCCAGTTTTTGTAGAAAACTCAAATTTAATCAAAGGTAAAAAAGTACTGGTTGTAGAAGATGGCCCTACACTTACTCATGGACACATGAAATACGGTGCCGGTGTTGTTGCTGCAGAAAAATTTGGAGCTGCAAAGATGGTAGATCCTAGACCATACGCAAAAGGAAAAATTGCAGAAACATTTGAGAAATATCCTGATATTGGAATTTTACTTCCAGCAATGGGATATGGTGAGCAACAAATGAAAGATCTTGAAAATGCAATTAATACAACCGAATGTGATTTGGTTATTGTTGCAACACCAATTGATCTTGGAAGGATTTTAAAAATCAATAAACCATCAGTTCGTGTTACCTATGAACTTGAAGAAATTTCTAAACCAACTCTTGAGGATATAATTAAGAAAAAATTCTCATAGTTAAAAAAATCTTTCTCTTAATCAAAAGGCCGTAATTTTTTACGGCCTTTTTTATAAACAGGAAGTTTTGTATGCCGACGAGCACAGGATGTGCGAAAAGTCGGCGAT
>CAZCDT010000141.1:0-2628 GCA_964497525.1 uncultured Bacteriovoracaceae bacterium
CTGAATGCTTGACAAGGCGGCAATAAATCTATGACGCAGGCATGTAAAATTTGCTACTTTTCTCTATCATCGAATACTCGGGTCCTCTGGTCTCACAAATAGTATCACTTACTTTTATGTATTTCTGCTTTATAAAAAGAGTATGACATTCTCCTCTCTTTTTTACAGGAGGATTTTTTATTTAAGGCCAATTTTTTTTCTTTCTTTATCTAATGCAGGAACAAGGCAATCTCTTAATGTATCAAATATAATTTTGAATTGCTTATCATATTTTTTCTCAAGAACTTCAATTTTCTCGGCAAGATTTTTATGCGTCGCTGTTAACTCTCTTAATTGAACAAATGCTCTCATGATCTGGATATTAACTTTTATTGCCTGAGGGCCATTTAATACCGATGAAAGCATGGCCACGCCTTGCTCAGTAAAAACATAAGGTAAATACTTCCTTTGGCCCACGGATTCTTCAAAGGTCGCAATTTGCGACCTTAAAGTATTTCGCTCATCTATGGACAATTGAAACATAAAATCTTCAGGAAAACGATCGCTATTTCTTTTTACTTGTTCATTCAAACGTTTTATTTCAACGTTATATATTTTGGCCAAATCACTATCAAGCATGACCTTATGACCCCTTACCACATAGATTAACTTTTCTAGCTTTGAAATAGTTATTTGCATCATGTTATCCTTAAAAAATTTACAACAATAAGTATAGTAATTTATTCTCTTTTTGTCTTTGACTAAGTTATAGCAAAACTTTAAATGTGATAATATTCTAAAAAAAATAGAGGTCCGCAATTTTTGCATAACTTATTTGCATTGATCATTTTTTTTGATGTGCAATAGGAAATACCACACAATTTTGAAAGTAAAAATAGAGTTCAAAGACTAAAACCTTATCTCTAGCAGGATGCTTTGTATGCCAACGAAGCGCTGGATGCTTGAAAAGTCGGCGATAAATCTATGTCACAGACATGTAAAATTTGCTACTTGGCTTTTCTTTTTTTTACCGATTTTTCAACTTGATAAGTACGTAAAATATGCGTGCTATTTAATATATACAAATCATACTAAGTCGATTGGCAAAGAAACAGTTAGAAATCGTTCCTGAAAATATTTATCGTAAATATTTGTATTGGATTGATTTAGTCAAAACCACTGGACTTAGAGAGGCAAGAAAATACAAGGGTTTCCATGATGAACCTCTCAGAGGCACACGCGCTCGGTAAGATTTTCACAGGCATATCGGGCGATATACAGAGAAGTTGGAACATCATACGAAATCATTGAGATAATTGAGGTGAACAAACATGAATACTAAAATTAAAAGCAGAAACAATTCACCACTAAGTCTTGGCGATTTTTTACGCAATCACAGAATCGCAGCAAATTTGGGCCAGAACGAAATGGCCAATTTACTTGGAATCTCTAAACAACGTTTATGCGATATTGAAAAAAATCGATGCCACGTTAGCTTGAAATTATGCAAGGAACTAGCGCAAAAACTCGACTTGCCACCTGAATGGCTCGCCAAATTGGTTCTTCAGACTCAGATTGACGAAGCTGGGCTAGAACTCAAAGTTGGGTAACGAAGGTAGTGGCGAAGTTGGGGCGAATGTATGATCTTAAGCAAACGACCTCCATCAGAAGGGAGTACTTTTTTTCGCCCTTCACCCCTTTGATTTCTCTAAAATCCTTGTCAGTGCCGCGCAAGCACTTGCGTCCTCTTGTAATCCTGTAATAATTCCAACGGGTGCTTTTGAAAAATATATTTGCGCAACAAGTGCTCCTAAGTGATCTCTTGCCATAGCATAAGATTCAATTTTTGCGTGCCCATATCTAAAAAAACCAACCCCTAAATAAGACGCCACCTGCAAAATTTCTTTTTTTAAATATAAAAACATCTCTTCGTTGCTCCACTCCTTAGAAAGATTATGAGCTAAAAACCAAACCTCACTTAATCTTTTAAATGCAGTGAGGTCATGGACTGATTTTGACTAAAGGTCTTTTTATTTTTGATATATCCAACGCTCTTTTTTCTGGATTTGCATCACATCTGTTTTTTTAAAAAAAATAGTTCCAGAGCTAAAAAACCAGCAAAGATACACAGGAGTATCTTAAATGTGCGCTGAATGCTTGACAATGCGGCAATAAATCTATGACACAAGCATGAAAAATTTGCTGATTTTCTAACGCAGAGGTTTAATGAAAACGACCAGGCGCTTTTTTTAAAATGACAGTTAAAAAGCAAGTGTGTTTGATTCTTAAACGTTTTTATAAAAAACAAAATAAAATGTTTTATATCGCAAATTAAAAACAAAAAAATATGTTAAAAAAAAATTCTAACATCTGATTTAAAAAAATAGTTCCGGAGCTAAAAACCAGCAAAGATACAAAGGAGTATCTTTAATATGAGCTAGATGCTTGATAAGTCGGCAATAAATCTATGACGCAGACATATAAAATTTACTATCTTCTATATCCTCCTGACTTCGACACTATCCCGCCCCAAAAAGCATAAAATCAATAAGTTGTATCCATAAGAGGAGACTACAAAGTTGTTATAAAATTTAGATGGTTTTACTGGATTAACAAAGTGTTAATTAAAAATTAAAACTTTTTTAAATC
>CAZCDT010000142.1:0-2440 GCA_964497525.1 uncultured Bacteriovoracaceae bacterium
GGCCCAACATCAATCAACAAGTTAACTGCAATACGGGCTTAGACGACATTGTACATTAATTCTTCACCGAAACGCTTAAATGTCTCTATTTTCTTGTGGTCGTCTTTATGACATTGAGCTATTGAACAAATTGTTTTTTGCTTTATTTTGTCTCCGATTCTCTCATTCTCAACGATACGAACAGAAACACGATCATTATTTTTTTTAACAAGTCTTACAAACATGTATTTAGAAATAATTAATAAAAATGCACTAGTCAAGGCCTATGGCCACTACATTTCGTGTTCTAAAAAAAATATTTTTTTAGCTGGGCCAAGTGATTGATTAATCAATTAAATTACAAAGCAGATATTTTTGAATTTAAGATCAAAATGCGGAAGTCAGGGGCAAAACCACAAGAAAACAATCGTGATCGTGGAGATCGCGGTGGTCGTAGTGGTGCCGGACGTTTCGGCGGTCGTGGCGGAAGCGGCGGCGGTCGTGGCGGTTTCAGAAGAAATCATGATGATGATGGTGGCGGTAACTATTAATTAGTTGTTCCAAACATAATCAAAAAAAAAGAGAGGGTCTGCTAAATCGCAGGCCCTTTTTTTTATAAACAGGATGTTTTGTATGCCGACGAAGCATGTGATGTGCGAGAGGCGGCGATAAACAGGATGTTTTGTATGCCGACGAGCACTAGATGCTTGACATGCCCAAAGAAACAAACTCAAAATGATCGACGTCGAAAAGACCAATATCTGTAATTTTTAAGTGCGGAATAACTGGAAGAGATAAAAATGCCATTTGTAAAAATGGTCCATCTAATACCCCACCCAATTTATGATAAACTTTTTTTAATTTTAGTAGTTTTTTATAAATTACATCTGATTCTTCAAAAGTCATAAGACCTGCTAGAGGTAAAAATAGTGAGGCAACAATTTTTCCATTATGAGAAATAACCATTCCTCCTCCGGCATCGATTAAAGCATTCATCGCAACTTTTAAATCAAGATTATTATCTGAAATTGCAATGAGATTATGAGAGTCATGTGCAATGCTCGAAGCAATTGCACCGTTTTTAAAACCAAATCCTTTAACAAGGCCCATTGTGGGTGGTAAATTTTGTCCATAACGTTCTGCAACTACAATTTTTAAAATATCTTTTTTATTAAAGCTACCATCAAAAACAACTTCTGTTTTTTTTGTAATAATTTCGTTTGGAATAATTTCTATCGCTCTATATGTTCCTGGTGTTAATACAAGTTTAAAATCCTCTTCAATAAAATGCTTCCTCTTAATGCTATTTTTATAACGAACAGATTTTGTGCTTGTTTTTTTAAAGTGACTTTTTAAAGTAGAAACCAGCTCTCCTTTAATCAATACATCTTTAATATCTACACTATCAACATCATTTAACAAAACAAAACTTGCCTCTTTACCTGGAGCAATAAGACCTAAATTATCTAATCCATAATGCAAGGCAGTCGAATAAGAACCAACCCGATACGCCAAAAGCGATGGCACTTTATATTTTTTTATTAAATCTCTAATCATTGAATCGATATGCCCAATATCTACAAGTTCTTCAACATTTCGATCATCGGTACACAAGAAAGCATTAAGAGAATTATAAGGAGTTAATGTTTTTGCCAAATTTTTTAAATTTTTAGCAACAGTTCCCTCTCTCATCATCATCCCAATTCCAAGGCGCATTTTTTCTTTTGCTTCTTTTACAGTTGTCGATTCATGACAGTTAGAAATTCCGGCCAATGCATAAGCATTCAAAGATGCTCCTGTAAGAAGTGGGGCGTGTCCATCAACAACCCTCTTTTGATTTTTAAAAAATAAAATTTTATCGAGTACATCATCATGCCCGTTAATTACGCCAGGGTAGTTCATCATTTCGCCAAGGCCTAACACATTTTTATGATCGATATATTTTTTCATCATTTCTAAAGTAAAATCTCCACCATTATTCTCAAATCCTTTTAATGCAGGAACACAGGAACTTAACTGAATAAGTAGGTGTTGTTTCATATTTTCGGAAGCATCTAAAAATATTTTAAGGCCCTTTTCTCCTAACACATTTATGATTTCATGTGGGTCGGCAATTAATGCGATAGTTCCTCTTTTAAGTGTTGCTCTTTCAAAAGAGTAAGGGTGCATCATTGATGATTCAATATGAAGGTGTGCATCAATAAATCCTGGAGCAACATATAGTTTTCTACCATCAATGATTTTTTTACTTTTATAAGTACGAAATGCATTATCAACACCAACAATAACTCCATCACTTATTGCGACAGAGGCAGAAATAATTTCACAATTTACTAAATCTAAAACATTAGTATCTTTTATTAAAAGATCTAAAACACTTTCTCCTTGAGTTTTTTTTATCAAAGATTGCGGATCTGTTTTTTTCAAAATTCCTCCATGATGTAAAATGAACCTTTAAGTT
>CAZCDT010000143.1:0-2413 GCA_964497525.1 uncultured Bacteriovoracaceae bacterium
CCAAGTCTGCATCACCGGCCCTAATTAAATTTCTCCCATAAATAATCGCATCCATGCCTGATGCACAATTTCTACCGATCGTTAGTCCAACTGCTTGCTCACTTAACCCTGCGAATAAAGATGCACATCTAGCAGGGTTTGAGTATCCTGCCATGGAGGCAACACTTCCCATGATGACGTGATCAATTATAAATGGATCAAGATCTAACCTCCTTACAACATTTTTTATTAAATGAGCAAAGAGATATGGCGAAGGAATATTACTTAACTCTCCACCTAATTTACAAAAAGCTGTTCTGTTTCCCATGACAAGATAAACTGGTTTCAAAGACTCTCCCTATCGCCCAATAATGGCCCTTGATAAGTTTTTATATAACGATACGGTATCGATTGTCCTATATGCTTCTTCCACATCACTTGAAATAGCGTAACTTAAATAATCTATCGGATAGACGAAGTCTTTAGTCGAAAGATTCTTATTCCAAGGACAAGAAATCGAAATCTCTATTTTTTTTTCTCGTCGAAGATCTTGAACGATCTTAAAAACACTATTTAGATACTCTTTCCCTGCACGATCTGCTTGTAAAAAATTAAAAATATCAAAATCAAAAACAATACCACAAAAACAATCCGCATACATAATTTCTTCTAAACTTGATGACTCTGCATCAAAATGCCACATAAAAGGAATTTTAAATTGATTATAAAAAGATGAAGGCATTAGATCGCAAAACTCTAATACAAAATTTTCAGATAAAGGATTTACTTTTATCGAACTAAAAGATGAGCTTATATTTAATGTCGTCACTAAATCATCAAGCATTTTCCATATTATAAAATCTTTTTCATTACTATATTTTAAATAATACCTTCCCTTTAAATTATAATGTTTTTTTATCATATCTAAAAAATTATGCTGTGGTAAAAAATTTAACGAGCGAGTGACAAAATCAAATCCGAAAAGACAAATGCCTGCTTTTTGCACTTGCATAAAGGCTTTTTCATCATAAATACCACCAACTTTAACAAGGCCTTGCATTATTTTTTAAACCTTCTTCTGTTAATTTCTTAATGAATTAAAAGAATGCCCATCATAATTAACAGCTATATTAAAAGAATAAGTTTCTTCATTTTGATTTTTTGTCCGTCTGACATCTAGTATCCAACAATTATTTATTGGGCGATAACTTACAATTTGTTCATCCGATTTATTTTTTCTAATTCTTAAATCTTGAGAGTATGAGAAATTAAGCAATATAATATCTATAGGTTTTACTTGTGTTGTGACCCCAATCATTCTATCTGTTGGCAACGAAACAGAGTTATAAGTAAATGTAACCCCAAAGGTAAAACGATCAGGCCCAGAACTAATTGCACTTGAAAAAATATTATCTCCTGTTTGGTGAAAATAATACTCCTCATACGAAAAATTTATTTTATATAAGGTAATTCCTGCACTATTATACAAACGAGTGAGATTATTAGAAAAATTCGAATCTTTTTTATATAGGTTATAACCTTGAGCTACATTAAAATAGGCCAAAGATGAATACGAAAATTTATCTCGGAGATATTTATCATCCACCAATGGTGAAACCTCTTTCGGAGTTTTTTCGAGCACTGAGTTATTCCAAACAAGTTCAACGGTATTATTTGTTGGTAGTGTTGTTTGAAATTGTAAATTATTAATTAAAGACTCCTGCCCTTTAATAACATCCTTATAATCAAAAATTCCTTCTTCATGTCTAATTTGTTCTTTAAAACGACTACTTCCTTCGCTTTTTTGATCAGCAATATAATAATGTTTTATTTTAAATTCTTGATTGTGACGATAAGACCGTTTAAGCATTGTAACACTTTCATTTAAATATTGATCTTCTAGTCTTGGTAACTCTCCAATCAGGTGATCCATATTGATCGGTTTTACTTTCTTTTTTTGTTTGGTTTTGGTTATTTTTTCCAACTCGCTTTCTTGGAGCTCTCTTGCTTTTATTTTGTCATGTTTAGCAATACCAAAAATTCGATATATTTCAAAAGAGGCCTCACTTTCATAAATCACACCTTTTTGGATAAATTTTTTATCACTCTCATATGGGAATCGATATTGTAAATAATCATATTTTACATTAGTTGAAAAAGAGAGTGGTCCAAAACGACCTAAGTTCCAATTTATTTCTGGTGCCATGTAAGCACGTCTAGCATTTCTAATATAATTATTTTCATTATAGTTTCTTTGTCTAAAAGAAGTATAATTACTATCAAATCCCAAAGAAATATTTTGCAACAATGGAAACTTTGAATGCAAAATAGTTACAGGGGTCATCGATAAATAGGTTTGGGGTAAAATTTGCACATAGTTTGAATCATAACTTGTTGACTGCAAGACAAGTTGGTTTCTGTTTTGGTCTCCCTT
>CAZCDT010000144.1:0-2398 GCA_964497525.1 uncultured Bacteriovoracaceae bacterium
CTGGGTTAAAGATACTCCTTGGTCTCTTTGCTGTTTTTTAGCTCTGGAACTATTTAAAAAAACAAATGTTAGAATTTTTTTTAAAATATTTTTTTGTTTTTAATTTGCGATATAAAACGTTTTGTTTTGTTTTTTATAAAAAAGTTTAAGAATCAAACACACTTGCTCTTTGACTGTCATTTTTAGGTTCTTAGTGTGCCGTTTAATTCTTGAATCGCTTTAAAAAATAAAAATCTTACATCTGCACCAGTTTGTTTAACCATATAAAAAATGCTATAAACTTAAAAAATAAAACAAAGGAAACATTCGATGAATATTAGCGTCTTAAGCGATCAAGAGCTTTTATCAAACACAAAAAAACTAGTTAAAGAAGAAAAGAATTTAACCTTAAAAATTATCGAACACTTAGAAGAGGTATCAAAAAGAAAACTTTACTGCGACCTAAAATATCAATCACTTTTTGAGTACTGCGTTTATGAGCTTGGATATTCTCGCGACGAGGCGTATCGAAGACTTGATGCCATGAAAACTTCTAAAAAAGTTCCTGAGATAAAAAAAGAGCTAGGAAATGGCACGATTACGCTTTCAACGATTAATTTAATGTCGGACTTTTTGAATGCCAGCGCGAAGAAAAACATTACAATAAATTCCAGAGAAATTTTAACTCAAATCAAAGGCCAATCAAAAAAAGATGTCGAAAAGTTTTTTATAAAGAAAAAAGAAGAGTTGGGAATTAAAACACAAATTGCCAAAAAAGAGATCGTTACCAAGGCCGGTGAAGAAGTTCGCCTCAATATCACGCTAAAAAAATCCACCATGGATAAAATAACAAAGCTTAAAGCATTAGTGTCACACTCGAATCCAAATTTTGAAACTTCAGACTTACTAGATAAAGTCCTTGATGATGCTATAGCGAAAATGGAGGCAAAGAAGTTTGCACAAAGAAAGGCGCGTGAAGGGAAAGTGCCAACAAAAAATTCTTTAAGCAACAATCAAATTTCAGATGGAAATAGTTCCAGCGCTAAGAAATTATCAAGCAGTAGTTCCAGCGCTAAAATTTCATCCCAAAATAGTTCCTGTACTTCTCGATATATTCCGGCCCAAGTAAAACGAGAGGTTTATAAAAATTCCAGTAAATCTTGTGCAAATTGCGGATCTATCTTCTTTTTGGAGTATGATCACCAAAAAAGTTTTGCAAAAGGTGGTGCGTCTGATGCAACTAATATGATAATTTTGTGCTCTCGTTGTAATCAAAGGAAAGCAATCATCGAATACGGCCAACTTCATATGGATCAGTTTTTGAATAATTAGTGGTGATTTTAAAAAAAGAGAAAAAAAGTGAGTAAAAAAGTGCTTGATATTATTGTAAACTATAAATTATCACTCTGTTGCTTCTTTAAGTACCAGTTTTTTTCTCCTGGCGAATAATTTGTAATTTTTCTCATCTTTAACTTCCCTTATTGTAGTTGATTATAAAACTTTTTTAAAAGAAAAAGTCTCCAAAGTATATAGGGGGCCAGAAAGATTGTTCTGGGTTTTACCGTCATATTACCTTTCGAAGAGGGATCTTTTTACTTAACAATTTTCCAGATTTTTTGGATATATCCTTAAATCTTTCATCGCCCTCTATCCCATTAGGAAACAGGATGGACATTGGGTGCAATCCTATCGCAAGACCTATTTTGGTGGCCTGAACATACCCGAGATTTTTTTTATCATTTTCATAAAGAGAGAGATTACTTTGAGGGATTCCTGTCACATTCGCAACCTCTCCAAGGGTGATTCCATAGTTTGTTCTCTTGCTCTTAATGACCTGACCGGGAGTCATTTCATCGGGAAAAAATTCCTCTAACATCTCTAAAAACTCATTGCTACTTTTAGTCATAAATCACCTCATTTATTATAGTCATGCGTAGGAGTTATTCTTTCAATTTCGCAAACCTCAACCATCACTTCGTCAATAATTCTATATATGATTCTTCCTTGAGTACTAAAACAAGAAGCCCTATATCCAAACCATTGATGCTGTAAGGGATGATCTCTCCACTCTGAACGCCCCTCAATATATTTCGGTCCATATTGCTCCATCTCTCTGGCCCATATTTTTAAAACTCTACCATCGTCGGCAGAGAATAATCCCTTCTTAAAATCTTTTTTGAACTTATCTAAACATTTTTTTGTTCTCTTAATTATGGTCATCCAAGGCTCCGACGTTATACAAAAGTATAACATATACAAAAGTATATGTCAAGGCGGAAGAAAAAAAGAAAAAAAGTGCGTGATACTTTTCTTTCGAAAAGAAAGTGGCGAGTTGAATGCTGCATAAGAGAAAAATTCGGGCCCACCTTGGGATTTTGTCCCAAGGTTTAACGTTCACTGTGAATGTTAAGTTGGAGTG
>CAZCDT010000145.1:0-2365 GCA_964497525.1 uncultured Bacteriovoracaceae bacterium
GCATAAGACCCCCTTGAAACAAGTTAGGTTCAAAAAAATACTGCCTTGGTTTGCTCTTGAACCAAGCTTGTTTCACGCGTGAACCAAGCTTGGTTGGAACTCCAACCAAGGCACTATTTTACGCAAGCAAGCTTGGTTCAAGGGGTATTCTGGTACCGTTGTAAAATATTGATAATAAAGATGATATACAAAGGCTTTTCATTATAAAAATAATTGTTTAAACAATGAAATTGATATAAGTTTAATAAAAAAGGACAGGTAGAAGTCGGTATGCTACCGGTTCTTGTAAAAAAAATGTTAAGGAGTTGTGTCTTCTTTAACTTTAACGTATTTCAAGGACTTTTTAAAGTTTTTAATAAATGGAAAAAGTCTTAAAACAATTAAGAATTAAGAATTAAGAATGGGTTTTTCGTGCCGAAAAATAAGAAAGTAAGGGGGTGAATCCAAATCACCCCCTGACTTAATTCTAAATCAAGAGATATCGCATTGAAAACGGAAAACTCCTTTTAACTTTCATTTTTTTCAAATACTTCCAATTCTTTCAAAAATTGCAAAGTGTTTTTTAATTTCTTATCATAAAGGTTTTTATATATCCAGATTAAAATGGGGTAGGAAATTATTAAAACTATGATAGTAATGAAAATATACAGTGTATAATATGAGAAAAAGTCAAAACCTCGTAATCATTTTCCCAGTATGGGAATTAAAGAAACAACAAATAAAGGGGTGTATGTTAATTCTATTTTTTTAAACTGCAAGTATTTATTCTTAAATGTTAAAACATTTTTTTGTAAGTCTATAACAGACATATTATAGTAATCTATTCGTGTTAATATTTTTAATTTTTGAAAAGAGAAAACAAATTCGGTAAGACAAAAGAGAATGGATAAGAGTCCGGAAACTAAATAAACGATTTCAGAACCATACCTATAGGTATATCCTGAAATGACAATGATGAGAAGTCCAGTCATAATAAGAGAGGTAGTTTCATAATAAAAAGGACCTTTCATTTCTCTCTTCGATTTATCAAGATTCAGTTTGCGAAGTAATTCTTCGTTTAATTTTAGGCTTTTGTTTAGTTTTTCATCATAAGACGCCCAAGTGTTTTTAATGTCATCAAGTTCCATAGTACATAATTTTTTATTGATTATTAAATTGTTCTTTCAGATGGTTTTTAATACGGTTGAGTTTGGTTGCCACATTGGTTTCGGTAATACCGATAATTTGTGCAATTTCTTTATAAGTATGTTCTTCTAAATAAAGAAGGATTAAGGCTTTATCCAATTCATTCAGTTGGCGGATGCAATGATAAAGAAAATGAATGTCGTCCTTTTGATTTATTTGTTCTTCAGGAAGAGAAATAACCGACTCATCAATAGCAACATGATCCTTTTTATGTTTTTCATTATCTCTGTAAAACGAAATGGCGGTATACAACGCTATTTTATATATCCAAGTTGATATTTTTACCCGGCCGTCGTATTTGGGAAACGAATGCCATAATTGCAGTAATATTTCTTGTTCCAAATCCTTTCTCTCGTCGAAATGTCGACAATAGGAAGAACATATCTTAAAAATAATTTTTTTATGTTCATTAATGACCGATATAAATTTCTCCTTTTTCTCCATTCAAATGCGTGTTTTCCCTTATTATTCGCTAAAAAACAAAAAACATCACAAAAAGGGACAATTATTTTTTTAACGTTGGGAAGAAAAGAAATGGTATAATAAATATTATCCGATAAAGATTACACTATTATTTACAGATTTTTTGCTTCATTAGGCTCAGAATCTTTTACTTTTTATCGGACAATAGGATTTTAAGCATCTTATTTTATCACATAATAATTATCGTCGGGAAAAGCGTCGGGAATGTTTCTGTCTCCTAATTTGATTTTTATGATTTTTTTGGTAAATGATTGACTGTAGTTCCATTCTTTTTTATCTTTCCACACCTTGGCTGTTTGATAAACGATTTCGGTTGTATTGTCTTCATAAGTAATTATTATTTTAATCGGGACAGGCAGGCTTCCGTTGTTCTGTATGGAGAGTTGCAGCTTATTATCTTTATAAACCACATTTTTCAATGCCAAATCGGCATAAGCGTAGGTGTTGAACCAAGGATTCCAAAACCATCCCCAATCTTGCTTTGTTACCGAATTTAACGTAAAAAATAAATCCGTAGGGGTAGGGTGTTTGCTTTCCCATCGTAGGATGAATGTTTTCAATACGGTTTTAAAAGTATCTTTTCCCAACATATCGTTCAAGAAGTAAAAACCGGCGGCGGCTCGTCCGTAGTTTTGCATAAAATAAGTGTTTTGTGTTAAGTGAGTTGTGGGAACGGCCATGGGAATATCGTTGATGC
>CAZCDT010000146.1:0-2358 GCA_964497525.1 uncultured Bacteriovoracaceae bacterium
TTTTCATTGCATCAATTCTGCGGTAGGCCTCGTCGCGAGAATATCCAAGTTCATACACGCAGTATTCAAAAAGAGAGGGATATTTAAGGGCACTGTAGAGTTTTCTTTTTGAAATCTCTTCTAGATGTTCTATAACTTTTAAGGTTAAATTTCTTTCTTCTTTAACAAGTTTTTTTGTGTTTACTAAAAGTTCTTGGTCGCTGTAGGTGCTAATATTCATCGAGTGTTCCCTTTGTTTTACTTTTTAAATTTATACCATTTTTTACATGGTTAAACAAACTAGGGCAGTTGTAAGATTTTTATTTTAAGAGCGCATGAGTAAATTAAAATGGATGTAAGAGACGTCTTGATTTCGATAGAATGCAAGAGCGTTGTTGTTTTGAAATTTTTTATAAAAAACAAAATAAAACGGTGTATATCGCAAATACAAGCGGAGAAAATATTTTTTAAAAAATTCTAATATCTGTTTTTTTACAAAATAGTTCCAGAACTAAAAATTGCCGCAGAGGTTTAATGAAAACGACGTGGCACTTTTTATGGCGGAATGTTTAAATTATTGCACTTGATTCCGCTAAAATAGTTTGTTAAACTCAAACAGCGGAATAATGAAAGAAAGGTGCACGTATGTTTATAGGCAGATCAAAAGAAATTGCTACAATACATAACTACTATAATAAAAAGCAATCGGCACTAATGGTGATATATGGACGCCGACGCGTAGGTAAAAGTTTTTTAATTAATCATGCTTGTGCAGGAAAACTGCAGCTTTCATTTGAAGGAATAGAATCGGTCCACACCAAAGGCCAAATTGCACATTTTTTAAAAACGCTTTCAAAGCAAACCAGCAACCCCTTCTACTTGAAGATGACATTACACTCATGGAGTGAGGTATTTGATCTTCTAACTAGTGAAATCGATAAGTTTGATAAAAAGGTTATTATTGTATTCGATGAATTTCAATGGATGGCATGCGGACAAGGAAAATTAGTCGCTTTGTTAAAACATTATTGGGATACGAAATGGAAACAACGCAAGGTGCTTTTAATATTGTGTGGCTCGATTGCCACTTTTATGATCAAGCATGTAATAGATTCTAAGGCACTCTACGGGCGTATTGACAAAGAAATTTGTCTAGGTCCGCTAACACCCTCAGAGTCTTATCTGATGCTTAAACGTCGCGGCCCACTAGAGGCGCTAAAATATCAAACTATTTTTGGCGGTATACCGAGATACTTAGAGTTAATAAATCAGAGTAAGTCGTTTGAAAAGAACATCAATGAGCTATGTTTTATGTCTGATGGATATTTTATTAATGAAATAGATAAGATTTTTTTCTCTCAGTTTAAAGAACCACAGGTATATAAGAAAATTGTAACTTTGCTTTCTAAAGGCAACTATTCTTTAGATGAGATTGCCACCAAGTTGAAAATAAAATCTGGAGGAAGTCTTAAAACTTATTTATCAAACATGGAAAAATCTGGATTGAT
The DNA here is from genome assembly GCA_964497525.1 of uncultured Bacteriovoracaceae bacterium. GTDB lineage: Bacteria > Bdellovibrionota > Bacteriovoracia > Bacteriovoracales > Bacteriovoracaceae > CAZCDT01. Next base: position 1,488 of record CAZCDT010000146.1, read on the forward strand.
AAGGTGTTACACTCCTTTTAATACCAGATCGCGCAAAACACAAAGATATAAGCTTTTTGATGAATTTTTAATATTCTATTTCAAATACATGCTACCACACTTAGCAATTATCAAAGAGAACTCCAGACAAAACTTATTTAAAAGTTTAATAACACCAAAATGGGCAGGGTGGACAGGTATTGCTTTTGAAAACTTCTGCATAAAAAATGCCATGTACATTGCCAACGTACTTGGTTTTGAAGATGAGGTTATCTCCTTTGGTCCGCTGCAAGGCACTTCGGCCAACAAATTTCAAATTGGTCTACTTTATCAACGATCTAATGTCGTAACTTTATGCGAAATAAAATTTCATGAGACGCCAATAGACACTTGGATTATTCCAGAGATCGAAAAGAAAATCGTAAACATTAAATCAGTGCACATTACGGACAATATAGAAAAGATGATTGTTGCACCAATGGGAATCACAAAGGCATTAAAAGATTCTGAATATTTCCATCACGTTGTGACGTTGACAGATCTATACCGAGAAGCCTCTGTTTGACCGTAACTTTCGCTAGCGGCTTAAGCTTTATTATCATGATTGGTCATAGGTATAATATCAATTCTGTAAAATAATGTCGGTTTTTAGTATCAGTCGATTATACGCAATTATGCCGATCTTTTTTATGCAAGACTGTAGAAAATAGTTCCAGGACTAAAAAATGCCGTAGAGGTTTAATGAAAACGACGTGGCACTTTTTGGGCAGTTTTTGGGCACACACTTTTGGCACATAACGCGCTTTTGGAAAACGACGTGGCACAAATTATGGGCACAACAAAAATTTTTGATTAAGTAATTGTTATTGAGAATTACATCTATCATTGATAT
>CAZCDT010000147.1:0-2358 GCA_964497525.1 uncultured Bacteriovoracaceae bacterium
ATGTTTTTTGCCTGAGATGCGGAATATATGTCATCAGATTATATGACGGCATTGCAGTAGCAGACATTGGCCTTGTTGGGGCCTTCAGAGAAGTGCCGCCGGAGATTATTGATTATGCCACGATTGAAATTAAGTAACTTATTTATATGTATCTAAAAACAACCACTTGGCTCCATTGTCAAATGACTGACCATTGCGAAAAAATTGCCAAATGGTTGCATTTTTATTGAAATCAGGTTGTAATCTAGCTATAAAGAACCGACAAGTATTTAATAAAAAATCACACAAGAGGTAAAAATATGAGTGAAGCATTTAAATTTGTAGATTTCATGGAAGAAAACGATCTCTACAGAGATGGCACCAGCGATATTGATTTAAGTGCTCTAGCAAAGCTACTCGAAGTTCAACAAAAGGATCTCGCCCGCGCTTTTCATATTGGAGAAAGCCAGATTAGTCGTGGCACCGCGAATCTTTCTGGAAATATTTTTTTAAAACAATGGATGGGAGTATTCAATATGCTCTCTTCTCATATCAAACAAACTGAGCCTGATGCAGACAAAGAAAGAGTGCGCTTAAAAATGAGTCGCTGGTTAAAAACTCCTAATATTCATTTTGGAAATAATACTCCACTAGAGATCATGATCGATGGAAAAACCAGAAAAGTTATAAAACTTCTTGAACAAATTACCGGATAAGTCATGAGTGCATTAGACGAAAACAATCCTGAATTGCGATTTAAAACGCTAAAAGAGGTCAAGGCCTATTCGCGATTCTTTTTGCAGCATGATCCAATTGAATCACAATGCGAGTTTTCTCAGGATGAATGGGGAGAATTTTGCGAACGAAGACAATTGCAACTAGAGGCGCAATTAAACTATTTTAAAAATATCGATTTCTCAAGGGCCAACACCACTTCTATTCGCAGTTCTTATTGTCGAATTGTTCCATCAAGATATGAAAAACATCTATCTACTGATGGGAGCGAACGCCGATCAAGCCGCTTTAATTATAAAGATGTTGATCATTTGAAAAACAAGGTTGTTTATTTTGGAAAAAATCAACAGTGCTGTGAAGTTGAAAAATATTATTTAGACTATCAAATTCAGCAACTGCGACAGCTGCGTTCAGAAGGACTATCGGATCTTGATATACGCTTCAACCATTTAGAGGCGCAGACCGTTTATGAATATGATGTTGCAATCGATAACGTTTTAGTTTTAACTTCCAAACCAAGCTGTGATGCAATTAATATCACTCTTGGAACATATCAAAATGAGTGGTTTGAGGTGAACGACGAATACGATATTCCATCATCAAGTCAAATTCTTGGAACCCTCGCTAAAAAACATGGCTTTTCTGGAATAATGTACACAAGCGTTCGTCATCAGCTCCAACACAATCTTGTTCTATTTGAAGAGAATTCAAAAAGCTTAGATTTTAAACTGATTTCAAAAAAAGAATTTTATCCAACATTAGAGCTTTTTAAATAAAAAAAATTATTGGTATTGAATCACATAGTTTGAATTGTCCGCATATTTTAGACCGGCGTGATTTAATCCAAAAAGTGTTACGAGCGCTCCAATGTCAGCGTAACTTGTAATTGCGCCTGCTCCGCCAAAGCCAAATGCTTGACCGGCCGGACGTTGGATGAATTTATCTCCCATGGTAGGCCCAACTATTTTAAAATCAACGGTTGGGGTTGCACCCGTATTATCCCATGTGATATCGACAATATCTGCGGTTGTATCATCGTTATTATTGACTCCATATTCAACTTTTCTAGTAAAAGAATTAACCCAATTTTTTCCAGTTTGAATTAATCTTCCTTTTTTCATATCGCAGTTAAATTCTATGACCGCTACCGGCAGAGCAAAATCCCCATCGACATACATTTTTAATTTTCTATCATAAGATGCTGGTGTTGCTAGTTCAATATCGACTCGTTCAACTGTTGGAACGTATTGCCCAAGTCCAGAGTCCCAGCTATTGACTGTAACATTTGCCGATCCATCTGAAATTGATGCACACGACGTAAAGCTAAGTGAAGTAAATAGTCGATTTAAAATATTGATCATCTCTACAATTTCGCCGTTAATGAACTCTTTTGCATCAGAGATATCGTCAGCATAAGAAGCAGATGAAAACATTATTAGCATGGATATAATTAAAATTTTCATAGTTTTTCTCCCCTCAAAAACAGATGTGATTAATCAACCTGTGGTTTTTCTAATTGAATTGCAGGTGTTGATCCTGCTGCACCATTGTCACTGTCACTTCCGCAACTAATAAAAATTCCCATCACCAAAATTATTAAAATTATACTCTTCATTTTCTCCTCACTTTTTCTTTGCAATCACG
>CAZCDT010000148.1:0-2316 GCA_964497525.1 uncultured Bacteriovoracaceae bacterium
TTTTCAAGACCTCTGGTTGATGTTGGGTTAATTCCATTTGCGATTTGCTGGTCATACCACTTTCTCATTTGAGGATTTTTTTGCTTACTATAAAATCGAGTGGCAATAGTTCCGACAATCGACAATTTGTTGCCGAGCTTTTTCTTTAACTCTTTTTCAACCAGCTCCCGTGCCTCTTTGCGACTTTCTAGGCAGTGATTGATTTTAATCTCCCCTGAAAATATCGGCGCATAGGTCTTTTGAGTTTTAGACCTTTGAGATGGTTTAATTCCTTTTTCTTTTAGAAAGCTTGCAAACTCCAGCATCTTTCCTTGTTCAAAAAGCGAATAGGCCTTCGCATAATTAACATGAGTAAATACTTTAACATGATGATCGATCTTATCATGGCCGCAACAGCGGCCAAGAAGGCCTTGAACAATAGTACTTAGCGCGGCATTTGGAGAATAATCATAAACAAAGCGCATATGCTCTGTTGAAATAGAATTTCCCATCGCCCCTTTTTTCTGAACAATGACAACAGTTAAAACACCGTCACATTTTTCATTAAAATAAGTTCGCGGATCGATAACATCATTTTGATTCCAATGCCTGATATAAATCTGTTTTGAACGAATTTTTCTTTTAATCTTTTCTTCAAGAAATTTCGCCTGCTTTTTGTTTTTAACTCTAATAATGCAATAGCCATCTTCTCTTTGAGCAATCAGCTCCTCAAGATATAAGACGACGTTAGACTTTGAGTTAAAAGTTAAATTGCGATTATTATCGATCCCGACAAGAATGTCGGGTTCGATAATGTCTCCGCGCTCTAACATTATGGAGACGCTTTTGTAGGTAGGCATTAGATCTTGATCAAAAAAGATGATAGGGCTAATTATTTGTCGCATACCGCCTCCATTGCTCTGTCTATTGATGAAAATGGAGTGGCTGAAACTCCCACAAAGACAACTCGTCTACTTGGGTTTAATCCATTTCGCTGAATCCAAGTATCAATCGTTTGATCAAGCCCATCACCAAAATGGCTCTCATCAAAAAATACAATGATGGGATCATTAGAATAACGATTAATGCTTTTGCCTTTGATCTTATCTTTTCTTCGATCACTTAAAGTTAAGCAGTGAAGGTCAATTGCTTCCATGTGTCCCAGCACATCTTTATTCTGCTTGATAAAATCTTTATGGTTGTGAGCAGTCACATAAAGACTAAGAGTTTTTGGATAAACCTCCTTTAGTAATTCATGAGTGCAGGCAATATACTTTGTCTTGCCTGATTGCATACCCGCGGCAACTACGATGAAATTTAGGTTGTGTTCATCGACAAGATTTAAAGTTTCTCTTGCAGCTTTCACTACTTGGTCGTGATACTTCTTCTTTCTAGACATACTGTCCTCCTTTGAAAAAAAGTTAAACGAATCCCGCTACTCAAATTTTGAGCACCAGAATTTTTCTAAATGTTAATAAGTGGGAAAAATATTAGGACTTAATCATGGAGCACCTCCCGCAAGGCCTCGACAATGGCGTACATCGCATACGTGTCCATTTCGCAGTATTGTAGAAGCGAGTTATAGATTTCTCCCTTCTTCCTTGGGGTGGTCTTATCATCAATCATTTGAAGATAATTTATAAAGGCATCGGCACCATTGCCGATTTTTAGATTTTTATAAGATAGTGCTGGAACAAGTACGGGCAGAATATTTTTAATGCTGGTACTTCCTTCAAATTTTGAAGAAAGATAATATCCTTTAGTAAAGATCGTTTCTAAATCCCAAAGGCGATCAATAATGTCACCAAGCTTATAGGAAAATTTTGGATATTTTTTAATCATCTCTTCAAGGCGCGCTTTCTCATAGCTTGCGTGATAAACAATAATTGATCCATGTTCACCAATATGCTTATTTAAAAAGAGCGCAAGGTTGTAACGAGGGTCTGTGTCTTTATCATGAAGAAATTCAATGTGCTTTAGTTTTGCACCCTTTGATTCTTCGATATGTACAGAAACTTGAAAAGTGATTTGCTCATAAGGCGAGCAATCTTTATAGCGCGGAACAAGTATGGGGGCCGCTTCGAAATCCAAATAGTAGATTGGATATTTTAATGTATCTAAACTCTTTTTGATTTTTTCAAAATCTATAAAATCTTTGGCACTTTTTTCAACTTCTACCTGAAGCTCTTGGTAGCTTGAAAGTTTTGCAAAGGGTGGAATGTCTTTTAGATGAAAAACATTACTTGCAAGTAGCTCATCAATTTTTTTACCACCTCGTCTTAGATTAAAAATTGAATAGTCTAAAAATTCAGGAGAACAAGTTTTAACAAATGGACA
>CAZCDT010000149.1:0-2306 GCA_964497525.1 uncultured Bacteriovoracaceae bacterium
TCTTGAGTCACAAGATTTGCACTATCTCGAACAATGGACCTTAGTGTTTCATTTTCTGGTTGAGTAGCGAGTTCTCTGAATGAATTGTAAAATTTATTTAAAATGTTATTAAGCCCATCATGTTCATTATCATTAAAAATACTTTCAATTTGGCCCAGTTGACCTGCTCGCTCTTTAAAGTATTCACTTTTTGATAGGTTGTTCATTAAGTTTTTTTCAATAAAAGGATCGTGAGATCTTGATACCCCATTAATTCTTACTCCTGTCCCATGAGGTATTCCGCCTTTAATAATCGGCATATTTGTACTTTGATTTACCTTTTGTCTTGAATACCCCTCGGTATTGCTATTTGCCATGTTGTGAGAGGTGGTTTCAAGAGATTTTTTTGCAACAGATAATCCTGTAGCACCAATATTTAATAAGTTACTCAATCTGCCCCTCCCTTATAGATGGGCCATCAGTTTTTTTTATAGTCTGATAGCGATTGGTTGTATTTGAAGTGGCAGAACCTTTTGGTGTATATGTGTGATACTTCTTTTCTCCAACCGCGTCTTCTCTCATTTCTTTTAGCGATATAATTGCTCGATTTAGGAATTGTTGGTTTTTTTTGTTTTGTACTTGTATTTTTTCAATAATGTCGATTAAAAAGGCATTAAAACTTTGTAGGTGCTTTTCTCCACGTTCAATTTCAAAATTTTTCATTAACTGGATTAAGTCGCCGACATTATGTACTTTGCTTGAAATGTTATGTTGATTTAAAAATATATTTATATTTTCAATAAGTTCTCTTCTTATATCGTCGAGATGATTAATTGTAAAAATAGTTTCTTGTTTTTTTGATACAATCTCCTCGACATCTGTTATTTTTCCGTCTAGTAAATGCTTATATTCCTCAAAGGTCTGAGAAAGTAAAATATTGTGTGATTCACACAGGCGTTTCCAGATATCAACAACCTGAAAATAAAACAGTGACATTGATTCTTGAATTGTTTGAGCAGAATTATTTTTTAAACTATTTGATACCATGCTCATCCCTTCTTAAAGATTTTTGAATTACATCTTTTTAATATTCAGAATCTAATATTTTTGATGCTAATTCATCATAGTCTATTTTGTATGTTCCGTTTTTGATCTGATCCTTTAATTGGGCAATTTTTTCATTATTATCCAAAGGAGGAGTAGCATCAACGATCTTTTTTATTTTTGCAAAATCCTTTGTTGCATCATTAATGTTTACACTTGCATCTGACTTTGTTAAATCGTCTAACTCTTTTTTCCTAACTGGATCATTTCCTTCTAAAATTCTCGTTTGAATTTTACTGTTTCCTCTGTTTACAGAACCTCTTTTATCCTGAGGAAAAAATGCAGAGCGAGATTGTGAGTTTTCAACATTTTTCATTTCCCACCTCCTTGGTGGATCTCAACATCTTTATTGATGTGATTGGATTTTTCGATATCATTTGAGTCTTGATTGTTGATTTTTACTTTCCGTTGCAATTGAAATGCCTCTTGTTGTTTTTGATAATGATTAAACGCAATTTCATTACGCATTTTTTTTGGATATATTTGATCTAAAATAATTTCTTGAATCCCAATACCGTATTTACCTTGCTTGCTAATTGCGCTTGCTCTTTCGCTGTTTAGAATTGACTTATAATAATTCATTCCAGGAGAACTATTGCCTTCTTCTTGTTCATAGGCGGAGGTACTATCTAGTTCTTTCAGCATATAGTCATTGAATTGCTGCTCCAGTCCTTCCGCAACTTTTTTATATGGTTCAGGAATAAATTTAGATTCGTCTTGATCTTGAATCAGTTTTTTTCTCAACTCCAAAGACGTGGAATTGTCTGGCATAAAATATCGATGTTGTGGTTTATTAACTTCGATCACTTTTTTGCACCCTTCCTGAGTACTTTAAAACGGCCAATCATTGACCGATATTACACTTATATTTTAACACGATTTATATAAAAATCTACAACTAAAAAACATCATGCTAAGTATTAATTATATGATCTGTTGAAATCAGATTTACTATATTAGTTCAATATCACTTACCGCAAGAGCACCATTCCTTTTAAGTGCTTGAAAAATAGAGATCAAATCTTCAGGGGTAACTCCAAGAGCGTTTAATGCTTTGACAAGATCATTTAATGTAGTTTTTTGATCAACAAAATAGAGAGATTCTCCGCCTTTTTTGTTTTTTGCTCCACCGGCACTGTCCGCTTTTACCTCAATTGTTAGATCTCCGTGACTGATTGCCACTTTTTTTAAGGCAATATCTCCACCCGCAACAATCGTTCCTG
>CAZCDT010000150.1:0-2301 GCA_964497525.1 uncultured Bacteriovoracaceae bacterium
AAGGATTTGATAGGACAAGATCACTTTGCATCTCCCGACTTTGACAGAATCCCGCTCTTTTTGAATCAAATTTCGTAAAAAATCATCGCAAGCATTTTAAATCACAAACAAGATAGTTCTTTTTTATTTAAAAATGTAGTGTACGAAATATACCAAAACAACAATACACATTCCTGATAAAGTATTATACGATACGGAAAACAGCTTTCAAGGATGTAGCATGTTTATTAAGGAAATGACGGGAACTAATAAAAAATATCTTTATCTTACAAGGGCAGTTCGTAATGGCAAAAAGGTGAAGCACGAAAATCTTGTTAGTTTTGGGGCCATTGATGAACTTAACGAAGGTGAAATAAAAAAAATTGCCCTTAAATTACTTTCTTATTGCAGCGACATCGACACAATGCCTGTATCCAATATTCAGGAGGAATGTCGACAAAACTGGGGAGCCCTGGCGATAACAAAAAAGTTGATCGAATTATTTGGAATTGATTCCTTGATTAAAGAATTACTAAAAGAGCGAAAAATTAAAATTGATATATTGTCCATTGTAAAATTTTTAATTGCAGACCGCTTAGCAAGCCCACAGAGCAAATATGCATCATTTACTAATCAAAACTGGTATGTCCAAAATTCAGAGATTAACCTTCATAATATTTATCGAACTTTAGATTTTCTTGCGGCCAATATTGATCCCATAAAGCAACATCTTTTTGAAACACAGAAAAAACTTTTTAATTTGGATGTATCTGTAGTTTTTTACGACGTAACAACATTCTATTTTGAGAGTAAAAGTGAAGATGAATTAAAAAAATTTGGTTACAGTAAAGATTGTAAGTTCGGAGAATTGCAAGTTGTCGCAGGCGCTCTCATCGACAAGACGGGGCGACCTCTTGATTATGAAATTTTTAGTAGTAACACCTATGAAGGAAATACATTAAAAAATTTCATTACCAGAATGAAAAATAAATACAATGTTTCTAATGTAATTATTGTTAGTGATCGTGGATTAAACTCGGGACAAAATCTTGCAGACATATTGGATTCCGGATTTAATTTTATCGTTGGACATCGATTAAAAAACTCACCAAAAAATGTGCAGAAAAAAATATTTGATGACGATAAATATATCAATATCTCGCAAAACAATGGCGATATTTTTAAATATAAAATTATTGAAATAGAAAAGAGTGTAAAAGATGCAAATGGTAAAGTTTCCATAATTAAAGATCAAATAGTTGCCACATATTCTTCAAAGCGTGCAAAAAAAGATCGTGTCGACAGAGAACGATTAATAGAAAAGGCAAGGCAAATGGTTGCCAAGGATATTCCAGTTAATGATAAACGTGGAGCAAAAAAATATATCAATACCAACATTGACTCTATTGAAATGAATGAAAATAAAATAGTTGCTGATAGTAAGTGGGATGGGTACTACAGCATTGAATTTTCTAATAAAAACTTAACCGCCGTAGAAGTTTTGGACGCATATCATTCGTTGTGGCGAATAGAAAATTTATTCCGTACTTTAAAAACACAACTGGAGGCGCGACCTATTTGGCATTGGACGCCGACAAGAATTCAAGGCCACTTTTGCCTGTGCTTCATGGCACTTGTTCTTGAACGAACTATTGAAATTGAATGTTTTAATAAATTTAATGAAACATCACCTTCATCAATACGAGCTGCAATAAACTCTCTACAGGTTTCTAAATTAACTGCCAACGACGGTAAAGCATATTATGTTTTCTCTAAGCTATCAAAATATGCTCAATCCATCTTGGATATAGCTAAAATCAAAACACCGCCACCAGTAATATCTAGCGATAAATTTGCAAAACAGTATTTGTAGTACACGAAGCAGAATTCGGCCTTGTGATATCAGTGACTTATAAATCAACTGTCAAAGTCGGGACAGTGTGGTGTAGGTGTTGAGGATTCGGTTGTTTTCATTCAACCTATGCATTAAGTGAATTTGAAGCTTGATTTGATGCAATTATATAAAATTTGATGACAGGCCCCCTTCTTTTTATATCCAACATTGTAATGGCACATTCGGGGCCCAAACAGATGCTTCTTTTGCAAATACCACGCATAAAATTAAACGCTTACGGCTTTTATGGCCAGATTCAAAAGTAAGTTTCATCAGTTTTGACCTACGCTGAAGTCGGTAAACTTTACACTAGCAGGGCAAATTTATTGATGCTCACGCCGCGCCGCATTAAACTGCTTTTTAAAAACACTTTTTTGGAGTCTTATGAAAAAATCAAAACTTTTAATGCCATTTTTTGTCTTATTAAT
>CAZCDT010000151.1:0-2255 GCA_964497525.1 uncultured Bacteriovoracaceae bacterium
TCCTTCTGTTGTTTTGACAATAGAGAAAGAGGCCGATGCTTCCACCACTGTTGTTTCAGACCAAATCAAAGCATTATTAGAAAATATCAAAGCAGAAAGAGAAAGTTTTACTTTTAACGTGATTTCGGATGATGGTCGTATGATAGGGTTTATGATGAACTCTGTTCTTGAAAGTTTGCTTTGGGGAGCAGTGCTTGCAGCTGCAGTTCTTTTGATTTTCTTTAAGAGGATTAAACCCACAATAGCGGTTTCTATATCCATTGTCTTTTCCGTGGTATTCACTTTTGTTCTAATGTACTTTGCAGGAATTACCCTTAACATAGTGTCTATGGGTGGATTAACTCTTGGAGTTGGGATGTTGGTGGACAATTCAATCGTTGTCTTAGAAAACATTCAAAGGTTGAGATTACAAGGAAAAACCCGATTCGAGTCCGCTATTCAAGGTGCGAAGCAAATGACAGGAGCGATTTTTGCCTCCACTATGACTACAATAGTTGTTTTTCTTCCGATAGTATTTATTAGTGGATTAGTAAGAGAAATTCTTACTGATATGGCTTTAACCGTATGTTTTTCACTCTTGGCATCCTTATTTGTAGCTCTAACGGTTATTCCCATTTCTACAGCATACATTATTAAAGAACTCCCCAAGAATGACTCAAGGTTTATTAAGTCTGTGAAGAAGGCATATATTAGATCATTGAATTTCTCGCTAAACAATAAATGGATTGTCTTGTCGATAACTTTAATCTTATTTGTTGGAATGACTCTTTCCGGCTTTTTTGTGTCCAAAACAGAAGTCTTTCCGAAAACATATATGGGATCGGTGAGTGTTAGCTTTGACATAAACAAAGATGCGATTGATGAGAGAAACTTTGGTTTATCGGTTATGGATGAAGGATATTTAACCACTGAGGATATAGAGGCTGAGATAGTTACAAAAGCATTAGATATTTTTAATAACTATCCAGATATTGAAGCGGCGGCAATATATTCAGATACAGGGATGAGTGTAGGTGGTTTTTCAATAGGAGGTGGCGCACTTTCGGCCTCTCTTTCCTTAGTAACGGAAAAAGAAAGAACGATGGATCCTTTTGATTTATGTGAAGAAATAGAAAAATCTCTAGATGCCGTTGGGGGAAAATTATTTACTACCTCCGTTTCAGTTAGTTCAATAATGTCCTTTTCCGGGTCCTTTGTGGACACAGAATATAGCATTTATGTTTTCGGAAATGATTATGACCAAATGATTGAAGAAGCAGATAAACTTGCTTTAGCGATAAGTGCTTCTGAAAAGATAGTATCAGTTAAAAAGAATGTGGACACAGCCGCAGAAGAATATAAGCTAATAGTAGATAAAGATGAAGCTTCAAAATACGGGCTTACAACTGGCCAGGTATACTTGCAAATTTCGGATGCATTAAAATCAGTATCCTCTTCCCACACTTTAAGACTGTATGCGGATGATACTAACTCAGTGAAAACCGATTACGATGTAATGATTTATTCTGAAATATACGAAAACACAAGTTGGTTGTTAGGGGAGAGAAATGGAACCCCGATAAAGATCTTTGTCAATAACAACTATGACTACGGTGGGGAAGAGAACCAATATTTTGTAAAAAATACAAGCGGAAACACTTTATTTGTAAAAGACTCGGGATTCGTCGAGGTAATAGGGACGAATCAAATGATACCGGTAAGTTTTGAAGATGGGGCTTTCTCATATGATTATGCCGTGGTAACCGAGAACGAGGATACGGGACTACACGATATAACGTACTCAACACAAGGGATAACCGTAGAACAGATGACCCAATTCTATTCGATAAAAAGGGATGAGATTGACCTCATGACCCTTAATATTGAGGGAAGTGATGTTCTTGGGACAGGAGCTACCACTAAATCCGTTCCTTTATACAAGCTTCTTACAGAAGATTGTTTTTCAAAAGATAATTCAGGGAATGTTTTATACCGTTCTGGATTTTCGGAGGATATTCCGGCATCTTTTGTAAAGACCTCCGGATACACGGGGATTAAACACTCTGAGGGAAGAAAGATCATCACTTTAACTGTCGAATATGACGGTGCTTACTCGGAAAGTGATGCTGTTAACGATATTAATGATATAGTGGGGGTATATAATGAAAGTAAACCTTCAACTATTTCGGTTGATACTAAAGAAGCGATTGGAATAATGGATGAGGTCTTCAATAATCTTTACTTGATTTTGGGAGCTGCAATTATATTGATTTTCA
>CAZCDT010000152.1:0-2209 GCA_964497525.1 uncultured Bacteriovoracaceae bacterium
TTTGGAGTCTTATGAAAAAATCAAAACTTTTAATGCCATTTTTTGTCTTATTAATTTTGAGTGCATGTGGAAATAAAGATGCTGCAAATAGTAATTCTTCTGCGAGCAAAACCCATGCTAATCCAGTAGAAAATTTAAGCTTAACACAAGCAGAAGATGATGCGATTTTTACTCTTATAAATTCTAGTGATGAAGATAGTGTTATTTTGTCTAAAAACTTTTTACTTAGCACAGCGTCTATTCAGAAAAAAAATCTCTTAAGTTTAATAGAGGAGTCTGAAAAAAGAAAAGACTCTGGTGAGTTTGATGAGATTTTTATAAAAAACGCAAAAAATGTTTCTGCAGTTTTGATGGAAAATTTTGATATTTTAGACAAGCAATATGTTGCAGATCTTTTGCTAAAACTTGGAGATGCTGCGATCCTTAATGTTATGAGTACGATCAACTCCAAAGAGTATGATAATGAGATTCTTCTTGATGTCTTAGATAATCTCACCGGCAAAGTTCGCTTTTTACCAAAAGAAGATATCCTCTGCGGTGTTGAACTTTATAATGAAAAAAGAGATATGGCGTGTGGGGCCGAAAAATATTTTGAAAGAAGAAGTGAGGTTTGTGGAGTTGAATTATATCGCGAAGGAACAAATGGAGAGATTTGCGGATATGAAACAAAAAGAAGACAGGACCCAAGCGAGAGCGATCGTCCAGGAAGAATGCGAACAGTTGAATATCAAGTTGCAAAATCCTGCAGGCATCCATCTTTTGGAGTAGAGCGCTATCATGCCTGTCGCCATGAAGCGCACGGAGTGGAGCTTTATGCTAATTGTCGCTTACCGCAGTTTGGTGTTGAAAAATACAATGCCTGCTCTTTTTATAAAAATGATTTAGAATTAAGTGTTTTTTTAACTGAGCTAGAGGTAAATCTTCCTGTTTTAACAATAAATCAAATTTCACATTATGCTAATGTTTTAAAAGAACTGTCTGCCCCAAGCTCTTTAGCATGTTTAATTAAGCGCTATGAAGAAACAGAAGGGTTTGAGAAAATTGTTTCAGAGTTAAAAACATTATATGTGCAAGTATCTACTGGTGATTATAAAGACACAAATTGTTCTAAGGAAAGCAATGTTTTATTAGATATGAATACTTCTAAAAAAGAGGATTCTAATGTCATAAGAGAAAACAAGCGCGCGTATCAAAAAAATGCAAAACAGATTCAGTCGATAATTAAAGATCTAGCATTAGTGATGATTGATTTAGAAAATCGTAAAAATAGTTTAAGCGATGAGCGCCTTAAAAAACTAATTTTTATTTTGGAATCAGCCAATGAAAACTAAAATTAAAATCGTTTTACTTTGTTTGCTTACATATGCCGCAACAATTAAAGCAGAGTATATCGATAACAAGATGATTATTGACTCTGTTATCGCAACAAGACTTGATGCTATTCATCAAGGATGGCTTGATAAAAATACTGATGCGAGTGTTTTAAAAAGTATAAAAAACATCGGCCAGATGCAACGAGATTATCTTCTTTGTGTTGAAAATTATTTAAAAGATCTGGTTAAGGCCCATGACTATTCTAATTTTCGCCAATTTAATTTAAAGCTGGCACACTTTTCTAACCCTCAAATATATCAAAATTGCCATCGAGATAAAGTGAACTTAGAAGCAGATAAAGCATTAACAATTCTTTCTCAATTAGAAGATCAGTTATCACAAGGATTTTTTGAGTCTAGCAAAACTGGGAAGACCCTGGGTGATTTAAGAAAGTTTATTCAAATTAATATGCAAAAAATTAATGCCCTAACGGACTATTACATTCTAAACAGCGAACAGACCGTTAAGGAGAAGTATTTACAAGAACATAAAATGAAAGCAGATCGCTTAACCAATCTGTTAGGTGGAGTAAGTTTTACAGAAAGAAAGATTGAAGAACTAGTCTTGTGGTTTTCAAATAGCATCACAAAGAAAGGGTGTCGAACGAGAGAGTGCTTGCTTGACGCCATGTCTTGGCTTGATGCTTTTAAAGAAAATTTAAAAAGGGAAGATCTTGCAAAACCATTCTTAGATAAAGTTTTAAGTGAGCATCAAAGATACAAAGAAGATATAGAGAGAGTTTTAAAAGAGCTTGCACGGGAAAAAAGAAGATGAAAATTATAAAACCTCTTATAATTTATCTTGCAGTTTTTTCTTTGGTTTTTGCCAATGAGGT
>CAZCDT010000153.1:0-2141 GCA_964497525.1 uncultured Bacteriovoracaceae bacterium
ATTTTTTTGAACGAAAATGGATCGCCGCTTTTTAGCAATATAGCTCTTTTAAGAGCTCTTTGGCTTGTCATTATGTCGCCTACAAAAACGATTTCTCCGATTTTAACAAACGGACCTTTGTCTATTGTGTAAGTTAATCTTGCTTTGTTGTTTTTAATTACTGTTTCAAGTTCTGCTTCGACATATGGATATCCATTGTTACCAAAATAATTAATAATTTCGTCTTTTGATTTTTGTGCATCAATTTCTGAATAGGGTTTTTTTACCTCAACAAAAAAATTCTTTTTGATTTTTTTAATTTCATCTTTCGAAATATTAACTAAGTTGATCTTGGAAACTATGGTTCGTTTACCTTCGTTAACAGGAATTGTTATTTGCACTGTATTGTTGCTTTTATCTATGTTCACTTGCCATTCACCAATTGTTGCTTCGAGAAAACCTTGATTTTTTAAGGCATCAAGTATGATTGCATCATCATCTTTGGATTTATCAGGATAATAAGCTCCGCTTTGTTTCCAACCATGTTCTTTGTTGAACATTTTTTCTTTTATAATTTTAGGTTTGGCGTCTTTTAATCCTTTGAACGTGATTTTGCTGATTATTTCCGGTCTATTTGTGTCGATGAAAAAATTAACAATGTATCCATTTTCTGTTTCTGTTTTTTTGCCTTTACATTCTATGTTTGGATATCCTTTGTTGATAAACAATTCGACCATGTTTTCACACGATTCATCGATTGAAAGTCTATCAATTCTTCCGTTGTCTGCAAAAGTAAGTTGTTTTTTTAGGGTGCTATTTGAAATTCTTTTATATCCAGTAAATTTTACTATTAAATTAGAACCTTCTTTTACGTTAATGGATACATTTACATCACCGTTTTCGAAATTTATATTTTCATTCTCGAGTATAATTTTGGCTTGAGGATAGCCATGTTTTCTATAATATTCCTGAGCTTGTCTTATTCCTCTTTTTAGAGCTTGTTTGGAATACGGTCGCCATGTTTTTAAATATGTTATTATTCTTCCGCTTGGAATTGCTTTATTTCCTGTAATTGAAATATTCTTATATCTTAAAACTCGCCCAGCTTTTACATGAAATGTAAGAGCTATTCCATCTACATCTGGTTTAGAGTGTTCTTCAACATAAACTTTGGTGTTTATATGTCCATTTTTTTTATAAAAATTTTCTATAATCTCAGCTTGCTCTTGAACTTTTTCTTCGGAGTAGGGATCTCCTGGATACAATGTTAGATATCGTCTTATTTTTCTTTCGAGATATGGAAAGTTACCGGCAATATCTATTGATGCAACTATTGTAAAATTCCTAAGGTTAAGAAATAGGTCGGCACAATTTCCTTTTTCGGTATAGTCAGCAGATACTATTTCAAGCGCTCCCCAAGTTTTTATATTTTCTAAACCTTGTTTAAATCTTTCGGAGCTAAAAACATCTCCAACTTTAATATTTATGAGACCGCGAATTCTAGATTCATCAACTTTATCAAGACCTGAAACGTTTATCTCGCAGACATTGGCTGAAAAAGCCAATTTTGGCATTAACATCAGAAAACATATTAGAAATAGTTTAAAAAACCTCATTGTCATGATTCTGCTACAGTATTTCCGATTTAAAGTCGATTGTCATTGTAAATTATTGATTATATGGGACATTGTCTTGACTTGGTTTTTTTAAGCGTATAATAGCCCCCAAAAGTGGATTTTTAGTATATTTAGCTCCCTTCGTTACATCGCTGTTGAGTTGCGGAGATTGTTTTAATATACGCAACGATTACAGCGATGGATACTCGGAGTGGCGACAGATGTTTTTTATCTATCGATGTTTACGTAGGGTACTAGCGGAAACAGTTTGCTTTATGTTGTTTAGATGTTGTTAAATAAGAGTTAGTTAGATGCTCCCTTCGTCTAGCGGTCTAGGACATTGCCCTCTCAAGGCAGAGATCGCGGGTTCAAATCCCGCAGGGAGCGCATAAAAAAATAGGACACCAAAAGGTGTCCTATTTTTTTATCTGGTTTCATGGGGTTTTTGAACCCGTCACCACATGGTGACTGGGTTCCGACCGAGCGCGGGACCCATTTCATGGGTGCGCGAGGAAGTGTCCGAAGCCGAAGTTGTAGGACAAATCC
>CAZCDT010000154.1:0-2102 GCA_964497525.1 uncultured Bacteriovoracaceae bacterium
AATAATAAGAGTTTGACCTAGAGGCCTTGCCGGAATCGATCAAGATAGATCGCCACAGCAGAACGTACAGATAAGTGATTATAGCCATCATCGGAAAAACCAATAATTGGTGATAATCTAAAATCCGCCTGTTCTATAACCAAGGCATGCAGTCCCCAACCTGTACCAAATATCAATAAACAGGGCACTTTGTCAATTTCTAATTTTTGTTTCAAAGCTTTAATATCTCCACTAGAGTCTTTAAAGTTTGCTCCTGTAACAACAATCAAAGGCCTTTTTCCTTCTAAAATCGTAATTTGGTCAATCATTTTTTCAACAGACTCAGACAGTTCTACATAGCTTAAAGCATCTTTTCTATCAGGATTATAAGAGAGACCTTCTGAACTATTCCAATGAGTTAAAATACGATTTACCAATTCATGCTGCGCTTTTAAAGGAGTAACGATAAAATATTTCTTTACTCCAAAAGTTCGACAACTTCTTGCAATATCGTGAATATCCAAATTCGTTACAGATGTTGTCACCATTTCTTTAGATTTATTTGTTATTGGATAGTGAACCAATCCAAGATATAAGCTTTGCATAACTAACCTCTATTTTTTTTATCTATAAAATTACTATAAAGGTCTGGTCTTTTACTTTTTGTAATTTCAATCCGCTCTTTTAAGCGCTCTTCTTTTATTTTTGCATGATGCCCACTTAAAAGCACGGATGGAACTTCTCTTCCTTTAAAATTTTGAGGTCTTGTGTAGTGGTTATGATCAAGTAAATTTTCTTCAAAAGATTCATCGACCAAGCTTTCTCCATTCCCAAGTACACCTTTTAAAAATCTTGAAAAAACATCGATCATAATCATTACAGGAAGCTCGCCTCCGCTTAAAATATAATCTCCAACAGAGATTTCTTGATCCACATATAAGTCAATAAATCTTTGATCTATTCCCTCATAGCGTCCACAAATAAATACAAGATTTTTTAAAGATTCTGTAGGTGTAGAAAAAATATTATTATCAAAATACTTTTTACAAAATGATTTTGCAAAATCACTTGTAAGAACATCTCCCCTTGGCCCTGCTAATACCACATGTAAATTTTTTTTATATTCATCGACATAGCCTTCTTTAAAAACGACTCCTTTTAAAAAAGCGTTTTCTAAAACATCCGCCCTCATAACCATTCCAGGGCCACCACCAAAAGGCATATCATCGACTTTATTATGCTTATCCAAAGAATAATCTCTTATATCAATAATCTCGATAGAAAAGGCTGGATTGCTACTTTTTAACGATTGCCCCAAAACTCCGACTTTTAAAAAGTTAGAAAACAGTTCAGGAAAAATAGTGAGAACCCATATTTTTTTCATTCTATATATTCAGGAACTAGTATCTCTACTGTTTTAGAGTCAATATCTACTTTTTTTATAAAATGATCATTAAAAATCACATCAAAAGTTTCGGTTGTTCCACGAATCACTAATACAAGCTGTGCACCATTTTCATAAAAATCTTCAACAACACCAATTTTTTCTTTTGAATTATTGTCGATAACAACTAAGGATAAAAGATCATCAAGATAATATTCATTTGAACTAAGTTTTGGTAGTAATTCTTTTTTTATATATACCGAAAATGGGATCATTTCATCAACAATATTTCTTGTAGTAACTCCATCAAGATACACAATAACTTTATTCCCAAAAGAGATACTGCTTATTTTAAAAACACTTCCATGTAAAGGGATAGAGCTTTTATCTGAATCAGGATATAAAATCACTTCAATACTTTCTTTTAGTACACTATCTTGAGTATTAAATAAGACAAAAGTGAAGCCACCTTTAATTCCGTGTGCTCCAATACAATATCCAAGCTTTAATAAATCTTTCGGAATTTCTATATTCATAAAGTGTACTCTGTCAATTTGCTAAAAATGAATAGAATAGATCTCCACCTCTCGCACATCACATGCTTTGGCGGCATACAAAACGTCCTGTTTATCGCCACCTCTCGCACATCACGTGCTTCGGTGGCATACAAAACATCCTGTTTATAAAAAAAAACCCCAGAATTGCTTCTGGGGTTTAAAATAAAAAATACGGGTGCATT
>CAZCDT010000155.1:0-2039 GCA_964497525.1 uncultured Bacteriovoracaceae bacterium
TTGACTTACTCCTTGAATTCCTAAAAAAGGCAGCATGATTATACAAAATCTTAGAACTAAAATTTATCTATCAAAAACGCCCGCAGATATGCGGGCATCCTACGATGTTTTATTTGATAAGGTAAAAAGCGTCATGGAAAATGACCCATTTTCTGGACATTTATTTGTGTTTATGAATAAGAAGCGTACTCACTGTAAATGTCTTTACTATGATGGAACAGGGCTTGTGTTAATCTGTAAGCGCTTGGAAAGGGGGATTTTATTTT
The DNA here is from genome assembly GCA_964497525.1 of uncultured Bacteriovoracaceae bacterium. Taxonomy (GTDB): domain Bacteria; phylum Bdellovibrionota; class Bacteriovoracia; order Bacteriovoracales; family Bacteriovoracaceae; genus CAZCDT01. The sequence goes on from CAZCDT010000155.1 coordinate 267, forward strand.
GGAAATTAAATCCACTTTATGCTGGGCCAATTGTGTTGACGCAAGCAGAATTTAATCTCTTTTTTGAAGGTGCCGATTTAAATAAAAGATTTATTGAAAGCCCTTTGCCAGCAAAAAAGTCTGCATAAATGTAAGGCCGTGTAATATTTTTTTTCTTGGCCTAGTGTTTGTATTATGAAACAGTACTGAGATGAAAAGAAAAAAACAAACACTTACAGAAAAAGAAAAGATTGAAATTGCCTTACGTCCTCTGAGTGATGAACAAATTGATTCATTATCGGCGAGTGAACTTCGTATTTTACTTCGCGGTGAACAGCAGTTACGAAAGCATTTTGAAGAGGGCTATCATCAGTCACAAGCACTAAATAGAGAGTTACAAGACAAGAAGTTACTTATCGAAGGACAGCTGGTTGTTTTAAAGTGTCGACTCTTTTGTCCAAAGAGCGAACGCTCTAAACCGACAACAAAACCGCCTATAAATCGTCCCAAACGGAAACCACAAAACAAAACAAGGGATTTAATAAAACGCTATCCTGATGCAGATGTTATTGAAAAAGAGGTTCGTTTAGAGCAGTTACCATTATGTTCATGCTGTAGCAGTACAATGCAAGAGATGGGAATATTTGAGCAATCACAAAAACTAACAGTTATTCCAAAGAAGTATTTAATTACTAATATTCTTCGTATGAAATATCACTGTCCACATTGCCATAGTAGTGTGCAGACAGCTCCTCAATTGCCGACGACAGTTCCGCGAGGAAGTTATAGTGATGAGTTTATTACTGATGTTGCACTATCAAAATTTTGCGATTTGATTCCTGTAGATAGATACTGTGAAATAGCATCACGAGGTGGATTTAGTGGTTTACCAGCAAATAGCTTATATGAAGTTATCTGGAAACAGGCACTTTTTTTAAATCCAATTTACGAACTTATTCGTATCGAAGCTTTAGATTCTTGGATACTTTGCGGCGATGAAACCCCTCATAAAATGCTAGAAGGACATGATAAAAAAAAATGGTACTTGTGGGGATTCTTTAGTTTAACCGCATGTTTTTTTGAATGTCATGATACTCGTGCTGGCGACGTCGCTTGTGATGTATTAAGTGAGTCTGGATGTCAGTACTTTATGTCTGATGCCTACAGTGGCTACTCTAAGGCGCTGCGGGAAACAAATGAATTAAGAAAAGCTGCAGAACTAGATTTAATAATAGATGTGCTCTGCAATGCTCATGCACGAAGATATTTTAAAGAGTGTATTGATGATAAGGAAGAAAATAGACTGACAAGTCTTGATGCCGATACATTTGTTGCAGAATACAAAATTATTTATAAGACAGAAGATGAAGTTCAAAAACTGCTTTCAGAAAACAAAATAAAAGAGGCAGCTTTATGCCGTGCGAATCTTGCAGAAAATTTTGAAAAAATGAGAGTTAAAGCAGATTCTGATTTAACCAGATACTCTTCTCATCATAACTATTACAAGGCATGCCAATACTTATTGAACAATTATAAGGGACTTACTTCTTGCTTAAAAGATCCTCGCATCCCACTCGATAACAACATCTCTGAACGAGGTTTGCGATCGCATGTTGTTGGAAGAAAAACTTGGTATGGAACCCATTCAGAGAAAGGTGCACAAGCAGCTGCTATTCATTTTACGATAATCGAAACTTGTAAATTAGTTGGAGTCAATCCAAGAGAGTATTATCTGGAAATAATTGAAGCGATTCATTATAAGAAACCTCTAACTACCCCGAGTCAGTATAAGGC
>CAZCDT010000156.1:0-1998 GCA_964497525.1 uncultured Bacteriovoracaceae bacterium
AGTTTTTGCTTAAAAACCCATATTCTTTTTCGGCATGGGTACTTGTTTTACCTTTTGGAATTACCCTCAAACTGCAAGGTATTTGCCCGATTCACCTAAAATAATGTGCAATAAAATTTAAAAAAGTGTTTTACTATTTCCAAACAATCTTTTCATAAAAATTAAAAAAATTTCTTTTTTACTACAGGACTTTATATCCTCTCTGTCGAACTCTTTTTCTAAATACTTATAAATAAAGGAAATTCCAGGAAAAGAGGTTCTCTTATGTACAACAGCCAACACTCTCCGCAACTGGATTTTTGCGATAATCTTTTCCTTCCCATCCAATACAAAAAAGAGCATCCCATCATCAAAATGGCTGACTCCATCGACTGGGACGAACTTTGTCATAAACTATCAAAATTTTACTGCCAAAACAACGGACGCCCTACCAAATCTACCCGCGCTAAAATAGGACTTTTATTGCTAAAACACTTTTGCCAACTCAGTGATGAACAGGTGGTTGACCAACTGGAACGGGACATCTACTTCCAATATCTCTGTGGACTCAATTTGCATGAAGCCCAAAACTTCATTGAGCCTTCCACTCTTACACATTTTCGCAATCAAATAAAACTTGAAGGTGTAAAAATTATAGAAGAAACCGCAAGTGCGATTCTGAACAAAAGCATCGCTAAAAAAAGGGGGCCAAAAATCGGGAAATAGTGGTGGATACTACTGTTACCGAATCTCCCGTCGCCTATCCCACCGATGTCAACCTGTTGGAAACCTGCAGAAAAAAATGCGTGGAAATCATCAAAAAAAGCGAAAAAACGGGAAAAGTTACAAAAAAATACCGCACCCGATGCCGAAAAGCCCGACGGGACTATGTTCGACATCAGAAACTGGGTAGAAAATCGAAAAAAGAACGAAAGAAAATGCAGAAAAAAATGTGCAGGTATGTCAAAAGAAACCTTAATCAAGTATGTGAATGCATAAAAGAAATGAAAAGTCAGGAGCAAAATCTGAATAAAGATGAAAAGAAAATATTATCAAAGTTAGAATTGGTAAAAGAACGGACAAGTAAGATATTGGAACAGCAGGAAAAACTTTGTAAAAATGAAAAGGTAAAAGAGAGAATAGTAAGTTTTAATAATTTTTCAGTTCGACCTATGGTTCGGGGAAAGTATCCGGTATCAGTGGAGTTTGGAAGAAAAAATCTCTTGATAGAAAAGGACGGTTTCTTGTATCTGGCGGGTTCGTTTTCGGAGAATCTATCCGATCAAACATTGATGGAAACAGCCATCTCGTTCTGCGAGGAGACATTCGGTGAAACGCCTCTGGGAGTGGGAGCGGATCGTGGATTTTACAGTCCCGGAAATCGAAAAGCGTGTGAAAGTCGGGGGATAAAAAGAATAGGAATTCAAAAGAAGGGGAAATTAAGCGAAAAGGACAAGGAAAGAGAGAAAAGTTCATGGTTTGTGGGTTTGAGGAGACGTCGCTGCGGGATAGAGGGATACATTTCGGTATCGAAGCGTCGGTATGGGTTGGATCGGGCGGAGTACCGGATTGCCGACGGCGAGGAGATGTGGTGCCGGTTGGGGTTGATTGGGATGAATCTGAAAAAATCCTTTAGATTGGAAAGGAAAAGTGCAAAAAAGTCGGCTATGGCTGGTAAAAAAGGGGAAAATGGTATGAAAAAATAGGGTTAGATTATGGATAAGGGGGAAAATGTGGAAAAAATAGGGGGAAATCATGAATAAAGGGGAGGAAATTGCGGATAAAATAGGGTTAAATTTGCTAACCCCTGGATTATTCTGAAAAAAACAAAGTAAAATTTCTTTATTTTAGAGCCCAAGTTAAAATTTGAATATTTAACCCAAAAGCCCTCCAAAATCAGATGGCTTTTTAAGTGGTAACTATTTAAAAAACAAAAAAACTCCCATTATAATTTTATAAAGGGAGGTTTTTTGTTTTTTTATAGAGCCTGAAAAGGTAGATTCTTCACTTCTTCCAGAA
>CAZCDT010000157.1:0-1965 GCA_964497525.1 uncultured Bacteriovoracaceae bacterium
GGCATATTTATCACGGACAGCTCGTTCGTTAAAGTACCATTTCTTGTTGTGGGTTCTCCAGCTTACATGAACAAAGGAGTTATCTTTTACAATTTCAAAACGTGGTGGTCTCATGAGGGAATAGGCATTACAGGAATTGTGCCACGAGGGGAGTTTCTGGAAAGGCAGTAAATTCAAGGATGAAAATTAATTGCTAATGAAAAAATATAAAGTGTTAACCAGTTTGGTATAGAAACGAAACTCCGACACCGAGAAAGAGGAAAAGAGGGGAGAACGGTAAAATCGGTGTTTGAGAAAAGGGTGATTCAAAGTTTAAAGTTTTGACTGGCTGGTTTGGACCGGCGTATTGACTCATAAGAATATCTAACCAAGGAGCAGTGTATCAAGGAGGGCGCAAAATAGAAAGATCTAGTGGCCTCATAATCTTATCGTAATAATCTTAAAAAAGTTAAGCTACTTTGTTTTTACCGATATTATTGTAGGCAATCACTTTACGTACTTCTTCATCTATGTTTTTCTTTAAAACAAAAGGATTTAATCTTTTAAAGACCGCTTGCAGTTTTTCTTTAGCAGCAATTGGGACCTTATCATTGCCAAGTATTCTTTTGTATGGAGTCTGGGGGGAATCATATTTTTTAATTATTTTTGCACCTATTCTTGTTTTTTGAATAAGTTTTATAGTCGGAATAAAAAAGTTTTGATATGGATTCCAGTAGTTGATATAAATATTGTTTATCATAAAAACTAGATGTGTAGAATCAAATCTATCATAGCCAAACAGACTCCTTACATGGGTCCAGTTTTTCTGTTCTACCCTGCAATTGTCATTTTTTTTATATGGTCTTGATCGATATAAATCTATCTTCTTTTTTCCAAGCATATCAAGTAAAGCCCAATTTAAGAACTCACTGCCGTTATCAACACTGATACTTAAGACATCAAAAGGAAGTAAATTAAACACTTCTTTCGTTTTGTCGATTATTGCCTGTGATCCCTTATTCCAGACCGCTCGATTTGAAGTCCATCCAGAGAAAACATCGGTATAAGTAATACTCCAGATAAAATCTCCACTCAAGGAATTTCCACAATGTGCCACTGTATCTGCTTCTATAAAGCCTGGTTCTTTGATATCTGCATCCAGGGTCTTAATGGGAATTCTTGATTTAATTATTGATCCTGGCTTTGTCGTGCAGTTTCTCTTTTTGATCTCTGCTTTTTTAGTCTCTCTTAGTAATCTATCAATTGTCGGGGCACTTATTGATAGCAATAACGTTCTACACTCTTGGCTCATTGGCTCTTCATATAATGGAAGCCATATTGGAATTGCAGCTTTCATCTTTTTTGAGCATATCTGATCCATGTAAAAATATAATTTCTTTAAGTGATATATTACCTCTGTTCCATATTTGCTTTGCCTTCCCTTCGTCTTTTTTTCTCTGTTGGGATCATAGTTGTTGATCTGGTAGATTGCATACTTTCTATTCAATCCACAGATCTTACAGTACTCATCAAGCATTCTTGTTTTATCAAGTTTAGTTGTTGACGGTAAAAAATAACGTTCTAAAATCCTTAGTAAGTATTCTATTCTGGCCTTGAAACTCATAACATGCACCCCTGCCTGTTGTTTTCCCAAAAAAATTGGTTAGGGCTTTTATGAGTCATCGAGGCCAGTACTCACTTATTTCCTAACCATTGTTGTTTTCCCTCCTTCCATTTTACCCCATTTTTTCCATTACTTCTGGGTTAGGTTTTTTATGAGTCAATTCGACACTTATTCCGATAAGTTGCGACAAAAATCGAGAAAAACTTGACTTTTTCGCGTAATGTAACATACTGATTTCTATATTCAATTATTGGTATTTTTGCGCAGCTCAAAAAAAGCACCGCAAAAAACTTGACATCAATAGTCATTCTTAATATGATCGGATCCGAGGTTGGAGAAGAAGATGCTTACAATACATGAAT
>CAZCDT010000158.1:0-1957 GCA_964497525.1 uncultured Bacteriovoracaceae bacterium
TCTTTGACCTTCAGGCATTTCAAGAACACCAGCTTGTTGTAGACGATGACAGTAATATTTAAAAGCGGCATGGATCTGCCCGGCGCTATAGGAAGATCGATTTACTTCACGGGAGTGCATTGCCATGGTGGCAGATAAATCAAAATCGGAGAGATCTCTTTTTTTATCCAGGATCGAGCTTACTAATTTTCTAACGGCATGAGCAGCAAAACCGGTATCGCTTTTAGAATAGATTGCCATTAATTTTTTAAAGGACTGACTAAGCGTTCTTGCTTGAACGCCATCCATCGATTCTAAGTCTTTTCTACCGGTAACAGAGCCTAAAAATACTTTTTTACTACTAGTGGCCCCATAAAGCATTGGTCGGTACTTTTTTTGGTATTCATCAATTTGAATACCTACATCTTTTGGAATTTCCAGCACAACATATGGTTCTCGCAAGACATCGGGTCGCTTTAATTCTTCCTTAAAAATTTTAAGCTTCCAAATGCCATTTTCGCAAAAGAGGTGGCGATCAAATTCCATATTGGCATAGTGATCAATTCGTAGTTCAAATAAAAATAATAAAAGTGAGAGCAAATAATCTCTTTGCCTGATTGCTCTACAGTGTTTTCCAATGCCTTTAATGTTGGCATCGTGCTTAAGCCAAGAGAGAACATCTTTTATCTCCTCTATTATATTGCCGTTAACAATTTGCTCAATGGGCTTAAAAGTATCTGTAAGCGGAACGAAAGTATATGCCGCTAATTCTTCTTCAAGGTATTCATAGGTATCATCACAAATTCTATTCCATTCATTTTTGCAGTTAGCACCATCTGTTTTTGTACGGCATGGATACTCTTTATTGCCACTACAATTAATAATAAAAAAATCTTCTCCCAAGTCTGTCCTTTGCCTAAGATATCCATACTTGGGTATGCAAAATCTTTTTATCGATTCAATAATTTTCTCAGTTCCAGTAGTTGTTTTTCCGAGTCTCATCAGTCGAAACTGAAAGTATTGATCGAGAAAATCTTTATTAAATAATAACGTAATGCTGAGATCATTTATATTCAATCCAAGGCCCCGTTGCATTTCGTTGTGATGATTTGGCGGAGCAATTAAAAATCCAAAATAGTTTGAGCAGTCCTTGATTAAAAGTTTTCCAGTTCCACAACGGCCATTTTTTATTCCCCATCTTTGTTTTTTTGTGCGCTTTAGGTTTGGACAGAGTTGCTTGAAGCGATCGTCGGTGTAGAAAAAAATAAGATCATCCAACTCTTTTTTTAATTTGGGAGGAAATTTTTTTGGATCAAGTTTATATGGGTATTTTTTTAGTTCTTGAGTTTTGTGTCCCTGCTCTGTTCTGGTACGATCTTTAAAGATATCACATTTTTGTCCATGAATAACCCTTCCAAGTTTTGATTTTAGAATCCCTTTTGGAATGTCCAGTATCTCTTCAATTTTTTCAACGATATCAACATGCTTCATCGACGGAAGAGTTTTGCCAGATATCCAATCTGTAACTGTTGCCACTCTCAGACCAAGCTGGCTTGCCAGCATTGTTCCACTCATCTTTTTTACATTGAGAATATGTGACAGTGATTCACCAAACTGCAATTTGGCAATATCGTGGTTATAGCTGAGTTTGATGGCAAATTCCCTAATTTTTCTAAGCTTTGATTTCATACCCGGAACTGTCCCCTTGCTATATTTAGAATCAAGAGTTTCAAAAAACAGTCCTAAAGTTTCTTCATTATACATCTCTTCACCTACTGGTGATGCATATGAGAGTCCATTAAACTCAATGAATTGATTTAAAATGGAACTGTAAACAGGGGTGAGTTGTTCCTGTTTATCTTGTGGAATTTCAGTCTCAATAAAGCTGTTTTTTAGTGTTGAATAGTACATTTTTAACATAAAAAATCTCCTTCTTATCAGTTAGCTATATAAACCAACTGATATAAGTAAATTATTC
>CAZCDT010000159.1:0-1946 GCA_964497525.1 uncultured Bacteriovoracaceae bacterium
TAAAGTTATAATGAATATAATAACCATACCTTTTATCATGACAAGCCCCAGCTTCTTTTTTCGAATTATCAAGTCGTAAAATAGCATCTGTTTTAAAATCTTTAATATATACACCAAAATCAGTTTCATCACCAAAGTATTTTGCCCAGTAATCATTTTCGTAGAAAAGGGTTGGGTTATATTGATTTGAATCTAAACAAGAAATTAAATTATTAATAAAAGCAGAAAAATATTTAGAATTTTTCATTTATTCTACCTGCACTGTTTATTATATCACACCAAGTTATGTTAACTCTGTATTTCGCTATCGATAATTAACAAATTATCCTTATAGACCCAACCTTCTCGACTATTATGACTTTTATCTACATGACGAATTTTATAAACCTCTTTGACTGTACACGGACTACCGCTTAATACATTTTTTGGTCCTTTTATTATATCAACTGTGCTACCTTGATCAATATGCCATGCACCAGTCGTAGGTGTTACTCTTTTATATAATTCATCTTCTCCGGCAATTTTCTCTAACAAGTCAGGGGATTCATCATTTACCATTGTTGCTTGCATTTTGATCTCTCCAAAAGCTTATTGATTTTATATTTCTATTGTATAAAAATTGTGATAATTTTCTAGTAAAAATCCATCAAACACTACCCGATTAAGAAAAATTAACCACCACCAAATCAAGACCAAACATTTTTATCAACAACTTTGAGAATAAATGACGGTACATCTAATTCTTTTTTATCGTACCCTGTTGAAAGACTAATATTTAAAAACCCTGCATCATGCAACTTTCTTGCAACATCAATTCCGTTAACATTATTTCCTAAACTTACATCTAAAAAAATTGGTGTAAAAAATGCTACCTTATCTGCATTCTCCCAAAATTCATCTTCATCTTTTACGGTCAAAAACTTTTTGCCTGTTTGCTCTCCATGCAGTTTCCAGTTTTGATGTATGATTAAATCATCATCAATAATAACGGCATCAATATCTGATTTTTCAGCGACCTGTTTTTTTATAAGCGGTAAAACCAAAACAAGATGTGCTAGTGATTTTGGCATCATCTTAAGGCCAAGCTTTTTTGCGCGAGAGAATACTTGGGCCTCTTCATAGCGACTTGTTACAAGAATAGATTGCGATTGAAGTCCATATTCTTGAATTAAATCAAGGCCTGTTGTTTTTGTACCAAGCAATTCATAATCGCAAAGGAAAAGACACTCATCAACATTTTTGCAATCTACAATCCATTTTCTAAAATCTTGTTCATTTGAAAAATGCTTAACACGCTCTTTTGAAATATTTGCTTGAATGAACTTTGCTTTCCACACTTGATGAATACTTTCATCATCATCAAGTATAACAATTTTTCTTTCTTCTGATATTTTTATCTCTGGAACAAACCACTCTGGCGGCCTTGTTCGCACTAAAACAATTTTTACAAGTGTGCCCTCACCTACTGCTGACTCAATTATAAGTTCACCATTCCACTCTTTTAATGTTGTGCTAGCATGAAATAGTCCTAATCCATTTCCTGAGGGCTTGCCATAAGTTATATTTTGCTTTCCTATTTTACTAATAATCTCAGGTGAAATTCCTTGGCCATTATCTTTTATACAAATAAAAATATCATCGTCTTTTGATTCAAGAGTGATTGATACTTTGCCATCAAGATGATTAATCGCTTCAACTGCATTATCAATAATATTGGATAAAATTCTTTTTAATTTTCCAATTTCAATAAACGAAAAATATCCTACAGATGCCGCAGTTGTAATAAACTCAATTTGAACTTGTCGACTATTTCTATATTTTAATCGTTTTTCAGAAACAACACTTTCGATAATTGCAGGAATATGTCTATTTTCTCTTTGCTCATTGCTAGCCCCCTATTTTAGGAAAGATTCCACCTAGACTTTAAATTTAATAAAATCTTTAAC
>CAZCDT010000160.1:0-1851 GCA_964497525.1 uncultured Bacteriovoracaceae bacterium
AGGATTAAATTTATCGCTTGTTGGATAGTAGTGAGAAAAAACAGAGCAATCTTTGTTGTATTGTTTGCACATCGACTTAAACTGCAAAAGTGATTCTCGATTTCCTTTAGGATCAATAAAAATTATCGGCCGACCGGCCTCTAAGTCTTTTTGAAAAAATAGATTTAAAAGATTCGTTTTACCAAAACCAGATGCACCAATTACAAAATTGTGCATCCTTGAATCAATTTCTAAAAGAGGGATGTCTCTTTTATGCGTAATAGAGTACCCCAGAGTTGATTCTTTTGTACTTGATTTCTTAGAGCGCAAATCTTTTGCTTCAATCGTTTTAAGTGACGGTGATCCACCGTTTTGGGCCTTATCCCAGACTTTTTTAAATACATGAACGAAGTAGCCCCCGATAAATTCAACAATCATCCAGACTGCTTCAAAAACAAATTTGACAGCATACTCAAGAAGGCCTGCATCTTGTTTTGAATTATTTTGTTTCATTATTTCCCTCCTCATAGGTTTGCTCTAATACCGAAAATTCCGGTACATAAAGCGTTTTATTGTTTGGTAGTTGAATAAATTTCTCTTTAACCTTGTGCTCGATAACCACAGGACGTTTCATTTTGTCTTGAATGTTTTGCGGAATTTGCAAAGTAGGAATTAGGTATTTTTTGCTAGGTACAATATCAGCATTAATTTTTATATCTTGATCTCCAATACCTAAGTTCATGACCGAAACATCTCTTGTTTCTTGTCGTAGCATTTGACTTAGTTCTCTGTTTTCTGGATTTTCTCCATAAAAAAATCTCCCTGCCTTGGCCCCGATATAGCCGCCCGTTGCCACACCAAAAGTGGCCCCGAGGGCGGCGTTTAATTGTTGATTGATTTTGCCTTTAGGACTTAAATGATTGCCAATCATTGCGCCAACTGATCCACCAAGAAATGCTCCTGCAAGTCCTCCATAAAATTCGGATCGCTTAACGGTAGAGCAAGAAATAATCAGCAAACTTAATCCTATAAGCAGGAGCTTAGTTTTTTTCTTCACTTGTAAACCTCCTTTTAAAATAGATTAAAACCTCTTTCCCTGCGTTGATGAAAACTACTGGCTCCGTCGTGTTCATCTGACTTTTTAAGGTTTCCGTACCAAGTGCCCCTCCATCTAAAAGTCCATTTATTAGTTGATTTTTTGCAGTAACAATTCCTGCTGCATCATTTTTTAAGTTTAGCTTTGCTTGTGAAACTCCAATTAGTCCTTTAGCAATTTCAGAGGCCAGCATCCCTGCAATATATCCTTCTTGCCCTTCGTAATACTCCCCACGAATTCCACTGGAACCATCAAGATTTAAAACTTCGGCCTCAATTTCAAATTCGCGTCCATCTTTAATAAGTAAATTACAAGCTGCGATAACTCTTTTATGCTTTGTAGTTCCTATACAAGAAAATCTTGCATCTTTAGACAGCCGCTCGCCATCCGTAGGCGCGACTAAAATTGGTGATTCCAAGTTTGTTGAAACAACAGAGTTAAGCATCATGCCTTTAATTACTGTTCCAGTAACAAACTCTATCGAATTATCACTAATGAGAGGCAAATTACTCTTTTGTGGAATTAATGCTTTTAGTTCTGCATTTTGTTTTTCAATCAATTTCAAAATCTTTCCATCATCTCTTTTACTTTTACTGGTAGTGTTTTTAATTGTTGATTCTTTTTGCTGATAACTATAGCGTTTGTTTTGCGGCAAAACATTGATTGCGGCCATCGAACTACTTACTAGTGCCAAGAAAACAATAAGTATTTTCATCCCTTTTCCTTTTAGTTAAAAATCCTGACACCATCAATAATCACAGGCACACCTTTACCAA
>CAZCDT010000161.1:0-1840 GCA_964497525.1 uncultured Bacteriovoracaceae bacterium
CTGATTAATTTTAATGAGGTGTTATTGAAACAGGGGATTCAGAGGTTTGTTGTGTGAAAGGTTTCGCCAGATGAAAAAAGTTGTGCCGGACAGTAGCATGGATTAATTTCAATCAAAATAATCATAGGGAACCTATATGGCCAATTTGACTAGTGTTGATAAAATAAAATTGGAAAAACTACTTGGGATGGATAGTGGTTATGTTTTGGATTTTTCAAATAGATCTTTTCAGGAATTTATTTTTACCAGTTCAAAAATAAACATTTATAATTCAAAGTATGACAATGCAAGTGGTTCAAAAGCAAATCGGCTTCGAGCTTTTTGGGAAAAAGAGCCGGATGGTATAGTCGGGAAACTACTTGATGAAATATTAGAATATTGGAAAACCCGAAAGGTTATAAGTGGTCAAAAGATAGAAAGTAATGAAAGAAATTTATATAATGAATGTTTAGGTGTAGTAGATAGGTTGATAGGACGAAAGAAAACCAACCAAGAAGAAATTACTGAAGATGAGTTTTTGAATAAAGAATTCAGGCAAATATCAATAGATAAATTGGGGTGTGAAGGCATAATAAAATCCATTCTAGAACAGAGGCTTGAGGAAATTAAAAAATGTTTGAAAGCAAAAGCACCATTGTCAGTGGTGTTTTTATGTGGTAGCACTTTAGAGGGGATATTACTATCGGTTGCTTTAGGAAAACCGAAAGAATTTAATTGCTCTCCTGCTGCTCCTAAAAAAGATGAGAAAGTGTTAGAGTTTTATGCGTGGACTTTAAGTAATTTTATCAATGTTGCTTATTCGATAGGTTTGCTTAAAGAAGATGTGAAAAAGTTTAGTCATGCTTTAAGAGATTTTAGAAATTACATACATCCCTACGAGCAGCTTAGTTCCCGATTTGCCCCAGATGAACATACAGCGAAAATATGTTGGCAAGTATTGCAAGCAGCTATATGTCAATTATCGAGTGTTGCAAGATGAACTAAGGTTATCAGGTACTGTTTATGGGTTAAAAGCAGGAAGGGGGGGCATGCGAACGACTACATAAAAGGAGTTAGAAGTCAGGAGAAAATCGGCCTTGTGGGGTGGGCGTGGGAGATATCAAGAGAGGAATGTAATGGGACTGATTGCAGAGTTTTACGTGGGTGATGAAGAAAAAATAGTTCAAGCCCTTAAATCGGGGGAATATTTGGATGAGTCTTCTATGCTGATTAAAAAGGCGGATTTTCCTTTCCATCTCAATTTATATGAAGACTTGGATATGCTGCTTGAAATCATCAATGGCCCTGCAGGCGTTTCGCCGCAAAAATTTAAAAAAATGATCGAAGAGGCCTGTTTCCTTGACCCGGAAGATGACCCGGAATGCGCTATATACCGGATGTCGCCCGGATTTCGTGATCTTCTGGCCGATATTCCGGCCAACAGGGCAAGGGAAATTGCAGAAAAATGGATCGCGAAATTAACTGAAAATCAATCTCTGGATCCTCCAAAAATCGGAAGGGTCGAGAAAAAAATAAGAAAGATCGAAGATGCAATCCAATATTGTGTTTTTGCACCCGTTGTTTATGCATCCATTACTGTTGTCTGGCTGTTCAGTCCCAAGTTTCGAAAGGAATGTTCTGAAAATAAAAGGCGGCGGAGCGAAAAGAGCAAAATGGATGCGACTTCCAAGGATGAATACACTTTAGTCGATGCGGTCGTGGAGCTGGTTGGTTTGTGTCAATATGCCAAATCGAATAACCAAAGTGTGCTCTTTTTCTGGTGTCTTTGATTGCAGGCGAGAAAATGGCTGGCAGCCATGGTCATGGGGCTAAAGGCTGTGAGTTTTATATTGCCCTTACA
>CAZCDT010000162.1:0-1838 GCA_964497525.1 uncultured Bacteriovoracaceae bacterium
CTACACTTGGGTCACTACAAGTTATTCCTGAAGCATTTTTATTTTATTACTGATTGGTAGATTAAGAGCGGTGTATATAGATTTTTGAAGTTCTGTTATTTTTGATGGAATAATAAATCGTTTACCTGTTATTTTGTCTTTTACGATACTGGCTTCTCGACGGCCCAATTCATTTTGAATTTCTTCAAAACTTAATTTTATCTTTTTCTGATTTAACTTATATCGAATAAAACTAGTTAAGCTATATGCTATGAAGCAAATTAAAATATGTGCTTTAATTCTATTGGGTGTCCAATGATAAATTGGTCGCATTTTTAAATCATGTTTATTCACTCTAAAAGCCGCTTCAATCTGCCAAAGACCGGTATAACGCTTTAAAATCTCCTGAGAGCTTAGCTCTTGTGATAGATGATTTGTGATAACCCCATGAATACCATCCCATTTCGTTGCTTCCAAAATTTTATCTGTATTTAAGCTGGCTTCTTTGGCGCCTTTCTTTTCTAGCTTTAAATATTTTTTAGTTCCAGTATTATTTATTAAGTCTGCAAGGCGAACTTTCCCATTTGTCATTTTCTTTTCAATCCGTTCAATCAATCGCTCTCGATCTTTTTTATCCTTATCGGCACGTTTTTTACTATAAGAAACAACCAACCTTCGCCCTTCGTATTCATAATCTTTGGTAAAATTTTCAAGCTGAGTATTGTCTGTCTTGGCCTGTAGCACATCTGCAACTACTTGCTCTTTTATTGCTTTTTTTATCGTTTTTAATTTTGCGGCAACAATAAACTTAACTTTTTTCCTCTCAAGTTTTGATAAGTTCTCCTGCGTAAACATCGCTCTATCTGCAACAATGAATGTATCAGATAATGTGTATTGTTTTTCTAATTGTTCAATTACCGTGATAAGCGTATTGCCTTCATATGTATTTCCTGGATACAGCTCGTAACCAAGTGGTAATCCTTCTGTCGTTGTTATAAGTGCCAGCATTATCTGTGTCTCTTTAAATTTATTATCCTTGCTAAAGCCAAAGTTGCGAAGATTATCTGGAGTAAAACTTTCAAAATATAGTGTGGTTACGTCAAAAAAAGCTATATCTACTTTTTGATTTAAAAGATCTAATGTTGATGATCTTATTTTATCTTTAATCCGATCTTGGTTTGCAAAAACCTTATCCATCATTCTGTAGACCTTATCTAAATCAACACTTTCGTTTTTTTCCTGCTCAATATTGCGGACACTTCTTCTCTTACTAACAGGGTCATGAATCCGCGAAAGCACAATCTCTTGTAGAAGTTCATTTGACTCTTCTTGCTTATAACCAGTGGCGATTGTATCCATTAGATTCAGTTGTTCGTAGGCGTGCCCAAAAATATCAGTAATACCAGTATTAATTCGGGCCTCCTCCTCAAGACTTTTAATGTTGGCCATGTCTTTTTCTTGGGAAGATTTTTTTTTGACCGCATGAATGATCGTTTCCATTCCTGGAAGCGTCGGACTTATTTCGTTCTTAATTTTAATAATCATTTCTTCAGCAATACGCTTGTGCATTTCAATTTTTTCGATATTGTCTTTATGAAAGTGCCCAACACAGCAGACTGTCTTCTGCTTTACTTTGTCACCAACTCGTTGACTCTCAACGATGCGGACTGAAACATGGTTATCATTTTTTTTTACTATTCGTACAAACATGCTTCTAAGAATACAAAGGAAAAACCGGCCGTCAAGGCCTTGGGCCACTACTTTTCAATGTTTTGAAAAGAATTTTTATAAATATTTGAAAATTAATAAAATATTTTTTAAAAATTTTGATTTCTTATCTCAAATTGCGGAAGTCGGGA
>CAZCDT010000163.1:0-1815 GCA_964497525.1 uncultured Bacteriovoracaceae bacterium
AATAAAATATCCGACTCTCGAAGTATAGTTATCCAATTATAGGGGGTTGACAGGAGACTATGGAGCAAACTATCTTGTATCGATGATGAGAAATACTAACTTTTTGGATTTTCATCTTTTGTCATGTCCAAGTCAGCTAGTGGTTCTTAGGGACTTTACAATTATAGATAATAATTTATCTGTTAATAGAATTCCTGCTTCTAATGTACAAGCAAGTTTTATGCCTTATTCCGGTGGTATATATGATACGAATGATAATGGAATAAAAATAGAGTTTGGTCTGTTTTTTATTACTAAGTGAGGTACGTATGTGGAGTAAAAATTTATTTCTTTTACTTTTTATTTGTTTGTCGTCACCTATTAACGCTCAAAGTATCGGTGTCGGTGGGCGTATGGCAAACGATAATGGTTCTCCTGTCGTTGGAGCAACTGATTTGGAATTTCAAGTTTTAGAAGATGATGTTGTCATGTGTACTAAAGTGATAGAGGATGTACAACCAAACTCGAATGGTCTTTTTAGTGTTGAAATCAATTATCAAGATACGTGTAGTGGCGGTAAAACTCTTGGACAAGTTATTGACGATGCAACAACTGCCGCACATATGTTAAAACTAAAAATTATAAACGTTAATGATTCTGGAAACCCAATTACATATTCCGAGCAAAATGTTTTATCCACTCCAATTGCATTGTATGCAACAACAGTTAAAACAGGTTCTATTACCAATATAAAACTTCAAGGGATAAGTTCTAGTTGTCAAACAGGAAAGATTATTGCGACAAATGGCAGTGGAGGGTTTACTTGTATTGATATTCCTACTTTTGAAATTAGTAATGGAGAACTTTATGTTGGAGATGGTTCGATAACTACAGCAAAACTTGCCGATGGCGCTGTTACCTCTGCAAAAATAAATGCAATGGGGGCATCGACCGGTCAAGTACTTCAATTTAATGGAACAAATTGGGTTCCATCAGTTGTTGTAACAAATGTTTCTGGTAATGCTCCAATCTCTGTAGCAACGGGAACTTCAACGCCGGTGATTTCTGTTGCAGATGCAACATTGGCATCAAAAGGTGTTGTACAAGTTGGAGATGATTTAAGTGTTGCTTCAGGTGTTATCTCTTTTAATAGAGCTTCTGTCACGCCATGTGTTCTATCTGGAGAAAAACTTTATATGACGCCCGGCCCAACTCATTCTTGGCAATGTAGAACAGAAGATGATCCGGAAGTTGCGATGACAACGACAAGCTATGTTGGTCGTTGGGATGGGGCAAAGTTTGTAGATGGTTCTATTTTTGATGACGGAACGAGGGTTGGTATTTTAACAAACACTCCGACAACCGCTCTTGATGTGGGCGGAACTGTAACGGCAACAAGTTATCTTGGTGATGGAACAGGGCTTACAGGAGTTGTTTTAGAAGATGATCCAATTTTAAATGATACGGTTGCTCTTACAAATGGTAACGAGTTTAGGTTTTATGAAGTAACTTTAAATGGTGGGAATTATGTCGCCATAAAAGCACCAGGAGAGCTGCTTGGTAATACCACTTATATTTTACCAGCTGTTGATGGATCAGATGGTCAAGTTTTAAAAACAGATGGCGCAGGGAATTTGTCATGGGTAACTGCTGGGGTTTCTGGTGGAGCAGGAGGAACAATTACTGATGGATCAATTGTTGATGCAGATATAAATGCATCTGCTGCGATTGCATGGACAAAGTTAAGTAAAACAGGTTCATCACTTGCGGACTTAACAACAAAAAGTGCCGCAGATTTAACAAGTGGAATTTTACCAGATGCAAGAATGCCAAATT
>CAZCDT010000164.1:0-1804 GCA_964497525.1 uncultured Bacteriovoracaceae bacterium
AAAGTGTTAATTAAAAATTAAAACTTTTTTAAATCTTTCTATATTTAATGCAGAGTAGGTTTTTTTCAAAATATCACTCAGTACTGATGGTACACAAAATCGCATTCCTGTTGACCTTTCTTTTATTACAACACTATCGGCCCTTAAAAGCTCTTCGCGCAGTTCTTCAAAACTAACTTTTACATTTGCTAACTTCAATTTAAATTGAATGTGCGAGATAATAGAATATGCCAAGAAACAGATTAAAATGTGTGCCCTAATTCGTTCTTTTTTCCAATGATAAACAGGGCGCATTTTTAAATCATTCTTACTTAATCTAAAAGCTGCTTCAATTTGCCATAAACCTTTGTAGCGTCCCAGCAAATCTTCTTTTGATTTATTTTTAGCATTTGTAATAATCCCATGCAAACCATCCCAGCGAGCATCTTTTGCGATCTTGTCATGATCTATTGATGCTTGTCCGGTAATAACTTTGATATATTTTTTAGTCCCATGGTTGCTAATTAAATCACTTACTTTGATTTTACCTTTATTCGTTTTCTTTTCTAATCGCTGTATCAATCTAAGCCTATCTACCAAATCTTTTTTACTGCGCTTCTCTGAATGTTCAACAATTAATCTTCTATTATTGTGAACAAACTCATAACTACTACTGCCATTTTTGTCCTTATTTTCTTGCCAGTTATGATTTAAAATCATCTCTTTATACTCTTTTTTTAGCGTTTTTAATTTGCTGGCAACAACATATTGTACGCCCTCACGATCCATTAAACTTAGATTTTCCTCTGTAAACATTGCTCTATCTGCTACTAAAAAAACCTGCCGTAGTTCATATTGGGTTTTTAGCAATTTAATCATTTCAACAAGCGTTTTGCCTTCACTCATATTCCCTGGAAATAGCTCGTATGATATTGGAAGCCTCTCTACTGTTGTTATCAGCGCTAAAACAACTTGAGTCTCTTTAAATTTGCAATCTTTACTAAAACCAAAATTTCTTAATTCATCTGCCTCAAAACTTTCAAAGTACAAAGTGGTAACATCAAAAAACATAACATCTACTTGATTATTAAGTAGTAAGCATGTTTGATTTAAAATTTTATTTTTTATCTCTTTTTCCTGCAAAGCAAGTCTATCCATCATGCGATAAACTTTTTCGAGAGGCACGTCCAAATTAAAGTCTAGACGCAAGTCCTTGACTGTTTTTCTTTTACTGCAGGGATTTGCTATTCTCGAAAGAACACAGGATTTTAAAATTTTATTCCATTGCTCATCTTTACGAGTTCTTTCGATTAAAGACTGTAACTCTAGTTGATCATATTGACTGCCAAAAACATCAATAATACCGCTATTTATTTTTTGTTCTTTTTCTGTATCTAAAAAATTTACTTTGTTGTTTTCATCCGCCTCTCTCGCCTGTTTGCGATAATCATAAAAATCATAAGGGTCAAAAATTGGTAGGACTGGATTTCTTTCGTTTAAAAGCTCTGCCATTATTTTTTTTGCGGCCTCTTCCATTATCGCAATATGACGCTCTTCTTTATGTTGGCCAAGGCTACGCACCATCTTATGTTTTATGGCATTACCAGTGCGCACTGATTCAACAATACTTATATGAACAGATCCATTTGGTTTTTTAGTTTTTTTGATAAACATTCATGTAGTCTAAATTTAAAGATTATAAACAATCAAGGCCAAACTTAAAAAAAAGAGTCCACTACATTTGATATGCAAATTTTTAGGAATATAAATACTGGAATTTTGAAGTTTTTAGAAATGTTTTTTGGTGATTAAGTGTCGAAGTCAG
>CAZCDT010000165.1:0-1775 GCA_964497525.1 uncultured Bacteriovoracaceae bacterium
TCGTCGTTCTTCCATTTTTATTCTCCTATGGAATTGTACGACCCCTTATTTTTTTTGTCTAGTTTAGTATAGCCTATCCAAATAGCTGTGCAAGATTATTATCGTTAGAAAAAAGCAGTAATATTATATGGCTTTTACCAATAGTGCTGCTTACATTTGGCTTTGTCCAGATAGCCACTCAATGGCTTATCAGAAAAAAAATGTTTATTTTTATTTCTGTCTCAGGAATAATTAATTCACTAATAACAAACATCGGTAAAATTGCTGTGGGGTTCTATGTTAATACCGGTTTTTCACTTGTCAGTGTCTATTCATTAGCAAGCTTTTTGCATACTCTTACTTCGATTAAATAACATTGCTTCATAGAATTCATGATAACAATGTTTCGGCTAAAAGAACTCGCCCTTTATATAAAGTTTTACTAAATAGATTAAATCGAGTTATATATTGCTTAATTATTCTAAAAAGATTATTATCTGAATATGGTATATGGCATAAATATCATTAAATCAAGGTCTTATATTCGAATTTAGATATTTATATAGTTATAGAAAGAGGCATTTATAAATGAATAATCGGGCTAGGAAACTTAATGTTTTATTTATAAACAATGATTATTCTGGTTATGGCGCATCTTTATCAATGATAAATATGCATAACTCTATCAGAGAGCGTTGTAATTGCGAGTTTGTAATAACAAGTTCAAATATTAATAAAGACATTACTAAAGATATTAAAATTTTAAGATACGGCATCCCCGGTTCGGCTGTGGTGGGTGTGTCACGATACAGACACATACTTTCATTTCTGCCGAGACTATTTGAATCGATATTTTACAATGTATTTTTAACATTAGTCTTATGTAGAATTATAAAAAAACACAAAATAGATATTGTTCATACAAATACATCAGTTATAATCTGTGGTTTTATTGCCGCCAAGATATGCAGAGTAAAGCACGTCTGGCATTTAAGAGAGTTCATTTACCGAGACCAAGGGTGTTATCCTATAATCGGATTTAACTTTTTGAGATATTTGATTAATAAATCAGATGCAGTAATTCCAATAACCAATTCAATTAAAGAATTCTATAATGCAAATTTTGTAAACATATTTGATGCTGTTTTTTCTAATAAAAACATTCTACCTTCAAATGATTTGAAAGATAATTACATATTGTTTTGCGGTTCTCTCAGTAAAGGCAAGCAACCAGAAAAAGCAATAGAAGCATTCGCAAGAGTTTCAAAGGAATTTCCAGAACTAAAATTAGTAATAGCCGGTACCGGTATACTTGAAAATAATTTAAAAGAACTATCTTCAAAACTTGGTATTGCAAACAGAGTTGACTTTTTAGGTTATGTCTTAAATCCTTACAGTCTTTTTAATAAAGCAAAGACATATTTAATGACATCAAAATTCGAAGGCATGGGAAGAACTACGGTTGAAGCTATGGCAAATGATTGCGTGGTTATAGGCTACAACAGTGGTGGAACAAAAGAACTTATAAAGCATAATGAAACCGGTTTTTTGTATAACAATTTTGAAGAACTTGTTAGTAATTTAAGGTTTGTGCTTAAAGAACCATCAAATTGTAAAAACATACGTTTGGCGGCAAAAAAATGGGCTTTTGAGAACTGTCTTGAAGAAAACTATGGTAATAAAATATTGTCTATATACAATAATCTGTTTATAGAGACCAATAACTCTCACAATAAATTATTGTAATTTGAAAGTCTTCAAAACGTATTGAAATGTACAAAATAATTAATCCAATT
>CAZCDT010000166.1:0-1704 GCA_964497525.1 uncultured Bacteriovoracaceae bacterium
CTCGAAAACTGCTATACGAGAAATCGTATCGGGGGTTCGAATCCCCCCTTCTCCGCCATGTTTGAGCCCTTTTGGGCTCTTTTTTATTTATTTTGAACTTCGGATATCGGCTCGCTACCGCTCGGCTGTGCTTGATATACCTTGCCCAAAATGAAATAAAAAATATCTCCAAAATCATCTCAAACAGTGATACTGCTTACACCACACTTTTTAAATACTTTATTTCGCCTAAAATCTTAATGTTTCAAATGATAAAAAATAATCTTAAATTTTATTAAACATTATATTACTTTATAAAAGTTTAGTGAGTTCACATATTTATCTATATTTTGCTAAAATAAAAATGGAGGTAGCTATGGAAGATTTAGATGTTATTACAACTCGTAGTATTAAGGAACAACGGAAAAAGATAGAGTTTTTATTATCAAAATTCAAAAAAAGAAAACAGCCTCGCTATGCTGTTAATAAACACTCGATAAGTTTTGGGATGTTTTTAGCAGAATATGTTTTGAGATTAAAAACTGATTCTATAGATACATACGGAGATATTATATTATTAGATTGTAGGAGATTATGTGAAGTTTTTATTGTTTCTAGATATATGAATAAAAATAATAACTTTGAAGAATTTATAGATTATTGTAACTATGACCGATATGATTATTTAGAAAATTTAAAGAAAATGACAGAAGCCAATAAAAAAATGTTTCCTGAATTTAAAGATTTATTTTCATCACCAAAGTTTCTTCTCGATGAACAGAATAAAATGCTAAGCCTACGAGGAAATAAGGGTAAAAAAATACCTTCCATTCTTGAAATGGCAAAAGATATAGGTTATGAGGAAGAATATAGCTCTTTTTATAAAATAACTTCAAAATTACTACATTTTTGTCCGTTTAGTTTTAATGGAGATATGCTTTTGGATACAAAAGATAGAAAATTTAATTTTTTCAAGAGAGTTGAGATGTATTTGATTGAAATAAAAAAAGAACTTGACCTGATTTATGAAAAAACCATACTCAAAAACTTATGAAGTGTAAAGTTCTATATTAAATACTTCCTATGGAACACATAGAGCCCACATAGCTAGTCATATTGAAACATATCTTAATACTAAATTTTGAAATCATTGTTTTCAGTTTTATAATTTGATTAGTTTAAGGCGCGGATGATGAAGGGCATGGTAAAGGCTAACAGCAGAGCTGTCATTATTGGTCTTAGAAGATTTTTTATTTTGTAGTTTTTATCTTTTATTGCCGAATATGCATGGTTGCAGGCTGATAGCGTAAGAAATATCAGCAATATCATCAGTACTGCTGCTTCGGCATAAGTTCCCCATCCAAACAGGAATACTATTATAGCGGTTATTGCCACTGCTATATTGTTCAGCCCCGATTGGCGTTGATATTCAGGATTATATCCGTAACCGCTAAGTTCCGAAGCAGTTTTGCCCAGAAAAACTGACTCAATACCCGTAAGTCCCGCAAGAGGTATTACCACCCACGGCATTATTATATGAAGCTGTTCGGCAGGATTTTGCCCTAAAAAATAAGCCAGATTAAAACCGGCTACTATGCACGTCCACCTTACAATTTCAAGAACATTACAGATCTGTTTCTGCGACATTTTTTCCTCTTCACAGAATTAAACTATGAAACTAATTGCATTATACTAAATTTACATATCTTTTGACCTTTTGAAGTT
>CAZCDT010000167.1:0-1650 GCA_964497525.1 uncultured Bacteriovoracaceae bacterium
CAAAAACCGTTTCACGAGCTACGTTCTTTGAAAGGTCGTCTTCTTCATCTCTTTTTTCATCACCAATAATTTTAAATTTGTTATCAAACTCATTTACACCGTCATGGCGAAGTATGCTGTAGCAAAAACTGTGAAAAGTTCTGATAGTCAAACCGTCAATCCATTTATATTTTTTCTGTTGATTGAATCGCTCTTTTTCTTTCTCTAACTTGGTTAATCTTTTATCAACCAGCATTCTTTCATACTGTCGGGTTGTATCAGCGGAAATAATCAATCGGTCGATCATTTCATTGGCGGCATTTTTAGTAAAGGTGATTGCAAGAATATTTGAAGGGCTTACGCCTTTTTCCTCAATCAAATAAATGAGTTTTTGTAAAAGTGTTTTTGTTTTGCCGGAACCTGCACCGGCTAAAACCAACATACGTTTATCTTCGCTTATTACCGCTTCTCTTTGCTTATCATTTAAAGCACTTAAATCTGTCTTGGTAGGGTTCACAATTTTATTTTTAGCAAATGTAAATATTTTGATGATATAAATATTTAAATCTTAATAGTCATCAAAAGTTGAGTTTGTGTTTTATGATTTTTTATTTGAATAGATTTATTTCTCATTCAAATAAATACTTGTTGTCTTAACAGATGCATAGAAATAATTTAATGCTGCTAAAAAGCTTTTTTGAACTTCTTCTGCTTTTACAATCTGTCCGTTTATTTCTTGATCTTTGGTTGCACAGGCATCTCCGATTAAAAGGATATTAAAACCATATTCTTTTGCTGCTCTTACTGTTGCATCAACGCACATATGGGTCATCATGCCACAAATAACCAAATTGGATATTTCTTCACTCTTTAAATAATCAAGCAATTCCGTTTCTCTAAAACTATTAGGGTAATGCTTGACAATTACCTTTTCTTTTCCTATCGGTTTAACATTGTTATGTATTTCTGCTCCTTTTGTATTTGGCAGAAAAAAAGTGGCTGTCGGTTTTGTTGCAATATGTTGTATATGAACTATTGGCAAACTTTTTATTCTAAATCTTTCAAGAATCAATTTTGCATTATTACATGCTTTGTCCGAACCGACAAGCGGCATAGTACCTTTATCGAAGTAATCATTCTGCATATCAATAATAATCAATGCTTCCATTTTTAGAAAAATTTATTTATTAATCAATATATAATCAGGATTAGTTTATACAGTACGTAAGGTTTGATATAAAACAAATTAAATCCATCGATTTTTTTGCAAAAATACTAAAAAGAGAAAACCGAAAAGCGAAAAATCTCTGCGACAAATACCGGTAGTCGTAGTTTGTTTTATAATCACCAAAAAATTGTAATGCAAAAATTTTAATTTTGTAATGCGAAAATTTCAATGTGGTTTTTCTATCACTTTTCCTGTTTTCCGCACTTTTTTACAACACCCATAGAAATAATTAGTATTCAACAATATATATTTAATTATTTCGTTTTTTGGGTGTTGCAAAAAAAAATATATGTTTATTCGGAGATTAAAAAATAGATCTGGGAGCATTTCTATTCAGATAGTTAACAAGGATAGAGGACGTTATAAGGTGGTAAAAACCATAGGTTGTGCCACTATGTTGCACGAAGTAGAAAAATTGGAACTGATAGGGAAACAGGAAATTG
>CAZCDT010000168.1:0-1516 GCA_964497525.1 uncultured Bacteriovoracaceae bacterium
TTACTTGGGACTAAAGAAAAATCGTTTCTCGCTACATCTTCGAGTTTGGCAGAGTGGCAGTACTCAGGAATATTAGAATAACTATCTTCATAATTCTCTTGCTGCCAATTGTGATAATTCTGTGCGATTTTAGAAATATCATCAGGCATAAGTTCTATGTATTTCTTTTCGTATTCAGTTCTCTAACGCCTTAAATCGACAAATAGAATTTCGCCTTTTCTATTACGATATTTTCTTTCTTCATCACCTATCTGAACAACCCGTTCTTTTTTGTTTTTATTTAATATCCACAAGGTTACACTAATGTCTGTTGTATAAAACATATCACGAGGCAAAACTACAATTGCTTCCACCAAATCGTTTTCAATTAATTTTCGGCGAATTTTGTATTCTTCGCCGCCGCCACTCAAAGCTCCGTTGGCAAGAATAAAGCCCGCAACGCCGTTTACTGAAAGTTTGCTTACCATATTAAGAATCCAACCGTAATTGGCATTGCTTTTAGGTGGCACATCGTAGCCACGCCAACGCGGGTCGTCAATAAGTTCGTCTTCGGCTCGCCAATCTTTTTGATTGAATGGTGGATTTGCCATAATATAATCTGCTTTCAGGTCTTTGTGTTGATCGTCGGAGAAAGTATTGGCGGCTTTTGCTCCCAAGTTTGCGGAAATACCCCGAATGGCAAGGTTCATTTTTGCCAGTTTGTAAGTGGTATTGGTGTATTCCTGTCCGTAAATGGAAACTTCACGTTTGTTGCCATGGTGACTCTCGATAAACTTAATAGATTGCACAAACATGCCCCCCGAACCGCAAGCAGGGTCATAAATGATTCCTTTGTAAGGCTCAATCATTGCAGCAATGAGGTTTACAATGCTTTTTGGGGTGTAAAATTCGCCTTTGCCTTTCCCTTCGGCCAAAGCGAATTTTGAGAGGAAATATTCGTATACGCGCCCTACAATATCTTGTTCTTTATCTTTCAAGGTGTTTATCTCGCTTATTTCGTCAATCAACGAAGCTAATTTTGACGATTCCAAACCTAAACGAGAGAAGTAATTATCGGGCAAAGCTCCTTTTAGGCTTTTGTTGTCTTTTTCAATGGTATGGAGAGCGGTGTCGATAATTAGCGCTAAATCGTCTTGTTTGGCTTTCTCTTTGATATAGTTCCACCGCGATATTTCTTCTAGAAAAAACACATTGCTCATATTGTAGAACTCAGGCATTTCCACGTATTTTTGTTTTCCGTCGACAATGAGCTTGGAGCGGTGTTCCTCAAACTTGTCGCTGACAAACTACATGAAAATCAATCCCAGTACCACGTGTTTGTATTCCGAAGGCTCAACGCTTCCACGTAGTTTGTTTGCCGACTCCCACAGACTTACCTCAATGGGCTTTTCTTGTTTTTCTTTCGCTTTTTTAGCCATATCTCTATTTGCTACTATTTAATAAATCTTTCACATCTACATTCAACAACTCCACTATTTTTGCAAATGTCTCAATGGGTGCTTGTATTCTATTTGAG